>CAIQQL010000040.1 GCA_903873955.1 uncultured archaeon | reverse complement strand
CCTATCAGGAAAAGCTTCCTTCTCAATATTTATGGGAAGGGTGTCAAAAATCCGGAACAGTATCTTATCAACTTGTTCATGGGCACGCTTATCCTCTCAGCGATCATCACCGCGTTACTTACCTTCTTTTATCTTAGCAATCCTCTGACACCTACGCCTCTCTATATTTTCCTTGGCTCGTTTTTTGGGCTTATGGTCATCTTTTATTTTCAGTCTTCGATAGCCGCAAGCGCAAGAATACACCGTATGGAAACCATCTTCCCCGATTTTGTCCAGCTTATGTCCAGCAACCTTCGTGCAGGCATGACCATTGACCGCGCATTTCTGATTTCTGCACGTAAGGAATTCTATCCTCTGGATGAAGAGATCATCAAGACAGGAAATGAGATTTCCACAGGAAAAGATGTCGCCCAGGCATTCTTGAGTATGTCCAGAAGAATCAACTCTGAAAAAATCACCAAGACCATTATCCTTATCATCTCAGGGTTGCGAGCAGGAGGCAATATCTCTGCCCTTCTTGAGCAAACCTCCTCTAATATGCGTGAGAAGGAGTTCATTGAGAAAAAGGCATCTTCTAGCATCTTGATGTATGTCATCTTCATTATGTTTGCTGTTGGTGCGGGAGCGCCTGTCTTGTTCGGCCTGTCTAGTGTTCTTGTCGAGATTATCATCAAGATTGTAGGCTCTCTTCCTACAGTCCAGAACACGTCCATGGCCACCCCCTTTACTTTCAAGGCTATTGGGGTCTCCACGTCCTTCATCTTTTATTTTGCCCTTACCTTCATTCTATGTACGGACCTTCTCGCCTGTCTGCTTGTAGGTCTAGTAAACAAAGGTGAGGAAAAAGCAGGACTGCGCTTTCTTTTGCCCTTAGTAGCATTCAGTCTAGCAGCCTTTTTTGGAGTCCGTTATATCATGGGCACTTTCTTAGCCCAGACCTTCTCGTCTATTACATAACATTTAAAAGTAGAACCAGCCGTTAATTTGCATGGAAAAAATTGAGCGATTGAAGTGCGGTATAAAAGAGATTGACACCATGATGGGGGGCGGTTTTGAACCTCAGACCATTAATCTTCTTGTTGGGAAAGGCGGAAGTGGAAAATCTATATTTGCCATGCACTATATCATGGAGGGTATCTCCCAGGGGGAACATGGCCTATTCATTTCCTTTGAAGAGAAGAAGAAAGATTTCTATTTGAACATGGCTGCGCTTGGATGGGATCTTGCCAAAGCAGAAGAAGCTGGATCCTTTGTGTTCTTAGAATATAGCCCTGAGAAGGTAAAAACCATGCTTGAGGAAGGCGGAGGGGTCATTGAAAGCATAGTCATAAAAAATGAAATAAAGCGCATCGCTGTAGATTCAGTAACCTCGTTTTTACTCATGTTTGAAGAAGAAATTAAACGACGTGAAGGTGCAGCCGCGCTTTTTGATATCATCCGGAGCTGGGGATGCACTCCTATCCTCACCTTAGATGAAGATCCAGAAGAACCCAAAGGACTGATGAAAAGTGTAGAATCTGAAGTAGACGGAGTTGTTTGTTTTTACTACCTGCGCCAGGGAGAGACCAGGATACGAGCTGTTGAGGTCCTAAAGATGCGCGGTACCAAGCATTCTTCGGACACTATTGAATTTGAAATAGGGGAAAAAGGCATCAAGGTCGGTAAAAAGTTCAATATCGAAAAAGCACTTCGTGGCGGTAGTGCTTAATTCTTTCTATGGCTCGAGAGTTAGCCATCCTTCAAAAAGAGCATCTTTCTAAACAAGATCGGATTCGTGCTCGTCTCGCAGAGTTTAAACATCTGCCTACAGAAAACTATTTTGACGAGTTTATCTTCTGTCTGCTCACCCCTCAGAGCAAGGGACAGTCTTGCTGGGAAGCGGTCCTACAGATAAAAAAATTGACTGTCGTTGACCGGGACGCTCTTGTCAATGTCCTGAAAAGCAAGACCCGTTTTCATAATCATAAGGCCGATTACGTGCTTAAGGCCTATTCCCAATGGAGCGCTCTTACTCCTTTACTTTCCAATCCTCACCGAAAAATCTTGAGAGACTCTCTTGCCGAAGAAGTCAAGGGATATGGTCTTAAAGAGGCTGGCCATTTCCTGCGTAACATCGGCAAGTCAGACAATCAATTTGCGATTTTGGATAGACATATCCTCCGAAATCTCCATGCTTTAGGTGTAACCACAAAAGAAAGCCTCAAAAACCGTCAAGATTACCTTGAAACAGAAAAGAAATTTCTTGCATTTTCTGAAAAAATAAATATACCTATTGATGAACTTGACCTTCTCTTCTGGAGTCGAGAGAATGGCGAGATATTCAAGTGATCATCTCCAAAAATAGAACAAGTTTGGTCTTTCCGGGATTGCTGCGACTATTCTCTCCTCTTCAATAGGGGTCTCTGGAACAGCATGGACCTCTCCGGTCTTTAGCTTGAAATATCTACGGTATAGGATTTCCACATTTTTCTCGCACACAAAATCATGCTGTCTGAATCCCCCTCCAAACGTCTTTGGAATATGCATGAGTTCATGGATGATTACTTTATCCTGGTCTTCCCGGCTCATCTTTTCAAATCTTTCCAGGAACTCGATAGCATAGAATGCTTCTGTCTTCATCGCTTTTTGCAACAATTTGCCTAAAGCATGGCATCGGGCGATGGTTCTACGTGAAGATGATCCCTTTCCGCGCAAACATTCTACGCGATCGAGATTGATATGGTCCATCTCCAAGGTCTTGACGATTTCATTCATCCTCTCTTTTAAATCAGGTGCCTCTTCATATCTCATTCCTAGCAAAGAGATTTCGTGTTTATAATGATTATGCAACTCCTGCAGGTTTTTAACTTTCGGTTTTCGTTATCGAGAAAGATTTAAATATCTCCCTTCCTTTTTCAGGTTAGAAAAAAAAGATGAATAAGGCAATTGGTTATGTTATCGCGATTGTAGGGGTCATAGGGCTCGCTCTTTCAAGTATCAAGGGTCTGAGGGTTGTAGTTTCTTTCATTCCCTCCTCTTTTTTAGACAGCACTTATTTCATGATTGGCACTCTTATTG
>CAIQQL010000039.1 GCA_903873955.1 uncultured archaeon | reverse complement strand
TCTTTGAAAAAAAGCAGGCCTTCAAAGGAGAGAAGATAGAAAAAAGGGAGCATAGTGAAAAGATAGCGGGATTCTTTCATATTGACCAGGAAGAGAAAATAGAGAAGGAACAGCGTCAAGGAGAGAATGATGAGGGAAGTTTTAGGGGCATTACGCTTGACCAGATGCCAGATGCCGAAGGGAAGGAGAAGGACCAGGAAGCCAAGCATGGAGAGGATATTGTAAAGCTGTTTGGAGATTGGCTCCCAATGGGTGTATGAAGAGACGATCTTGGCTTGTTCCAGAAGATTCCAGAGAGGATTATGGTGGACAATCTGATGATACAACAACCAGGGGGAGAGGACCAAGAGAAAGCCCAGAGAGAAATAAATCGCCTTACGCCATTGTCGATGATAGATGAAAAGGGCCCCTGCAGCAAGCGCAAAGAGCGCAAAGGGAAACTTGGAAAGGAAGCTCAGACCAGCAAAAAGACCGGGCAAGAAAGCATGATCGCGCAAGAGAAAGTAAAAGGAAAGTAAAAGGAAAAGCAATGCAGGGGCTTCGGTATACACCCGAAAACCCCACATCCAGAGCAGTGAACAAAGAGAGAAAAGAAGGGTTGCAAGAAGCGCTCGTCTGCCAAAATAGATTTCGGATATTTTATAGAAGACAAAGACTGAACCGACGCTGCAGAGGATGATCAGCAGACGGGCAAGAAAGACACTCTCACCAAAGACCATCCAGACTCCTGCAAGGGCATACTCCAGCAAAGGAAACCGGAAGTCTTCCGTGTAGAAGGAGGAAGTGAGATGGCTTCGGGCATTGCCTAAATAGGCGTTTTCATCCCAAAAAAGGACAGGGGAAGCGAAATGGAGATAGAGAAAAAGTGCAAGGACGGCCAGCAAAAGCCCGTAGAGAAAAAAAGAAGGTTGTTTAGGCATGGTTCACAAACTCGCTACGGATTTAAAAATATAGTGCTCGGTTAACTTCTGCTCTGGTTGACAATTAAACTCTCATAAAACGAGGTCCTTGCAGGATAGCCATTGTAGGTCTTGCCATCAAAGACCACCGAACTGCAGGAGTTATCGATCTGGTAATGGCTCAAAAGGGCTTTGACCAGGTCAGAGTTGAGTTGTTTGTCGAAAGAATATACGCGGACCGTATCAAACTTGCGACGCAGATAGGTGAAGACAAAAGCGGTTTCATCAGTAGGTGTTTTGCAGGTAGGGTCATTCGAATAGAAGTAAAGGAAGATGGAATAGTTGGCGTTGCACTGCTTGTTCTTGTCATTGACCAAGAGCATATGGCGTACTTCCAGGATAGAATATAGTTTCTTGAGCTCAAGCACATCAGTATTGGTTTTTCCTTGCCGTTCTTCCAATGTGGAGATGAGACCTCCGACATAGTCTAACCGGTCGGTGAGGGTATCGACTACATAGGATTCACAAGGATATTGTGACTCCAGCATGGACAGAGTCTCAAGATTCAGGATCTCTGTTTTTGCGGTGTCTTGGATGGAGATGGTGGAGCTCTTGAGCAGTGCCTGGGTAAGATAGCCTATGAAAAATCCGAAAAAGAAAAGGAAGGTTGCTATTAGGAATGTGAGGAGAACCTTAGTCCAATTCATAGTGCGAGGAGCTGATTGTATTACCATGCTACTTTTCTCTGGAATATAGAGTATATTATTGATACCACCCACCAAATGGTGTAGAGGATACTATAGAAACTTATGAAAAAGAAATAGCTTATAAATGTTGATATGGGGTTTGCACGGACCCCCATACGCCTACGGACAAGATAGAGCAGGAAAAAAGTGAAGATTGCAAACCCGAGACCGAAAACGATCAGCCCATTGGTGAAGGTCTGATAAAGGGAGAGATAGAGTATATACCATTTGAACGTCAGGTTGTTGATGAAATCGAAGCCGATCAGGGAGTACATTTCCGCCTGATGCAGATAATCGACAATGACCTTGCCAGTGAAATAGAAAGTGACGATGATGGTGGTCACGATAGAGAAGAGCGAGAGCGGAAGGATGAAGATACCCATCTCCCCATACTCCTTGCTGAAGAGCTCATGATAGTTGACATAGTTCTTGATGGCGCCAAAGTACCAGCGTCTGCGTTGTTTCAAGAGTTCACCGAAACGTTTCGGAGAATGGGTATAGACCACGGCATCGATGCAGTTTTCAATGCGGAAATGGTGCTTCTGGATACGCAGGGCAATCTCCATGTCTTCCGTCACCGTATGCTCGTTATATCCGCCATACTTCGTAAAAAAGGCCTTACGGTAGATGGAGAAAGGTCCGGGGGTGACATGCACGGCATTGAGTTTGGTGAATGCCTTACGCAAGAAGATTCCCCACTCATACTCAACGGCCTGGATTCGTTGCAGGATACCTTTGGGTTGATAGACCTTCATGGCAGGGGTGACGCATGCAATGGTAGGGTCATCAAAGAAAGGAAGCATGTTCTTCAACGCCTGTTTTTCAACAAGGGAGTCGGCATCAAAGCTGATGATGAAATCCGATTTTGCTTTTGCGATGCCGAAGTTCATCGCGCTGGACTTGCCGCCATTGGGCTTCGTGAACACCTTGACCTGATTATGTTTCTTGGCAAGATCCCTGGCAAGGGCAAGGGTATGGTCATGCGAACCGTCATCAACGACCAGGATCTCGAGCTTTGACGCAGGATAATCCAGGGCAAGTGCACTCTCTACGGTTGGTACGATCGTATGCTCTTCATTATAAGCCGGGATGATGATGGACATAAAAGGAAGCTTACGGTCCTTCACTGAAGAAGGAGGTGAGCGCTCCAAAAAGCCAAGAAGATAGTAGACCATAGCAAAAATGGCTAGATAGGTGCTAAGGTAAACGATTGCTTGTATGATGGCATTCATGGTCTAATTAAAGGGCAGGAGAATCTTTTTTGTCCGGCTCGTGAGAAGGAGAAGTGGCCAAAAACGCCTCTTCTTTTGCATTTTCTTGGGAGATGCGCTCTGCCAATACTCCTGCATCGGCAGTCGCGAAGACTGCACCCTCTTCAGCTGCCTTTTCAAGGCTGAAATATTCAAAAAAAGTGTCAGAGAGGCTCAGGTCGCAGGTATGCCCCTGTTTCTTTTTCACCACAAGGCCCATCTCCACAAATTTCTTGATATGGTCATAGGCTTTGTTCCCCCGTATTTTGATAAGAACTGATTGTTGAAACGTTGAAGCGTTGAATCGTTTAAACGTTTAATTTTCTTCTGTAGCTCTTACCTCCTGCCTCCTGAACCCATTAACTTATTTTATCCATCCATCC
>CAIQQL010000038.1 GCA_903873955.1 uncultured archaeon | reverse complement strand
GAGAAAATCCTTTATATCCTTTTTTGAAAAGTGCAGTTTTTGCAGAATCCTGGTTATTTTCAGGAAAAAACAATATGAACAAATAGACAGTCCTTCGTTACCGCAAAGCACACAGGTATCGCTGTGATGCCCCTCTGCTTCAAGCGACTCTCTTATCATCCCTACCGTCTTTTGTATCTGGTCTTGTTGCATATCTCGGTCCCGTAACCAAAGTCCTACCTCCTCTACATAGCATCGCTCACAAATCGGGTTACTGATGGCTTCTGAGCACCGGTCACATAATATATCCTGCATTAGACTACTTGGTCAATAAAGTATAAAAATAAAGCGAGTAGCAAGCACTACTCTATTATGACTGGGCACGATCCCAAAGGATTTCAAAATAACGGTCATAGGCTTCAGCAATCTCTTGAGATCGCAAAAATATCAAAGACACAGGTTCTTTATTGACAAAAAATAATACCTGGTCTCTGCAAATGAGAGTTGAGACCAAAGTGTTATACTGTTTTGTAAAATATTTTGCCTGAGTAAACCTTAGACTGTTCAATAGAGGAATTCTTTTTTCAGGTTTTTGGTTGTATATCACTCTTAAAGGTATCCTGACCCGTATTCTCTTTCTGTGAAACTCCCTTAAAAAAGCTTCCCCAAGAATTTCAACACATTGTATGGGCATGCCATATACGTTAATGGGCTGCTGCTCTTTAAGGAGGTCCATCAGTGCCGTCTTAACAGAAGATATCCCATGGGTAATCGTCGCCTGTTCGTCATGTAACTGGGCTTGTTTCCATTGCTGTAACTCTGGTAAAACCTCATCCAAATCGACTTGCTTTTGCTGAAAGTATTCCTTTAATTTCTCAGGTTCAAGTGCATAGAAAATCCGTTTGCTGTCTGTTATCTCCTCCCTGACGAATCCTTTCTCTATTAGATTATTGAGGGAATTCATAACGTTAGTGCGATAATTCTGTATCATCCTGCAAAGGTCTGCGATATTTGAAGGATTGTGTTTGGTAAGTGCAAGATAAATATTGATCTCTGTTGAATTGAAGATTCCCAATGAACCTAGGACCTTTCCAATATGCTCATTGTAAAGGGTAGATAGCATGACCATGGTAACTTAAGCCCCCTCATTTTTCACACTCTTTTTGAAAATTTTTAATAAACAAGATCTAGATACACATGTTGTGTTCATAGTATGGGTCTCCCAATGCTTAATAATAGGCTCTCTTGTTTAAATACCTTCCTAATATACTGGCTGCTTTTGGCTTCATCCCTCTTTGAAATCGCTTGTGAGCCCCCCAGATCTATTTTCATAATGTATTTAAGTCGTTTTTCCTTTTTATTGGGCATGAAACCTGTAAAGAACTTCTCAGCTCAAGTTGATCTCTCCGGTGTAGGTTTACCTCTCTGGAAAGCCCAGCGCATGTATGACCAAGGGTACCGATTTGTAGGAAAGCACTCCTCAATTAAGGTCTGTGAATGGACAAAAAAAGCCCTTAGAGGCTGCGATCATTGTTACAAACAGGAGTTTTATGGAATTCAGAGCCATCAGTGCGTACAAATGAGTCCTGTGTCCTTTTTCTGCGACTACAATTGCGTACATTGCTGGCGGTCCCTTAGTTTCACCCTTCCTCCTAAAAACTTTGTTTGGGACAGCCCAGAATCGATTGTAGATGGGTGTATTCAGGAACATGTCCGGTATCTGCAAGGTTTCAAAGCCACAGTTAAAAATGGGGAAAAATTTAAAGAATCAGAATATCCAAAACATTTTGCAATCTCCTTGAGCGGGGAACCTACACTGTATCCTTATCTTCCTCAGATGATTGATCTTATAAAACAAAAGGGCATGACCTCCTTTTTAGTGACCAACGGCGCCCATCCAGACAAGCTTCAGTTTCTCCTGAGACACCCGCCAACAAATCTTTATGTGACTCTGCATGCCCCCAACAAAGAAGTCTTTGAAAAAGAATGTTGCCCAATCATCTCAGACGGCTGGGAAAATCTTATGACCGCGCTTGCCCTGCTTAAGAAATTTGAATGTAACACCGTCATAAGGCTTACCTTGAGCAAGGCTACAAACATGACCTCTCCTGAACAATACGCGAAGCTAATTGAATCAGCCCAACCTAAATTTGTTGAAGTCAAGGGATATATGGCTGTAGGTGGCGCACGGGTAAAAATGGGGCTTAAAGCCATGCCTTTTTTTAAGGAAATCGTAGCATTTGCAAAAGCAATCGAGCAACATAGTTCATATCGTATCATCAATGAAAAAATCAATTCCAATGTCATCCTTTTAACAAAGGAGAAAAATGATTGAGATTATGTTTCAAGAGGTCTCTCTTCTGGACCGGAGAAATGTACAGTTCACTGCCGAACATGATGGTGAAAAGATAACCGTTCAGATGTCTATCTTGGTGCTCGCGCATCTTCTCGGTACTGATCCCCTGGTTTTAGAAGAGACAACCTTTGACTTTGGTTCCATCAGACATGAAGAGGCATGCGAAGAAACTAGGAAGGCCATATCCAACTATTTTGAAAGAGATTTCCCCGCCAATAAACGAAAATGTACCCATTATCGCTCTAAGATTAAGGGTTCTTCGGCGTATGTTTTCACCGAGGATGACTTGCTGACCGGGGGGGACAACGAGAGCATTTTAATAATCTTGCCCCTTGATCTTTTCCGAGAAATCTTTGTAGTTGAGTCAAATCATCCGACTACTCATGTTAAGCGGATTTATCTGACACCTCGTTCGATCATATTTAACACAAATAGTTATCTTCTATAATCACATACTTTAAATATTTACGAAAACAAGAATTTTTATGGCTTATTCCTTACATCCTTCTCGAGGCTTCTTAATTGAGAAGATGCAACCCCCGACAAGACAAGATGTCGGACTTATAAAAACGATACTCGACAAACATGAAGAAGTTGTCATAGGGATTGGATCGGCAGGGTATTCTCATGAGCCCCAGGAAGTGATGACTGCAGGTGAACGAATTGAAGTTCTTGATACCACCTTGCAATCTGAGGGGATTGACCCTGGAAGGTATATTATCGTCCCTGTTGAAAATATGCCTGAAGCCACAAGTTGGGTCGCGCAGGTCATGATGATGACTCCTCGCTGGGATACATTTTATACAAGAAACTTTAAGAATGCCTCCATGTTTGCCACATTCCAACGTCAACATAACTACCAGATTGAAACGGTTGATGAACAGAAGCCTCAAGGTGACAATTATGGCCTGATCTCTCATGCCCAAGTTAACGCCTCTGCAGGACATTCTCTTGAAAAAGTTTTGAACAAGCACTTTTTTCAAAGCACAATATGTGCCATGGAACGATTGGGCATTATTGATCGTATTAGCACTATCTACAACCGAAAGGCTCCTGCAAAAAGCGCCCCTTATCATCCTAACCGTGCTCTTTTCTTAGGGGGCTTTCAACCCTTTACAGGGGTTTACGGTGAACAAAACGGGCATTTGAGCAATGTATTATTGGGTCTGAGTAAAAAGAAACAAGTCGTCATTGCAGTAGGTTCAGCTCAGGCCAGCCACCAAGAAAGTGATCCCCTCACTGCCGGAAAACGACTGGAATCAATACGTTATACTCTTTTATCCAACGGTATCCAGCCATCTCAGTTCTATACTATCCCTATTCAAGATGTTCCTGCAAATGCAGCTTATTCAACAAAAGTTGTCTCACTCTGCCCTCAGTTTGATGCAGTCATTGCAGGTAATGACTGGACAAAACAACTTTTTGGTGAAGGGCGCTATGAAATCCTCGAGGTCTCTCGTACTCCTATTTCAGGGAGCAACACTCCTCTTTCGGCAACTAGAGCAAGAACCCTTGTCATGGAGACCATACGTTCACATCATAAGAAGGATGAACCTCTTACTGGCTCGACATTACAAGCAATCAGGGAAAGTCTTGCACCCCTGCTAGATAAGCATGCACTTAATATTCTTCAAGAAGTTGGATTTTTTGAAACGCTTAGGTTTCTGGCGTATGCTAAAGAATAGTTTGCTTAGTGGTGCTTGCTGAAATTGTCATCTGTGATGGCGCATATGTACTGATATTTGGTCGCTGTACTTCTGGTGGGCGGATAGAGTTAAGGTGCCCCTCAATCTTTTTTGATATTTTCCAAGTACCCTTAGATCCTAGGTAAAAACCTGCTCCAATGAGCAAGGCGTATCCTATATTGGCCTCTTGCTGTCGGGTATAGATTTGAGAAGGCGATAATTCATGGTTCATTACCTGTTGTTCGAGAAAGGAGGCAGGTTTATCCTGTGCTCTTCTGTCTTTTTCTTTGAAGGGATTGTTGAAACAAGCACATCCATATCCGATGACTGCTCCTACTGACAAAACTGAGCCCATCAAACCTATCATGGACATTAATTGTAATCCTTCTTTTAGTTTGTACAATCTAGGATGATACTCTTTATCCGTTTTTTCAGACAGACCCATAGAGTAGCTCTTAATTCTGAACATATAAATCTTATTGTGTTATAAGACTACAACTTTTTTGTCATATATCCTTCATTATTCAAAGTATAACCCAACGAGCGATAGTATTCTCGGACACCAACGCCCGAAATTACCCAAATCTCTTTCCTACCCTTCCTTTTTGCAATCTTTTCGGCTTGTTGCATTAACTGTTTACCTAATCCCCTATGCTGATATTTCTGATCTTCCTGTTTTCCTAATGCTACGGCAGGACCATAAATATGCAACTCGCGGATCATCGCAGGCTTGTTCTTTTCATCTTCGATTCTTAATCGT
>CAIQQL010000037.1 GCA_903873955.1 uncultured archaeon | reverse complement strand
GCGATCAACAAGGTGCTAAAGCCAGGTGAGTTGCCCGCATGAGAAAAATAACGAGCTCCATCTTGAGGTACAACGGATATTCCAAGTCCATAATATGATCGACCATTCTCTCCTGGGGGAGGCGCTACCATTTGTTCTAAGTCGGGTGTTTTTTGCAGGCCGAGAATCAATTGTGCCAGATCATTCGAGGTTGTCCACAGACTACTCGCCGCTAAAAAGGGAAGAGCGCGCCATAAACCTGGAATTGGGTTGCTCTCTTTGTCATATCCGGCAACGGTTCTTTCAACTGGTGGTGTGTAGGTACTGTTCTCCATTCCTAATGGTGTGAGAACTCGATTTTGCACAGCGGTTGCAAAAGGCTCTTTGGTAACTGTTTCAACTACTTTCTGAAGAATCACATAACCAAGATTAGAGTATTCATGATGCCCTCCTGGGGGGTATATGACATGCACAGGACCGCCTTTTGTCTTCCCCTGCAGAAGAGCATCTGAAGAGGGGAGAGTACATTCGTTGGGATTTTCGCGAGTCTTTCGTAGAAATGTAAGCTTGTTACGTAAAGATTGCAGTGCTGTTTCGATGGCCTCTTTTTCGCCTAGAGAAAGAGAAGGCAAAATTTTTTTTTCTAAGGAATCAATTTTTTGTTGAATCTGTAGAATTTGCCGATCGATCGCTTCTGCATTATAATATTCCCACAGCTCTCCTCCTGCATTTGCTATTCCGGCCGTATGTGAAAGCAGCCGTTCGATCGTAATCTCCTGACCTTTCACTTTCGAAAGGCCATCCGGATCAATTTGATCCCAAAGGGCATCATCTGGCAAAATAGATTTCAGGTCTTGTTTCAAGCCAATCTTTCCTTCCTTAACCAAGGACAAAACCGTCATTGAAGTGACAACTTTACTGATGGAAGTGGCCTGAGAGAGCACTTCTGGCTTTGCAAGTTCGCCATATCCTTGTGACCATTCTACTTTTCCACCATTGACTACGGCAATACTGACGCCTGGGACGCCCAAGGCCTCCATTCGGTCTTTGATAGAAGAAGCAACTAGACGTGCTCCTGGAGTTGGTATGCCTGGGAATAGTCCCGTTTCAACTTCTCTTTGTTTTTCGGTAATTTCGGGATGGACTGGAGAGGAAGAAGCGGTAGAGCTTGAGGGAGCGGGCGAAGAGACATCTTCTTGTTGTTGAGCGAGTGGGAACGCCGACGATCGCGCTTCCTCTATACGAAGTTCGAAAGGAGTTCTTTCATTTTCAAGAGCGATTTGATGACTTAGCGCTAGCTCTTCAGTAGCATGGAGTCTTTTAGATAGTAGTTCTTCAGAAAGATGCTCGGAACTATCTGCAACTCTTCCCTGAGGGGTCGCAGGCAGCTCTTTGAGCTTCTTTATAGCGTGCCCGCCAGACTCTTCTAAAGACAAGTTGCCTGCTTTTTCTTTTTGTACGGAAGATTGAGGAGCTGGAGTGCTATCAGTTTTTGTTGGCTCGAGACTACCTGAAGAAGTTGTCATTGCTTTTTTCCCTCTACATGTTGCATGGCGTTCCAAAATGGAAGTATAGCTTAAAAAGATTTTATTGAGTCAATAAAAACTTTTTGTAAAAACAATTTAGTTAACGCGATGTGCGAATTTTCGATGATCTCTTTTCCTGGCGCAGCACGCCAGAAAAAGAGATCATCGAAAG
>CAIQQL010000036.1 GCA_903873955.1 uncultured archaeon | reverse complement strand
TATCTGGTTGAATTTTCTTCTTAAGAGAATAAAGCACAGGAGGACCAGGTCGTGAAGTTAAATGCCGTACATGAATTTTATCAACCTGCCAAATGAGAGGTGTTAAAATGCTCCCCTTTCCCAAAGCTCCACTTACAATTGCTGATTCGACGGTTTTAGGTTTAAGCAAAGAGAAATAATTTTTTGAAATAAAATCAACATACTGCTTATCTCTGCATAACCCAATTCTTGGTGACATCATATCCTTATGATCGTCTATATGAAGAAATACTAACTCTTTTGGTATCGAGCCAGTTTTTTCAAAATAAAGGCTCCAGGATAGTGGAGCCCATTGGTCCTCAAGAGCAAATATTCCTCGATCCAAAAATTTTTTTTCAAAGCATATATTCCTTATACTTGTTCCTGGCCGCCACCACTCAATCCCTTCATAAATATTAGAATCAAAAATATAGCACCCGTAAGAAGAACTAGGCCGCTCAAGAAGAACCTCCCAATGATCTTCTCTATCAATAGCTGTTGGTAATTGCTCAGGAAAATATTCTTCTAGCACATAACGCCTTTCCATAGCACAATCAGGCAAAGAATTTTTTTTAACTTTCAGCAAAAATTCAAAGATTGGTAATGGGGGAATTTGAGATGTCATTTCTTCAGCTCCTAATGATGTAACTATAAATTCAGCAGAAAAAAACTTATGCACGGCGTCCTCTTCAATCTCCGATCCTTCCGTACAAAATGCCGATAGGAAACATATAATTATGAATTTTAACATATTTTTTTCCTTAATGTCGTATGTTGGGCAAACTAAAAAACCATGTTAACTCTACCAGAAAAATTTGCTAAAGGTACATACGAAGGTTAGAGAAGTATGCATCCAAGTGATTTGAGGGACGAATCATGGGAAAGGATTAGTCATTATTTTGAATATGAGAATGGCAATAGGGCGATTCATCCGAGACGGTATGAGGAGCAGTTCTTGCAGATATTGTTCTTATCTAACTTCTTCAAGTGAAAAAGATGCTAGGTTGATCTTAGCTATAGAGGCTTTTTTGAAGAAATTGTCACGCAGTTGCACGGTCGGGTCGCAGAGAGGGCATTGGATTGGTTAAACTGGCTGTGTAGGTTCTCAAAGGATTTTGAACAAAAGTGCATCTACTGTGAAAACATTGTCCTTATCTCTGCTATCACTCTAACACTTTGACAAGTTCTAGATAGTGTAGTCACGAGATATTAACCCAAAGAGCGATGCACCGAATATGAACTGCAGCGAGGAAGAATTTGGTGTTTTTCGCATATATTGTTGCAATGCCGCGCCAGCGTTTGATGTGAAGAAAAGCATTTTCGACAAGATGCCTGACTTTGTAAAGCTCTTGATACTAATATCGCTGAATTTTACGATTCCTTTTTGGAGGAATAACAGGATTCATTCCTTGAGTGATGGCTTGCTCAACAATAGCATTGCTATCACACCCCTCTGTCAGCCAATAGATGTTTTGCAGGTATTCCGTCTATCAATTGCTTTGCTTGAGTGCAATCTGCTGTTGTGCCTCGTGTAATAATAGCCCGGGTCGGCATACCATGCGAATCCACCGCCAAATGTAGCTTTGTGTTGAGCCCCCTTTTGTGCGGCTCATATCTTGATTGCCTCCTCTTGCTCTACTTGAGTGAGGATGAACCTTGCAGTAGCTGGCATCAATCATTAACCATTCATAGTCTGGTGTATCAATGAGAATCTCCAAGAGCTGCTCCCATATTCCCTTATCTCCCCAGCGAATAAAACGTCTATGCATATTGCTCCAATCTCCGTAATCAGGAGGAAGATCTCGCCAAAGATCTCCTTTACGCATGATCCAAAAAACTGCGTTGATGAATTGTCTGTTGTCTTCTGCTATTCCGCTTCAAATGCCTTTGCGTCCCGGTAAATGTGGCTCAAGTAAAGACCATGCTTTGTCTGATATATCGTGCCTTCTATGAGCTTTTATCTTTCTTTCCTGCCTTTTTGTGAGAGTATATCAGTCTTCTTATCTCGTGACTACACTATCTAAGACAGAGGAAATTTATAGAAAAAAGTAGTTGACTT
>CAIQQL010000035.1 GCA_903873955.1 uncultured archaeon | reverse complement strand
TAGATTCAAACATGGCTACCAGTTTCTCCCGGTTCGCTTCCATGGCCGGAAATGTACCGATTTGTTTCGAGAGGGCCCCTTTTTGCATTCTATATCCGGATTATATTTTTTTCATAGATTTTATTTTCTTGCTAACGTAATAGAATCAAGTATGTCCGACCTATCGAGTGATTCAAGCGATTCCGACCGGGATGATACGGAAGTTTTAGAGAAAAAGACCCAGGACCTCACATTAAATGAGGTAAATGAGATGGTACGGGAATATGAAAAAATGGAAAAGCGAGAAAGAAAGGTTCGATGTGATGCCCTGCGTGGTAAAGAGGTAATCATGACTCGACCTGAAGCACTTGCTGACCTCGTTCTTACCAAGAAGCAGGTAAAGCAATTGGCTGCGAAGGAGAGAAAGGAACGGACCGAGAAGCAGAAGGAGCAGACTCGCAAACTGCTGGATCTGCGAAAGAACAAGGACGATCCATCCATTACATTGAAGATTGCCCCGCCGAAGAAGCGAACTCCCCGACCCAAAGTAGTACCAGTAGAAGAAGAAGAAGAAGAGGAGACAGTTGAAGAACCAAAGACAAGATCATTTCAAGCAAAGAAGCCAGCATTGGAAGTCGATGAAGTGGAACAGAAGGTAGAGAAGTTATCTAAATTGAACTCCGTTTTATCTTCTAATCCGTACTACGCTCAGGTGATGGCATCTCGAGGCATTCGTTTTTGAAGGGGGTCCAATTGGTGATCCACATGCTGCGAGTACCAGTCAAGCAATCGGTAAGGGGATATCGTATGGCGACCTGGTAGAAGTTCAATCTTTCTCTTTGGTTCGGGTGCGGATCTCTGCAACCAACTCATTAACCATGCCCACATCTATTCTATGAATTATTATAATTGATAGAATAGAATGCCTTACCGTTTATTTCATACCGGTCGTGGGTACAAGGTTCGTTCCATTCATGGTGCCGTGTTATCCAAAAAGCCCCTTTCTCTTGCGGAAGCAAAGAAGCAACGGACTGCGGTGCAGTTGTCTGAATTGCGATACATGGGGCGGATGCCTATTCGGTCGATGAATGAAAAAGGGCTAAAAATAAAATAGCCACCCATTTCTGGCACAATTTACGAGTGTCTATTTTTAGGTAGAGTCGTTAATTATATTAAAAACATGGGGCTAAAAGTGTGTCAAAAACCTTGCCTTTTGGCACTTTTTTAGAAATACCCTGGCCATACTCTCCATACTTTTTTTGTACTTTTTTTACTTTTATTTTTTTCATTTTCATTTTCATTTTTCATTTTCCCTTTTTATAAAAACACCTCAAAAGGCATACTTTCAGATACTAATTTAGCCCCTATAACAAAAAATGGATCATGATTTTCAGAAAGAGTAGTAAATACATTACCATGCGAAGGGCGTACTCATAAATTTTCTAGTTAGACGTAAAAAAACCCAACAGCACCTTGAAGGTACTGTTGGGTCTATTAAGAGTGGTTAGGGCATACTTTTTGAAACCGTACATTTCCTATAAAGTGGTTATTAGCCCTAGTCTGAGTCTGAGTCTGAGTCTGAGTCTGAATCGGATAGCTCTGCCAGCTTCTTGGCTTTCTTTGCCATCTTCTTGGCTTTCGCTTTCTCCAACGCCTTCTTTTCCTTGATCTTCTGCTTCGCTTCACGTTCCTTATCAAATAGTTTCTGAGCTTCTTCCTTGACTTTGATCTTGGACTTCTCTAGCTGTGCCTTCAGATCGCTGATCTCCTTGCGATATCGGTCCTCTCGATCGTCTGCCTCTCGCTCTCTAGTGCAACTTGCCTGATTCAATCCAGTCCAACGATCATTAAAGTCCTTCTTCTGAAACTCCATTTCGTCCTTAATCAAATTGGAACGCTTCTCCAACTGACTGGCATACGAACGGGCAGACTGAAGATCTTTTCGTAGATCGGCAATGAACTCCTTTTCCTCAGCCGTTTCCTTCCACATCTCGACCTCTTTCTTGAGTTGCTCCACCTGATTCTGAGAACTCTCCTCCAAGGCTTTATGATTCACACGCAAAGTAGACAATTCCTTCTTCATCGATAGAACATTAGTATGACGCATCGCTAGATTCTTACCAATCTGTATGAAGTCCATCAATGAGATACTTTGGAGAACTTCTTCGATGAACTTACGATGAGCGATCATATTCTCTTCTCGTTTCAAGTACTGAGAAAGTTCCAAGTCTTCTGGGTATGCCTTTACTTTTGTATCAGGGCGAGTCGGATCGTATGCAACCTCGATGCTGTCTCGAATATAGAAGAATGGTTTTACACCAAACCAATACTCGGCATCTTGGTACATCTTTGATTGAATGACCATGGACGATGCTCTTCCCTCGCAAGCGTAGGTCTTGATGGTGTTTACCTCATATTCTTTAAAGTCTTCTAGTATCAATGTAGCAATCTCCTTCATGTGCTTCGCCTTAACATGACCAGCATAAGCATCTCGTCGCAT
>CAIQQL010000034.1 GCA_903873955.1 uncultured archaeon | reverse complement strand
GGTTCATCCTCAAGTATCTCACCCTATATACCCTCAAAAGAACAAAACAACCAAAACTTATCGCAATATCCCAGTTTTTCAATAAGCGCCTTAACTAAGATTTAGGCAATGCCCCGCCAAGAACCTTTCTTTTTATCGCGTGAATAATCATCAGATCATCTTTGTCTGGGATCTTAAAGAGGATGATCAAAGCAAGATAGAGCATCCCGAAAAGGACTCCCGAGATAATGACGTTCACTAAAGTAGGAACAAGGATCATCTTAAGTCCCAACAGGAAGATAACGGAGAGGATAAATGCAACGCCAATCTTGAGGAAGGACCTTCTCAAAGGCGAGAATGCATATCTCCTGCGTACCTGAATTAAAAGAATGACCATAAACACAAACCAAGAGAGCGTCGTCGCCAGAGCTGCCCCTTCCATCCCCATGCCCGGGACCAGGATAATGTCGATGACCAAGTTCAAGATCCCTACGGCGAGCATATCCTTCATAATCGTTTTTGATTCGCCTTTCATCGTCACAAGTGTAGACATGATGCTGACAAATCCCACCATAAGCGCACCGAGCGAAAGAATACGCAGCGAATTTGCGGCCAGTTCAAATTGGGGGCCAAAGAAGAGATTGATCATAACTCCAGGATATATGAACGTCGCGGCAAAAACCGGGAGATTAATCAAAAATACCCACTTCACCACCTGCTGTGTAAGATCACGAACCAAAGTAGTCTTGTCCTGAGAGAGCTTTCCTGCAATCAAAGGCTGAAACAGCTGCATGAACAAATCCGGCGCGATACCATAGAGAGAGATGATGGTCACTGCAACATTGTAATATCCCACAATCTCGGCAGTCTTGAAATATCCCAGAACCAAGGAGTCGGTCCAGAAAAAAAGATTGGTAAGGACACCGACAAAGAGCAAAGGCCAGGAATAGAAAAAGACCTCCTTAAGCACGACTTTCTTTTCCGATGAAGAAAGCTTTTCCTTTACAAACAAGGAAGCGAGGATTGTGCGGGAGAAATAAAAACTTCCCAGGCAAAGCAGGACGTAAGAAAGAACGAACGCATAGAGCAAAGAGTCTATCTTGAATCCGAGCCAAAAGAGAATAGCGACAAAAAGCAGCCTAGACCCGTTTAGCAGGACATTGTTTAGGAAAGAATACTCGGCAACTTTCTCATAAGAACGAAGAAGCGCAAGGAAGACATAGGCGAGACAGACAAATGGAAGGGATATTGCAGTCACCTGAAGGTAATAGGTCAAAGAAAGCGTATGGAATACTTGGGTGGAGATCACCTCTGAAAAAAGATACAAGACTATCGCTGTGCCAGTACCCAGGATCAACAGCACAATTGATGATGCTTTGAAGAGATAAAGCATTTTTTTGAACTCTTCTTTTCCACGGTAATGTGGAAAGAAACGGACAAGACCATCTCCAAATCCGAGTGCGGCAATGGTGGTGAACAATCCTACGACAATAACCGCCAGGGAATAGAGCCCATACACTTCGGCCCCGAAGTTTCTTGCCACAAGAATCTTGAATCCATAGCTAAAAAGCTTGGAAAGCACCACACTGACAAAGACTATCACCGATGTTTTTACTAGAAGCTTAAGATAATGTTCCTTTTCTTGCTGTTCTGAAACCATAGTCACCTTAGGAAGAAGGCATTTAAAAAAGTAGGTTTTATGTCTTCTTAAAGTTCGAGATTATTTGTAAATAATCCCTATCCCTTTAGGAGAATCCTTTGCTATAAACTGTTCAGTCTTTTTCTCTTTCTTCTTAATCTCTGCCCAGAACCTATGGACCTGGCATCGCGTGTCAATTACATTCTCAGAGATGTCATGCATTGCAACCATCCCTCCCTTGGCAACCAGAGGAGCATACATCTCATAGTCTTTTTTAACACCTTCATAGGTATGGTCCCCATCAATGAACAAGAAGTCGATCTGCCTGCCATCCAAAGCAGATCTGAGCTGTTCTAAGGAGGTTACCTGGTGAGAATCTGCACGAATAAGAGATATCGCCTGGGTATCTTTTGCAAAGGCCTCATAGACTTCACGTCTCCAACTGGGATATCCGCCTCCAAACTCTCCCTGAGGAAGATCAAGGCTTACGATGAATGCGTCTTGCGGCAACATCTTTGAAAGCAAGAAGAGTGTACCGCCATTAGCCGTGCCGATTTCAACAAAAACTTTCGGCTTTTGCTTTCCGACTCTTTCCATCAAAGGGACAATCTCATCCCGCTCTTGCATTGGCCGAATAACACCAAAGAACTTCTTTCGAGCATAGATTAACAGCTCATCAGGATTTGACATATTGTTGCGACGGATAGATGAAACAAGGTAAGGTTTAGCAAGAAACCACACCAGTCCGCGTCCGGTCAAAAGCGCATCAATAATCACACTCATAGGTAACGTAACATGGAGGGGTTTTTATTCTTTTTGTTCAATGCGTATAGCATAAAGCATCGTATCAAACCGGGGATGAAAAGTAACTTTATATCCCTGTTTTTGCAAAAATGCAGCCAGAACCTGGTGATTCCTCTTCGCGTCAAGATCATGGAATTCCATGCTAATCTTGCCTATACTTTCAAGAATGTTTTTTGGGCACTTGAACAAGATATCGTACTCTGCGCCCTCACAGTCAAGCTTTAGAAAATTGATTCTTTGGAGTTTGTTAATTTCCATGATCTCTTTCAAGGTCGTGGTCTTCACTGAGATGTTCTTGCTTGCAACACCTGGATTGAACAAGGAATGCCTTCCTGTATATTCTCCACCTTCACAAACAAAAAAAGAGGACTTCCCGACCTTGTCAGAAACGGCTTTGTTTATAGGAGTGACATTCTTTAGATGATTTCGTTCTATTTGCTTATTCAACAGCAGATAATTATCAGGCATAGGCTCGAAAGAGAACACCTTGGCACCTCTCGTCCCGGCATACGTTGAAAAGATCCCTACCTGTGCACCAATGTCCAGGACAATATCACCGGGATGAATACCAAAATTTGCAGGATTGTAAACATCATGAACACAGATTTCATTAACAATATAACGGTCGTCTGTTCCCTGACGGATAGTGTACAATCCCCCATTGCGGGCATGATACGTATACGTCCCTTTCTTTTTCAACCAAAAATCAAGAAAATACCAATGCCAGTCCTTAAAGGTCTTGGTCACTTTCATAAAATTCTTCACTCTTGACATGCGCAAGTAATAAACCTGGACTTTATAAATTAATCTAATTGATCTATCCTTTGGGAATGTTCTCAGAATAGCTATCAAGATCCCCTTTGCGGATAGCATGCAAGTGGACAAAACAATACCATAAACTTGCCAGGTAATACTTCAGCTTAAGCCCTTCTGACTTTTTTAATGTCTTGGCAAAGAGCAGTGTACGCAGGAGCGTTATCCCGAAAAGCACCCACACAAAAATAAGTTTCTCTTTTATCGTATTATTAAAGTTCTTAAAATTGAAATAGACATGGTTTATCTGATTGACATATGCGATTTTCTGAGTAGGATATCTTTCTGAGAGAGAGACCCTATGCAGCACCTGCGCCGAAGGGGTGATAAACAATGAGTTGGGAAACCGTTTATACAGACGATAAGAAAAATCAAAATCCTCTGCGAGCGAGTAGCCGGTCAGGTTATTGTCAAACTGCAGATCCTCACATACCTCTTTTTTATACACCATATTGACCCCTGATAACCATTGGGTCTGGATTGTTTTAGACAGAGGAACGGGATAGGTGTTACCATAGGTTGAAAGAACACGCATAGACTCTTTTTCCTGACGACTGAGAAAAAAGACCCTTCGGAGCAAAGGTTCGAACCGGTTTTGAGAAGTAACTTCTGGCTGCTGCACATACGCACTCACACCTTTTGCCTCGGGGTGTCCATTAAAAACCTCAAGGATTGCCTCAAAGTAGTTTTCCGGAAGCGAGGCATCATCATCCATAAATACCACGATTTTTGTGGAATCAGCCAGATGCTTTGCTCCGAGGTTTCTTGCCCGGGCCAGAGAGGCGAATGGAGAATGAAAATACCGGACTTTCTTATTCTTGAGGGAAGCAACCAAGTCTTTTGTCTCAGTAGTTTTGCTTTGATCGACTATCAAGACCTCATTTAGACTTGGCAGTGATCTTTTAAACGACTCCAAGGATATTTTCAAATCCTCTGCACGATTATACGTAGCGATTACCACGGCGATGTCTTTTAGAGCATACATTTTATTTTGGTACAGGAGAACACGTATTTACTGACTTAAATATATTCTCTTAAACATTTTGGGAAGTCTGCAAGAATTTTATTGACTGAAGATAGCCTAAGAAAGTTTACGGTGTTTATTGCTATTTCCAATCAGTCTCGATATAATGCTTCAGTGCATCTCTCCAAGGCCTCATAAGGTTCAAGTGGATCAGGTCTAACTTAGCGGTCTTCAAACATTCCGACTCTGCGCGCGGTACAAAAAAGTCTTTCTTAAAGAAGTTAGAGTTAACCTGATTGATCCTGATGTCGTCTCTTTTTAGAATCTCAAGAATCGCATTTGCAATCTCAATTCTGTTCGTCTTTCCTAAACAGACCGTATCGTAAGTGCCAAAGTTATCCGTGCCAAGCAATGCTTCGATATTCCTGACCAAGTCATAGGTATAGGTAGGTGTTCCGAACTTGTCATTGACCACATTCAGCTCTTTTTTACCCTCTTTTATCTGCTTCATCATGTATGAGACGAACTTCTTATCCTTCTTACCTCCTCCAAACATCCAACCGGGACGGATAATGAAATATTTCTTAAGGATGTGCCTTACTGCTAAATCCCCATACAGTTTTGTTTTTCCGTACACATTGATGGGATTGGGCAGAGAAGATTCATCATACTCGTTTTGAGAGCCGTCGAAGATTCCTGCTGTGCTGATATAAACCATTGGGACATCGAGCTCTTTGGAAATCTCTGCAATGTTCTTTGTGGCAAGATAATTCGTGTTCCAGGAGTCCTCAAGATTTTTCTCAGCATATTCTAGGCTGGTAAGCGCGGCGAGATGGATGATGGCATCAGGTTTAAACTCGAAAATCTGTCTTCTGACCTCTTCAAAATCCCTTACATCCAAGAAGTCCAACCAAGATTCATTTACATCTTTGTCAGTGACCTTGATTTCGTATCCTTTCTCTTTAAAACACGGATACAGAGAACTTCCGACCATTCCCCCACAACCGGTTACAAACACCCTATTTATTTTTTTCATTTGGTTTTATTATAAACTGTTCATAGTCCCCGTTTTTTACTATTTTATAGCTTTTGAGAGCACTATAACTTGCTTTTAAGAAAATAAAAAACCTTTTAAAGATATCTCTATGGAAAGCAGTATTTTGCAGCGTCATCTTTGCATAAGGATTCTTACGTGTGACAAAAATCCTCACTGCCTGCCTGCCGATCATCTTCGAACCTCGATAGTTACCAAAATGCCTGAACGTATAGATGATATTCCCCTCAGCTTGCGGTCCAAAGATACGTGTCCTGTCTGATGCTAGATAAGAGGAGCTGCCATTATGGATTATCTTTGCAAGACCGTTATACATGACAATAAACCCTGCTTTTCTTGCCCTTAAGCAATAATCCGCATCATTGGGACCATAGAAGAAGTTCTCATCATAAAAACCGATTTTCTCAATAACCGAGCGTTTTATGATGATACAAGCCCCACCAACCCCCTCAACTTCTTTTACAAAATCATATTGTCCTTCATCTTTTTCTTCCCAGTCTCCAGGTTTTCTCTCAAAGAAAAGAAGATTAAGCCTGTCATCCGGAAACACCAGTTTACCGCAGCTTATTCCTCTCTGAGGAGATTTCTCCAATTCAGCAATCTGCAAGTCTAACCAGTTATCCTGTATCGTGATGATATCGCTGTCCATTGCACAGATATAGTCCGCACCCAGTTTCTTGATTGCATGTTTCCATCCGATGTTGGTTGCGATCGTGTAGCCAAAGTTTTTTGGGAGGCGAATCACTTCCATAGTAGGATTGATCTTGACAAGTTCAGAGATAGAATCCCCTTCTGACCCATTGTCAATCAGGATCACTTTATAATTTGGATAGGATGTACGTTTGAGGGAAGTGAGACATTCTATAATCTTCTTGCCCCCATTCCAATTCACTATTATTATCGCAACTAAGGGATGAGACGAAGCAGGTTGCTTTGTAACTTTCTTAGTTTTTATCGGCATCCCTTCCATAATATGGAGAGATTTAAAAGGATTTCTGTTTGAAAAGAGGGAATAATCTGCTTCGGGCACTAAGGCTGGTTCTGGATTGCCTAAACGGTTTGTCGCTTCATCAAGAACCCTTTCCAGAATCCATAGGCGTAGATAAAGTTGACTAATAGCATAAGAGGAATCGCGAGCAAAATAAGCCATTTGAGTTTCTTAATAGACAGTCCTTTGAAAAAAAGAGGATACCCTAAGAGTGGTATTGACTTTGCGAGCCCAATATACCAGCCAGGTAATTTCCGTTTATGGATTCGAACCAAGGTACCAAAAGCATTGCTCAACTGCAACTCTTTTTTTAAACGGGTTGCGCGAGTAAAAGAGTGATAATGCGTAATTCTAGCTTCAGGATAGGCAATCTTCCCTTGCTGAGAAAGTTTTAGGTACATATCAAAATCTTCTCCAGCAGTACGATAGGTTTTACCATCAAAAAAACCGCCTTTGAGAAAAGCTTCTTTCTTGTATGCACAGCCTTTTTCATCCATCAGAGGAGTAAGCACGTTCTGCTCCTTGACTGAGAGCACTTTTGCAACCGCATCAAAGGTATCCCAAAGAGGTTTAGGAAGATTCACTTGTGAAACCGAGGCGACAACTTCCTTCTGAAGCAAGGGAGATATCAAGGTTTCTAACCACTGATCTCCTTGTGGGATACAATCCTGATGCAACGAGACCACGATAGGGTATTTTGCCTTCCGTATGCCAAAATTCAATGAGTCTGCCAAACCAAGACCCTCATCCACTTCTATGACCTCTAATTTTCCATCTCGTTTCTGACTTTTGATTGCAGATCTGATCTTGGTGAGGAGGGCAGGGTCAGGGCGATAAATCGGCAGAACTATCGACACATCCATAGCTCAGTGTATATATTTCGGTTTATATAATTTACCCGATAAGCACCGATACAAAATAATAAATAACCCTTGTTCATACTAATGGCATGAAGATTCTAGAAATTACTGAGTTTAGTGCAGGAGTCTGTGGAGTCTGGACCAGAGTACTTGCGGAGAGCAAAGAGTTTGTAAAATTAGGACACCAGGTAACGGTGTTTAGCTCCGATATTGAGAAGGGTACACATAAGGTTGTTGCAGAAAAAGAAGAGACCACCCCTGAAGGAATCAAGATAGTCCGATTCAAGAGTGAACAAGGCAAATTGGATAAATACCTTTCTAAAAATGTAAGCTACTTTAATTTTGATAAAGCATTTGAAGAGATGGTAAAGAACAATCAGGTAAATGCAGTAATAACCCACCTCATTCATCCCCATTCATTCAAAGCGCTGAAATTATGCCAAAAGGCGAAGATGCCCTGTTATCTAGTCACTCACGCACCATTCAATGTAAAGAGAAGGTTTCCCCTCAATATCCTGACATCAGCGTATTATCATGCCCCAATCCTCGGAGTAAAATCAAAGCTAGCAAGATTTACAAAAATAATCCGCATAACCCATTGGGAAAAGCAATATCTCGACCTTCTCGGAGTACCTGATGAAAACATGGTCTATATACCTAATGGAATACCTGACGTATTTTTTCAACAAAAAATCCTGCCCTCAAAAATTAAAGGAGATGTGCTCTTTTTAGGCAGAGTCGCACCTGTAAAAGACCTCAAGACATTGATCATTGCAGCAAAAAAATTACCAGAAGTCAAATTCTCTTGCGTAGGTTCAGTTGAGGAAGTATATATGCATGAGCTTGAAGGGTTTATGCTCCAAGAGGGAATAAAAAATGTAACGTTTTATCCTCCCGTCTATGATCTTGCCCAAAAAATTGCCCTTATTGACCAACATCCTCTTTTTGTGCTACCTTCAGTCAGAGATGCCATGCCCCAAGTACTTCTAGAAGCAATGGCACGAGGCAGAATCGTCATCTCTTCAGAGACAGATGGAGGCAAAGAGATCCTACAAGACAACAAAACCGGTTTCTTATTCCCTATCGGTGATGCCAATGCGCTTGTCGACATCATCAAAAAACAAAAAAAAGGAAACAAGAAAGTTCAAGAAGAAGCGAGAATTGCTGCCCAGCAGTATGCCTGGAGCAGGCTCATAAAAAAATATACCTTCATCCAAAACCATGATTAGTGCAGTCATCACTTCGTTTAAAGAACCTAAAACCATAGGCAGAGCCATAGAAGCGATTCTTGCAAACAAGATTCCTCAGCCTTATGAAATCCTGGTTGTTGCGCCTGATGAAGAAACGCTCTCTGCTGCGGCAGTTTACACTAAGAAGCACAAGAACATCAAAACCGTGAAAGATGAAGGGAAAGGCAAACCTGCGGCGCTGAATCTTATTCTTTCAAAAGCCAAAGGTGAGATCATTATTTTCACGGATGGTGACGTGCACATCTCCAATGATTCCCTGAAATATCTTCTCGAACCATTTAAAGAAAAGGAAATCGGGGCAGTATCCGGAAACCCCGTTTCTGCCGATTCGAAAGACAACCGCATGGGTTTTTGGGCCTATATGCTAACGGATGTTGCACATCAATGGCGCCTTGCAAGTGCCCAGAAGCACCAACATTTCTTCTGCACAGGCTATCTCTTCGCCATCCGAAAAAATCTTTTTCCTAAGCTTCCTGAAGAACTTCTTTCAGAAGACGGGTATATCTCACAAGCAGTCTACAGTAAAAAACAGCGCATTGCCTATGCCCCACAAGCCAAGGTGTACATCAAGTACCCTACAACATTTGCAGACTGGATCAAACAGAAAAAAAGAAGTGCGGGAGGATACAACCAGATCAGAAAGATGGCGGGTGTTGAAATGCGCTCGTTCAAGACCGAATCGTTAGGGGCTTTCCTCTTTTTTCACTACCCGAAAAGCCTCAAGCAATTTGTCTGGCTTCTCGAGCTCTTTTTTGCAAGAGTCTATCTCTGGTTTGTCATCTACCGGGACATCAATCTTAAGAAAAAATCCCAGAAAGAGATTTGGCAAAGAGTTGAGAGCACAAAGTAGAAAGTAATAAAAAGCCGCCTATTGTTGAAAAGGAATGGAGAAAGAGTTCAGATATACTAAGGATTTCTATGAAAACGACGAAAGTTATCTGCGTTTGATCAATGATCCCTCCAAAAAAGACTATTTTTTCAAAGACTATTACACCGCAGTCCTTCGAAACAGCAAGCCAGATTTCATGATCCTGGAATGTGGTTGTGGCACCGGGATCACAACATCATTTCTTCATCAACAACGCCCAAAAATCATGGGAACCGACTTTTCAGAACGATTCATCGATATCGCAAAGAAGAACGGCCCGTATTTCAAGGTCGCAGATGTTTCCCACCTCCCCTATAAAGATGCATCATTTGACCTCGTCTCATCAGCGGATCTCATCGAGCATGTACCTGAAATTGAAAAGGCAATAACTGAAATGGATCGCGTGCTTAAAGCAGGAGGCATCTTTGTCATCCAAGCACCTAACCTTTATACCAATCTTTTCTCATATAATTATAAGAAAAATCCAAAGAACGTCCTTGCTAAAATCACCCGTCTCCTCAAAGAATATTCTGAACATAAGCTACGCACCATCAAGGAATATGAGTTGGACGTACGATTCGAGGCAGATAGAGATGCATATAGCCTTATCTCTCCCCTCTGGTTACTTCGGGAACTAAAAAAGAGGAACTACAAGATATTGGAGTTCACCAGTTTCTCATTTCCGCTGAAAAGCAATAAAGCATACAATGCAACGTTCTGGACATTGGGAAAACTCCCATTCACAAAGTATTTAGGTGGAAGAATAGTCCTTGTAGCACAAAAAGATCATGGAACCAAACACAACTGAAGACAGAAAAGCAAAAATAAAGCAGTGGTTGACAAATAAAGATAACCTGCTCCTAATCGGGATTATCGTACTGACCCTCATCGTACGATTATATTTATTCATCCCTGTACAAAATCAACCTGTCTGGTGGGACGAATCTGAGTATCTTGCATCAGGCAAATATATTGCAGGAATCGTACAGCATTATGACCTCAATCCCCAACGTCCTTTCCTGTTTTTAGGCGCAATTGCACTCCTGAGCATGATCGGGGCAAGTTTAGCATTCATCAAACTCCTTTTGGTGGTGATCCCTTCCATCATTCTTGTTTACTGCGTCTTCTTCCTTGGTAAAGAGCTTTTCAATAGAAAGATTGGGCTCATTGCAGCATTCCTAACCTCATTTAGTTGGACCTTGCTTTTCTGGGGTGTACGTCTTCAGCCAGACAGCATCTCCCTTTGCTTCCAGGTTCTTGCTCTAGCATTTATGTGGAGATTCTGGAAGAAGAGCAGCAACAGCACAACAGACGTCATTCTTGCCGCGGTATTCGCTTCACTCGGGTTCCAGTTCAAAGTTTCAGGTATGCTTGTCCCAGCCATCATCTTTATATTTGCACTCATCAAAGACAGAATCGGGATTATCAAGAACAAGCAGTACTGGATCTTCCTCTTGTTCTTTGTCTTGGCTCTTGCGCCCCAGATTATCTATAGCGTAGCTTACTTCGGTAAACCGCTCGCACTCTTTATTGACTCGGGATATGCCCAGGTGATTGGTGAAACAAGACCTCTTGGAACCATGACCTTTGATTTTATCTACTCCTTTTCTGAAGGGCTCATCTTCATCATTTTCCTTGTCGGACTCGTCTCATTGGCCAGCGTGTTCCTGTACATCGACCTGCTCATTAAAGACAAAGATAAGATCCTTAGCCCAGAACTGTTCACCATCTTGTCGTTGGCAGTCATCACCGCATTCTATGTATTTTATATACGAGGTTCAATTGAAGACAGATGGGTATTCCTATTAATCCCATTTATCTTCATGACCATTGGGCAAGGGGCGATGCAGATCTATGCTTATGTGAAGCCAATCCATAAATGGGTGGCAGTCATCCTGATTGTAGGTCTTGTGGCTTATGGAGCATATGTGCAATATCAGCATGCAAACCAGATCATCGATGCTAAAAAAACGTCCTATGGTCCAGTGCGTGATGCGGCATTATTCATCAAACAGTCCTCAAGCCCAGGTGAGAGCATCCTGAGCCTCTCTTATCCTCAGACCATCGCTTATGCCGAAAGAACCACTTATACCTATTCAGATTTAAGTGAGACAAACTTCACAAGACTTCTGGTAGACAAAAGACCGACATATCTGATGGTATCGCTTTTCGAGGCAGCACATAATCCGCCCTGGATGATCAGGACAGGACAACAACAGAACTATTACATTCTACGAATGGATTATATGAATTCCACTCTTGCCGCAGATACGCAGAGCGGAAAGATTGCCATTATGGACATCAAAAAGAGTGTTGATAAGCCAGGATTCAGATTCGATCTTGTCTATACGAGCCAGGATTACAGCATGTTCGTTTATAAAATAACGGCTCTTTAGCGAGTACTCATGTGCGGCATTGTTGGATTTACCTGGGAAGACAAAGACCTGGTCAAAACAATGTGCAAGGAGATTGCACATCGTGGACCAAATGATGAAGGAACGTTTGTGGACAGACATATTTCTCTCGGTCATCGGCGATTGAGCATTGTTGACCTTTCTCCACGCGGGCACCAACCCATGTTCAACGAAGATGGAAAAGTTGTTGTCGTGTTCAATGGCGAGATCTATAACTATCGTCCCATCAAGAAAGCACTTGAGGAAAAAGGGCATAAATTCGCAAGCGACAGCGATACAGAAGTCATCATCCATGGCTATGAAGAATATGGTGAAGAGATCTGCTCCAAACTTGAGGGGATGTATGCTTTTGCTGTCTGGGACGCCAAGCATAAGACCCTTCTGCTCGCCAGAGACAGGATTGGGAAAAAACCGATCTACTACTGGTTTCAACAAGGGAAATTGGTCTTTGCCTCAGAGATCAAAGCAATCCTCCTTCATGAAGAGGTCAAACGACAGATCAATTATCAGTGTTTTTCAGATTACCTAACCTTAAGATATTCTCCGGGCAGCAGCACCATGTTTCAAGGAATCCAAAAGCTTGAACCTGGCCATTATCTCATCTATAAGGACAAGAAACTAAAAAAAGGTGAACACTGGAAGTTGCCTGAATTTAGCGACCGCTATCCTCCTGAAGAAAAAAGAGTGGACAACCTTATCGCAAAAGCGGTAGAAAAAAGACTGATGGGAGATGTGCCTATTGGAGCTTTCCTTTCAGGAGGCCTTGATTCGAGCAGCATCGTTGCATATATGTCCCATTTGGGTGCCAAGGTCCGCACGTATTGCGTCGGGTTCGGAGACAGCACTGACGAAAGCAAGTATGCCGAGATTGTTGCAAGACATTTCAATACAGAACATAAGACCATCCTTCTTGACAAAGAGGTAGTCTCTCTCCTTCCTAAGATCGCCTGGCATTTTGATGAGCCATTGGCTGACCCGGCCTCCGTTCCCACGTATCAGCTTTGTGAGAGGGTCTCAAAAGAGGTAAAAGTTGCATTATCAGGGGAAGGCGGAGATGAAACATTTGGAGGTTATGATACATTCAATTATATCAAAAAAGTCCGGGCCATGCGCAAGGTCCCTACATTTGTCGGCAAGAGCATCCTCGCAAAGAGCCTTTCAACGACTGCAGGACTTTTTCAATATCCAAAAAAACAAATGCTTTTGTTAGGTGCTGAACTTATTGCCGCTCCGAAAAATACCTCTGAAGCACAAAAAAAGCTGTTCTATCTTCCCTTTGCAACAGCAGACAAACAAAAGCTCCTGCATCCAGAGATCGCAAAAAAAGTCAAGATCAGGGACCCTCTTGATGATTTTATCGGCAAGACCAACAACCCCTGGAATGACACCAACAACTACTATTACAAGGATTGGTTGCCCAACGACCTGCTTATGAAAGGGGATAAGATGAGCATGGCTCACGGACTGGAGATGCGTATGCCCTATCTTGACACCGACCTCATAAGTTATTTTTCAGGAATAAGCAATGAGTATAAACAAGACCGGTTTCTCTTCAGGAAGGTCGTCTCACCTCTGCTTCCTAAAAAGATCATGCAAAAGAAAAAACAAGGATTCACCTTGCCTCTCTCTTCCTGGTTTGCAAGACCTGAATTTTCCGAGCGTCTCATGCCCCAGCTCACGGATTTAGGGAAACGAAATCTCTTTGAACAAAAGGAATACCAGAGGATCATCCAAAATCCCCGCGCGTTCAGGAATGACCATCGTCTCTGGGTCCTGCTCAACTTTGAGCTCTGGCATAAGATTTACCTGGATAAGATCCCTTATCAGAAGATACAATTATGAGCGTAAAAAAACAACCCCGAGTGAGCTATATTCTTGGAATATACAATGCAGAACGAACCCTAGAAGAGTGCCTTTCTTCCATCTTCATGCAAAGCTACCCCCAGTCAGATTATGAGGTGGTCATCATCGATGGAGGATCCCAAGACCGGACTCTTGAGATAGTCCATACCTTCATGAAGAAATACAAGAATATCCGCCTGCTCCATAACCCTAAGAGACTTTCTGAAGGCAGAGGGATGAGCAAGGACATGGGCGTCGACACCGCAGCAGGCGAGATCGTCATCTTCTTGGACCATGACAATATCCTCCTCCAAAAAGACTGGCTTACAAAAATGCTCGAACCATTTGACAACAAACAAGTGATGGCATCACAGTCCCTGCTCGCTTATACCAAAGAAGACAATTACTTTTTACGATATATCAATCATGTGGGCGTCGAAGATCCCTTTGCCATATCTTACTCCTTAGTTGCCCAGGTGACACTAAACCCAGAACGGTTCCCTACGGAAGGCAGTCACTTCCTCCATACACTCGACAGTAAAAATGTCCTTTTTGGAGGCGCTAACGGATGCGCCTTCCGGAAAAAAGTGTTTCCCAGCATTGGAGGATATACGCGAGATGTAGATGTTTTTGCATGCATGGCTGACCAGAAGATGCTTGTCGCAGTCCCCAAGGATCCAAGGGTACACCACAAGACCTCAAATGGGCTTTGGAGTTTCCTGAGGAAAAAAGGGGTCTATTACTATCGCTTTGTCAATAATGACTATCAGGGAAAGAAGTTTTCCTGGATTCCAAAAGAATTCCGTGGAAAAGTGGCATTCTTGCTCATGGTAGCTTATAACCTAAGCATCATAGGACCAACACTCTATGCCTTACGGCGATTAATGAAGGACAAAGAAGTGTTCTGGATCATCCATCCCCTGTTCTTGTTTTTTATCACGGTAGAATATCTTTTGATCTCGCTTGCAAAATTACCCAATACTCTTTCTTACGCAATAAAACGTTAACGCTTGCGGGCCTTGATGATGATATCCATCCCTCGCCTGTTGAATTGCCCATAAGTCTTGTTCGCACTTTTTGTAAACGTCCCGAACTGTCTTGTCTTTCCCAGTACAAACTTAAAAAAAAGATGGATATACAAGTTCAAGAGCAAGGTGCTGTTCTCAACAAGGTTAAAATGGTCTATGGTGAACCCCTTTTTCTCAAGCAGGTCAGCAATGGACTTGTTTGAGTAATGTCTCTTATGCTCGGCGTACTTTACAGGATTGAAATAATGCAAAAAGGCATTATTGGGCACTGCGACAATCAGGGTCCCGCCTTTTTTCATGACCTGGCTGATATGCTCCAGGGCACCGGCATCATCATCGAGATGTTCAAGCACCTCAAGGATGACCACTTTATCAAAAGAGTTCTTTGGAAAGGGAAGCGGTTTGGTGATGTCTGCTTCCATAATCTGTGCTCCCTTCAGGAATGTCCTGGCCTTTGCTATCTTAGCCTTATCGATATCGATGGTCACACTTTTCTTTATTTTTCCTTCCAGCGCTATTTCCAGTTCAGGTATATTTGACACTCCTACATGCAGGACAGCATCTTTCTTCGCGGGTTCCAGAAGGTTCATCAGATAACCGACACGTTCTTTTGAGAAAGGAAGGTTTGGTTTCCCTGAAACATCAGATGCATTCAAAGAAGCAAAAAGTTCAGTATAATATTTTTGCAGCTTGTGCAGATTATCTTTTTTAATCACAGGTACGGTTTTATAGGTTTTCAACAGCTCTGGCGTGAGTTCCTCCATGTCAACAATACATTTGATGCCTGTCTTTTCTGCGAAGAAAACCCCAAACTCCACCTGATGGTCGTTGATATGTTCACCATATTTTTTCTGACGAGGGATGGTGATCACGGGTTTCTTGTACTTAAGAGCAAATTCAAGCAAAGAGGTTGCAGACTGCACAAGCACCAGCCTGGCCTTGTTATAATAGGCATCAAGATCAGGAGTAAAATCAAAAGATTCGACATTCTTAGGAATATACTTGGTAAACCCTCGTTGCACAATAATCTCTTCCTTGACGAATGGTGCAATCTCATCAATCTTGCGCATCAGCCTGTCAAACTGCCCTGGATGAGTACCCACTGTAACAAAAATCATATGACTCCTCCATGATACTGTGCCTTCTTACCATATTTTTTTTTCATCTCCGGATGCTGCACCAAAAAAAGATCAACCAGAGGGTAACAGGCTCTTGCTGACCAGTTGGGGGTTTTGACGCGAATTACGGTATCCATGAAAATGGACCTGATCCCCAAAAGCCTTGCAGCAAGCACGGCCGAGATTGAAAGCTGCGCACCGTTGGTAATGATCAGGTCTATATGCTCTTTTCGAAATATTTTCATGAGCTTTTTCGTAGTGGAAAGATATCGATAGGCATTGAATCCTAGTTTGTCCTTTGGAAAATAGTAGGTGGTAAATTTACCATGAAAACTATTGGGCTTAGGAGCAAGGTCCTTCCCGGGTTTTTCCGTGATAAAGATCGCATTGTTTTCACCGACAACATCCGGGGTGAAAATGAGCTTAATCTGACCAGAATGCCCTCCTTGTGATGAGATAAATGCAATGTTCATAATAGCGTATGGTGGAATTTAATAACTTCAGGCATTGCATCATAAGCCCTTACAACAAAATTGAAGGGAGAGTTTATTAATCTTAGCCTGACTACTCCCGAGAACATTTCAATAGGGACTTTGAAGAGATTGAGCTTCGAATTCTTGTTATCTTCCCACGTGGTCGGGACTTCAACAATCTTGCAACCTTTTCTTCGCAGACGATAGATAAGGTCCACATCAAAGGCCCAGCGAGTAATCCCCAATTCGGGGATGACCTGTTTCAAGGATTCTGCCCTAAAGAGCTTTGCACCACATTGTGTATCACGATAAGGCATAGAGAAAAGAGAGCGTACAATAAAATTAAACGTCCTGCTGGTAATTCTTCTGAGCAAAGTCTGTTTGGTCTTAACCACACTTGCCTTTAGCCACCTACTGGCAATAGCACCATCGACACCTTTCATTGCGCGAACGAGGTCATAATATGCCTCTGCAGGCGTCGACATATCTGAGTCTACAAACCCTACGAGTTCCGCCTTGCGCTCAATCCCATGCTTAAAACCTTCGACCAGAGCATGCCCCTTCCCCCCTTGCTCAAGGTTCACATAGTTGATGGTAGGATGGTTTTTTTGTTTTAATTTTACAATGTCCAAGGTATGGTCCGTTGTACCGTTGACAACCACGAAAATTTCAGTATCCAGTTCTGCCTGAATCTCTTTTTTTTCAAAAAATGAAGCATAGGCCTCCAAAGTAGGGCTTATCCTTGTTTCTTCATTGTATGCAGGCATGACGATGGTGAGTTTCATTTTTTCAGGAGGAACAACGTGAAGAGGAACATCAGAAGCGTCGAGACAAAAAAAGAGGTAGCAAACTCAACAATCGTGGCATGGAAACAGACAAAAAGGATGACCTGCAGCAGGACAAAGAAGAGCAGGGCATAGGAAGCCTTGCCCATACGATTCATCGAAAGCCTGTACAGAACAATAAGGTTAGCAAAGGAGATGCATGTTGCTCCCAGACCCAACAACAACAGGATATTGGACGCACCAAGATACTGCTTTGAGCCCAAAGACACCAGCTGGATGATCTGTGCAGGGAAGAGCCCATATAGAATCAGGGCACTAAAGGAGATAGCACAAATGATGAGCAAGGATTTTTTGAAAAGAGAAGTAGGCTTCGTCCCTTTCTCAAACGCCTCGGAGGATAGTGGAAGCATGGCTTTACCGACTGAAGTGCTCATGAAGAGAATCACCTTGCCAATCAAAGAAACAAATGCATATTGCCCCGCCAGTTCCGGCGAGAAATAAGCCCGGGCAAAAATGACATCCAGGCTAAACATCAGGACAATGGAGATCATGGAAATGAGCACGGGAAGATTGTACCTATAGATATCCTTGAAGTCGACTGATTCACGAGAAGCCTTCAATACAGGTTTCATCAGGGCAAAGGCAAATAAAAACGTCACAAAGCCTGCGGCAATGACCGCACCGATTGCACCATATACCTGGAGACCAAAGGTGACCATGACGAAGGCCAAAATGACCTTGAAAAATGCTTCAAGCGATATATTTGTCCCCAGGGCCACAAACTGTTTCTTTCCTTGCAAGATACCCCGCAGGGTAGGCACTAGGAGAATAGAAAAGATATAGAGGCCTGCAAGCAGGATAAGCCAGAATTCAGTATGCAAAAAATAAGAAAGCGCATACCCTACCGGGATGAAGATAAGGTACATGATACAGGCAAAGAAAAAGCCCTTGTTCATGCTCCTCAACAAAAGATCCTTGAGTTTCCCTTGCTCATTACGCGTCGTGAATGTCGTCGTATATCTGGAGATGATCGTTTGAATCGCTTCTCCCGGGATGTTCAGGATATAGATCACATTCATCAAAGCCGCAAGGATTCCAAAGCTTGCTGGACCGAGCATGCGAGCCATAGAGATCTGGTAGATGTAATTAAGGATGTTAAAGACCACTAAAAGCGCAAAGAGAATGGTTCCACCTCTTACTAACTCATCCTTATGTAACTTTGAAATCCTTGCTATCATGTTTACAGCATACGATACTTCAAGAGGATAAAGGCAAGAGCGATGAAAATAAGCTCTAAGAAGTTAATGAACCAAACCACTTCCCATTCATAAACCTTCTTCTTGAACTTCTTGAGCACTTTAATTGCCACATGTTCAAGACCATACAGCTTTTCATATCTGAGCTCAATAGACCCATCAGCCTGGGGCATTGCAAAAGACTCTTTCTTCAGTTTACCTCGTAATTTCAGTAAAACCTCAATGATATTAGGGATGAAGATAATGACTGCAAACCATTCGAGATTACCGAGAATTGCCGCAGCACCAATCAACGCACCTACTGAATAGGTCAATACGTCCCCTGGGAACACTTTTGCAGGATAATTATTATACAACAAGAAAGCAAGAAGGGAGAAGACCATACACATCAACAGGATGCCTAACCAGCTTCCGCCCGTGATATACGCTGCAACCGTGAGCGCAAGAAGTATGAGAATGCCTTGCCTTGCCTCCAGACCGTTGTATCCTGCAAGGAAGTTGAAGGTTGTTGATGCACCGATGATGCCCAGAGGGATAATGATCAGAGGATAGAGTATGCCTAAGTTGATTGCGGTGATGAACGAGATATGAGGGTCACCTGTATTGATGACCATCAAAGGTATTGCGGCAAAAAACACCAGAAACACCCGCAGTCGTCTGCCGAGCCCGACTTTCCAGCCTAGCAGACCATCCACAAGACCAATAATTGAGACAATGAGAATACAGCAGAGCAACGACAAGATCTCGATGACATTTGCCTGGGAGTTGAAGTAAAACGTCTTCAAAGCAATATAAACAAGGACGCCCAAGACAAAACCAGTAATCACCGTGAGGCCTCCTGCCTCAGCAACCTTGGATTCATGGAACTTATTCATGTCCTTGCCGACTAAACCAAAGGAATGCGCCTTCTTGATCCAAGCAGGAAGAAAAAACAAAGTTACAAAAAAACTTACAACAATAGGAACAAGGAGTAAGGGGTTCGCTAGCATGCGTTTCTTAAAGACTCAGGATAATCTTTAGAGAGATACTGCTCATTGAACTGCACTGTTGATGGATAGTTTACTTGCCATATCTTGATTGGACCTCTAAACTCACCATACACAAGGAAGTCTTCATCAAAACCATAGGATTCCTTGATCTGTGCAATTGCCGGGAAATCCTGGCTATGAACAAGGGTGTAGTTAGAGTCGTTCTGCCCAAAGAGGTAGAGTTGAGCAACCTGCGAGTGTATCACTCGTGGGGAAAGGTAGAGGATAGCCCCATTCTTTACAATAGACTGCCCAGTTACTGTTGCGACACCAAAAACACCGGCATCAACACCAGAACCAAAGTCGGTGAGCTTCTTATTGAAATAAGCATAACGAAGTGGCAGAGGCAATTGTTTGCCCTGGTAGTAGAATATTGCAGTTGGCTGGTTTACAATCTCGCCCTTGGCATCTAGTTCTACCGTGAATCCCAGGATTCCCGCACTTCCGGCAGGAAGAGGTTTTGCAACCTTCGTACCATTGATAGAATAATAGACATCGCCATCTAAACCAAATCCGCCCGGATAGACAAAGATTGTTGAGTTTTTCGTTTCACGTGCTTGCCTGTCATCTCTTGACAGAGTAGGGATATAACTTCTCAAATCACAGTCATTATTGCTACCGATACTCGAGAAGGCGCCATACTTGCCAATGTCAGTGGGATCAATCAACAAATGAGTCACATTATGGCTATAGAGGAAGTCTAAGTTAAACGTCTCATTTGAACCTGCAAGGACCCTGCCCATCAGATAATCCCAATAACCATAATAGTTTCCGCCATCCAGCACAGTTGCACGTTCACCAATTGCCTGCACCCAATACCCATAATCCCACCAATGAGCAAAGACTGCGCTAGTCGAGGTATTTTCCCTGACCCAAGCCATCGCTAACTGCCATTCATGGGTATAGTCATCAGGGACATACGCATGGGCTGTCCCAACGGCTCCCTGATAGAAATAGAATGCTGAGCCGAGTGTTGCGAGAAGCAGGACGATGATGAAGGCAACCAGGATATATCTTCCCGTTTTATCGGTGAATTTTTTCAGTTCATCAAAGATGACGACATTGAAGTATCCGACAATGATTGCGGCAGCTGGCACCAGGAACATGACTGTCCTCACAGAACCTCTTGCCGATACGACACAGAAAAAGAAGAAGACAAAGAGGAACAAGATCCCGAAGTCAAGATTATGCATCTTGGCAAGCTCCCCGTTCTCATGAGCCTTGAAATAATAATAACCGAACGTGCCTACCAAAGCGATAACGCCTAAGGCATAGACGAAGATACTGATCCCATTGACCCCATTAAAGGTGCTTGTTGCTGAATATCTGCTAAAGACCAGACAGAAAAGGAAGATGGTGTAGGCAACAGTGATAGCAGCACGCTCCCTGAATGCAAAGTCCTTCAGATAGATGAACAACAAGTAGACTGATCCGATGAAGAAGAGCCAGAAGAATACATAGAAGACCGAAAGATTTTGGGATACAGAAGTTGGGATTGAGATGATATTAAAAGTGATTATCTTGAAGAAGTCAGAGATGGTTGGACCGAAGCTTCCCGCCCATTCCGCATAGTAAGGCATACGATTTTCTGCAACAGTGACACCCATACGGTCACTTACTGGTGCAATAATTGGCCTGAGAGCGTCTTGCGACTTTGAGATAAGGAACCCTGGGCCCAGATGAGGGGTTATTGAGACCAAGATTATTCCTAGGACAAAGAAATAGATAATGGAGAGAAGAGGCTTTGGGGTTCTCTTGAAGAAGTTGTTAGAGGTGAAGAAAGGGGCATCAAAAATCTTTGAAACCCTTGTATTGAAGATAAGGGCATGGAAGAGCATCAGTCCTAAAACCAGGATTGGGAACAGGGTAAGCACGGAGGTAAAGAAGAAAGTTATCGGATATCTTTCAAGAACCACTGGATACATGATGATAAAGGACCCTACAAGCCAGATGGTGTAAAGGATTATCTTGTCTTTCGTTGCTTGCCCGAGGATAAATGCAAGGAGCATGACCAAACCGAAGGTAACGAAAATATAGACATAACCTCCCCAGGTATAGGCCATAAGGGCGGTGGCTAACGCAGTGAGCAGGCCTAAGATATACATCTTGGTCGGGGTCTTGGCTTTCCAGGCACAGACAAAGAGATAGAACGCCAAGAACATATAGAAGAAGGCAACAGACTCTTTACCAGGGATTCCTGCAACCGTTCTTGGAAGCAAGGAAGGAATGAGAACAAAGAAGAGCGAGGAAATAAGCGCGATGATGTTAGCTTTCATATTGCCCATGTTCTCCAAGAACAATCGTCTTGCAAACAAGAAGAAGACAATAACGGTGAACGCAAACATGAAGACAGGCATGACCACTGCAGCATATTCTATTGACGTGTGACTGAAGAGATTGAGAAATTTGTAAACCGCAATCGTGGTGTATGAAACCCATTTCAATTCAAGGGAAGTATCGAAATAATAGGGGATGTAACGAAGATGGTCAACGGCAGAAATGTACCCCTGCGTCGCTAATTCTTTGGACCATCGAAAGAAAATGAACGGATCCAGATCCGGTCCTAAGGTCCAGGTGTCTCTGCCGATATCCCACAACCAAGGTTTTCCTGTCTGAGGATTGATCTGCATAGGAATGGTCCTGATGTAGACGGCCAACCAGACAATCGCCGCCAAGACGACGTATGTAACCCAGGTATATTTCTCTTTAAAGAAAGCAAAAAGTTTTTGTTTTCTCTCCTCTAAAAGATTACTATTTTCCATAGGATGCTTACAAATGAGTAACAGTAAGGGTATTTAAAGTTTAAGCAAATTGATTGGAACAATAGGTATTAAAATAAACAAGTGATATAAGACCATGGCAATAACCTCTCGCGACCCTGTAACCGGCAGGGCAAAAAGCACGCAGTTACTCATCAATCTTTTTCCAAGATCATTGCGATTCCGCTTCAATCCCCATCGTTATGCCATCGAGAAATTTGTCGCCTGGAGCGCAAGGGACTTGAAGCCAGGTGCAAAGATCCTTGATGCCGGAGCAGGTCCTGCCCCTTACAAATATCTGTTTTCTCACGCAGTATATGAGGCAACAGATTTCCAGAAGACATCAGAACACATCGACTTTGTCTGCTCCCTTGAAAAGATCCCTCGTAAAAAAGAGAGCTATGATGCGATCCTTTCAACAGAGGTCTTAGAGCATGTCGAACATCCCCAGAAAGTCCTTGATGAATTTTTCAGGATCTTGAAAAAAGGTGGAAAAGTCTATCTTACCGTCCCCCAGAGCTGGAAGCTCCATCAGGAGCCGTATAACTTCTATTATTTTACCAAGTATGGCCTTGCAAGCGCTTTCCGAGAGGCAGGATTCAAAAAATGTCACATCACCCCGAAAGGAGGATTTTTCTGGTTCCTTTCCGATGTCTTCAGGTTTAATGGCCTTTTAGACCAGTACAAAAAACATCGCTGGCTGTATTATCCGCTAAAAGTCATAGAATATCCATTCACCAACATCATCATACCCTTCCTCTGCTTTTACTTGGACAGACTTGACAAAGAAAAGAAGTGGACTTTAGGATATTTAGTAGTGGCAGAAAAATAAAAATAAAGTAAAAAATTACTTAAGAGTCTTTGCAAACTCGGAAAGATTATCCTTGAGGGCCTCTGCTGCCTGGGTGAAGATGTCTTTAGGATCCATCATGCCAAAAGATTCTATGACGAAAATAATCTCCTCAGAGTCCTTGATTGCATCCTTGTTCTTGATGCCAAACTTCTCTT
>CAIQQL010000033.1 GCA_903873955.1 uncultured archaeon | reverse complement strand
TGCCTGCACTTTACTATGTTGATGTCAATAAGGTTCTTAACGTCTCAATCAACTTCACTTGTCAAACTAGCTAATACCTGAATCTTTTTCTTCTATCTAAGGGCATTGTCCAGGCATTCTGCTTTCGAAATGTTTAAATATCTCTGGGGAACTTCAACGATACGAATTAAACATTCTTTATGATTTTCTTATGAAACTCCAACTTTTTCCTGAACTAGGATGTGAATTTATATTGCAAGACAATGAGTTCTGGCATAATGATGGCATGGTTTCGGATTTGCAACAATGGAAATATCGTCTAGATGTCCATTATGATGATAATTCCCTGCCTCTTGCAGAAGAGTCTACGGGGCATTGCAGCCAGTACTGGTGGGGAAGAGAAAACCATGTCCACTTTGCCTATAGGGACTTAGGTAATCCTTTATTGAATCTCTTTGTGGTTGCGCATGAATCGACCCATGGACTCACTATTTTAAACCAAGAGGAGGTATTACAATCAGAATTGACTAGAGCGGGTTTCAATGAAGACCTCATGTCCTTAGACCCGGAGACAAAGGCAAATGTTTCAGGATTATGTGCGCTCTTAAGAAGAGGGACTGGTTTGGTTCCCGCCATCTCACTTGTCACAGCCCGATTGCATGTTCCTGACGATATTGGGATGTATTTTAATTGCTCGTAAATTATTTATTTCCCTTTCGGGTTGATAATCTCGAACTTTTTTATTTAGATGATTATATGGGGGGCTTTCTCATCCTTTTCATCATCGAAGTCGGCAACCAACCCCTCTGTTGTGATGACCATGCCTGCAATACTCGCTGCTGACTCAAGCGCATTTCTTACGACTTTTGTTGGGTCGATGACCCCAGCAGCAAAGAGGTCCTCATACTTGTCAGTTTTTGCATTGAACCCTATCTTTGGATCTTTATCCTTGAGATAAGCGAGCACTTCTGATCCGTCTTTTCCCGCGTTATATGCAATTTGTCTGATTGGTGACTCTAAGGACTTCTTGACGATACGGATACCCACCTTTTGATCTTCATGAGTCACTGCGATATTATGCAACTCTTCTACTGCATGCAACAGTGTCAATCCTCCCCCAGTAACTACACCTTCTTCAATCGCGGCTTTTGTTGCATGAAGTGCATCGTCAATTCTCATCTTCTTTTCTTTCAATTCAGTCTCTGTTGCGGCCCCTACATTGATGACTGCAACACCTCCGCTTAATTTTCCTAGCCTTTTACGCAGATCTTCTTTGATATAATCGCTCTCTTCAGCATTTATCTGTGATTCGATAATCTTGACTCTTTTGTTAATGTTCTCCTTTGCTCCTTTACCTTCGATAATAACTGTAGTCTCTTTGGTCACTTTCACCTTTTTTGCCGATCCCAAATCTTCTGTCTGCACTTCCTCTATCTTGTCCTCTTTATCTTTAGCAATAAGTCTTCCCCCTGTCAATATGGCAATATCTTCTAAGAGCTCCTTCTTTTCATCGCCGAATCCTGGTGCTTTCACCGCACAGGCTTTGATTGCGCCTCTTAATATATTCAGGACCAACATGGTTAACGCTTCTCCCTCAATATCTTCTGCAACGATGACCAGGGACTTTCCATCACGGGCGGCAATTTCTAGAACTGGAACGATCTCCTTTACACTGGAAATGGAGCGATCTGTAATAAGTATATACGGATCTTCAAAAGAAGATTCCATCTTCTCAGTATTGGTCATCATATACGGGGAAAGATAACCCTTATCAAATTGCATACCCTCAACTAATTCAAGATATGTATCAATACTCTTAGATTCTTCAACGGTGATGACTCCTTTATTGCCTACCTTTTCCATCGCATCAGCAATCAGGCTTCCAATCTTCTCGTCATTATTTGCAGATATCGTTGCTACCTGTGCAATTTTCTTCTTGTCTTTTACTTCAATCGTCCTGTTTTTTAGAAAAGCAATAACTTTTTCTGTGGCGAGCTCTATGCCTTTTTTCATCTCGACAGGGTTGGTTCCAGCTGCAATGTTCTTCAATCCTTCAGTGATCAGAGTCTGGGCGAGAAGTGTTGCAGTAGTCGTTCCATCTCCTGCCTTATCTTGGGTCTGTGAAGCGACCTCTTTTATGAGTTTTGCACCTATATTTTCAAATTTATCCTTGAGTTCAATCTCTCTGGCAATGGTGACTCCATCATTACTTACCAGGGGGGTTGGATCCTTGTCTAATATTACTGTCCTTCCTTTAGGACCTAAAGTCACCTTGACAATGTCCGCAACTTTATCAATCCCCCTTAGGAGGGCTTGTCTTGCATCTTCTTTATAGATTATTTGTTTACTCATGGTTTTATTTTAGCGACTATGTCCTTAAATTCTACAATCACGTGTTTTTCACCGTTAACCTCAATCTCTTCAGAGCTGTATCCTCCATAGATTACCTTGTCCCCTTTTACTAGAGGGAGAGGATGGCCATTCTTGTCCAATCCAACCTCAATTATAGTCCCTTCTTTCTTTTCATTTGTCGATTTTGGAATAAAAAGCCCAGTTTTTGTCCTTTCTTCTTTTGGTTTTTCAGTCTTGATAAGGACGCGCTCGCCTATTGGGATGATGTTCATGTTATTTTAGGTATCGGTAAATTATTTAGTCAATTTGAAATTTAAAAATTTTTCTATTTTAAATTTCTTAAGACTGTTAATTAACCTTTTTTGAGTACTTAATCCTATCGTTTCCTGCGAATGAATCGTTAGAATTATAAGAGCTTATTTCGTGGTTAGGACAAGGGCCTGTAGTATAACGGCAGAATGCATCCTTCGCATGGATGAGATCCGAGTTCAATTCTCGGCAGGTCCACTATAGCATTTTGGCATCTTGCAGGGAATTCTCTGATTTGTGTGAAATATGATGATTGCCTCCCGCATCAGTCTTGAAGTATTGGTGGCTTAGCCGAAAAGCCAAAACATTAAATAGAAGATGGACGTTTTTAAAATATGTCTGACACGGGAAATTATCCTGATATTACAAACCTTGTCTATGAAGCAGGAATGCTCACACGCCTCAAGCGCAGCGGAGACCTTCTCGTAAACAATCGTGATGGAGAGCATGTTTCTGACCATGTGTTCCGCGCAATGCTTATAGGTTATGTGCTCGCAAAACTTGAGGGGGTCGATGAAAACAAAGTGCTTAAGACGCTGCTCTTCCACGACTTACCTGAAGCTCGTATCCTTGAGCTCAATAAGGTCGCTGCAAGATATCTTGATAACAAGAAAGCTGAGCGGGAGGCCTTTACTGACCAGATGAAGCTCCTTCCAGGAGATGTTGCCGCTGAACTGACGGAACTCAATACTGCATTTATGGACAAGTCCACGAAAGAGGCGGTCATCTGCAAGGATGCAGACTATCTTGAGGCTGCTTTTGCTGCAAAGGAAGCGATAGAAAAAGGTATCGCTATGCAGAATTGGTTAGTCAACATAGAAAAAGCGCTCAAAACAGAAAGTGCAAAAAAGCTTTTTTCTTCACTGACCGTCACGAAAAGCACTGCCTGGTGGAGCGATCTTAAGTACATACCTGACATTGATTTGGGAAAGAAGAGTTTCTAAATTTAGCTGCTTTATAATCTTCTATATAATGGGTGACCGCTTGCTTTTTTGAAGGAATCTTTATATACCTCTGGGTTTTTTAAGGGTCATGGTTAAAAGAGGGGTTAGGAACCGTGTTGAAAAAAAGACTAGAACTTCTTCAAATTCAAAGTTTATTGTCCTTCTTGTTTTAGGGGTCATCGTTTTTCTTGGTATTTTAGTGCTTATTTATCTCAACTACTTTTCTGATTCAAACAATCTATTTGCTTCTCCTCCAGCATCTTCCTCAAAACCCTGCAGCGTCTCTATAACCAATGTCTATACCTCTTCAAGCCCTATGGACTCTGTGCCATTTAATATTGTAGGCACCCTTGTTGGGACAGGAGATTGTAAAAATAAGGGTCCTTTCACGATTACTTACAACTGGCCGCCTTATCCACAAGACACTGCAATAACCGCCACAACTACTATTGCGCAGCCTGGTCAATTCACCTTGAGTAATGTCAAGTTTGTTTTTCCACGTCTTCAGGGGCATTTGGTCTGCGGGTCTATCGATGCCAATCCAAAAAATCTTCCTTCAACAGTTATTCCTGTCTTCTTAGGCGTCGCCGCTAATAATAAGGTAAAATGGGTCCATGATGTTGATGCGTCTGGAAATCCTAAAGATTTTACGACTGCTGAAATGTGGGGAAATATTTTTACTGCTGCTAGTTATGCCGATGCTAAGTTAGCCTGTTTGGGTACTGGGGTGAAGGGTGTTAGCGCTCTTTGTGGGACTATTGGGGCCTATGGTGCTCAGTTTTATGATCCTGGATTTCAGACCTGCTGTCTTGCCAGTGATGGGGGAGTTAAGGTCCTTGATGGATCTGGATTGTCTTGCTGTGGCACATACTTCACTAGCATTTATGCCTACAATCCAAAATCTCAGACCTGTTGTGTTAACAATCGTGGTTTAGGAGCAGTCGAGGGTGGTGCTGGTCTGTCCTGTTGTGGGCCAACTTCTAGTTTTTATCGAGTCTATCCTTATGATCCTGCCTCTGAAATTTGCTGCAGCTCTAACAGTCTGCCTTCTACGGTTGGATCAAACACTCTCTCTTGCTGTGGCGGATGGACCTTAAACTCTACGGTTGAAGCTTGCTGTGACAGTTCTGGTGGTGCTAGTGGTCAAAGAGATGTACTGGCGGGGGGCAGCAAGGAAAATCCTGGATGTTGTTCTGATGCTGATTGTAATCCTACTGATAAACTGCTAGGTGGTAATGTGACTGACAAACAGCGTTGGATTACTCTGACTGCATCCGGAATTGTTGCCAAAAAACAATGCAGTTCTACGCAAAACGTAGTATCTGCCTGCGTGAAGAACAAATGTCAGTTCAAGTGCAAGTAGAAGAAACATCTTTTTATCTATTCTTTTTAAAATGCATACTTTCATCCTCTTTTTCATAGGCTTATCGATGAAACATCAATAAAAAGCTCTTCTTTGGTAGACTTTTGAACGGGCTTTAGCGGAGAAGTTTAGTGAACTAGTCTATTTTGATATATTCAGAGGGATTATTCTTGTAAATAACCTCCTTTCTGTAAGTTCCAGAGACTCTTGTATGTCCCTGGTTGCCTGATAAGCTCATTGTGAGTCCCTATCTGCACGATCTTGCCTTTATCCAAGACGACAATCTTATCTGCTTTCATTATCGTTGATAGTCTATGTGCAATAATGATTGAAGTCCTGCCTTTCAAGAGGTCTTCCAGATCCTTTTGGATCTCATTTTCTGTATGTGAGTCTAAAGCTGAAGTCGCTTCATCTAAGACAATGATTCTTTTGTTTGCCAGTATTGCCCTGGCGATGGAGACTCTTTGTTTCTCTCCTCCAGACAGCTTTACTCCTCTTTCTCCCACAATGGTGCTTTCTTTCAGAGGGAAGATCTTTACAATCTTGTCTAACTGAGAAAGCTTCATGGCCTGCATGACCTCTGCCCGGGTAGCATTAGGTTTTGAAAATAGGATATTATTGTAAATCGTGTCATCGAAAAGGATCCCTTCTTGGGGAACAATGCTTAATTCGGAGCGTAATGACTCTTGTTTCACATCACGAGAACTTATGTTATCAATCAAGATATCTCCTTCATTTACGTCATAAAACCGATACAATAATTTTATCAGAGTCGTCTTTCCGCTACCCGAATGGCCTACTATCGCAACTTTCTCTCCCGGTTCAATCTTCAGGTTAAAGTGCGAGAATATTGTTCTATGGTGATATTTGAAAGTAACCTCTTTGAATTCTATAGACCCTGTTTTGATGCTGAGGCTTTTAGCCCCTTCCTTATTTTTTACTTCTTGTTCTATCTTGGCATATTGAAAAAGGTCATCAAAGTCCGCAAGTGAGCGATAGTATCCTCTTATACCTTGCACAAATCCATAGAGAGAACCAAATATGTTACCATACATGGTATAAATGAAGACCACCGTTCCTAAAGTCATTTCTCCATGTATAAAACTCATGAGCGGAAAATACATTACGAAAAATGTGCCTAACGAAAGGATAAGATTATGGCCTGCATCAAACCATCTGAAATAATCCCAGTGATGTATCGCAGCATTGCGGGTATTTTGACTGAGACGCACAAACTTGCCTCTAATGGAGTCTTCTTTACCATAATACTTAATGGAGTCTATATTGGTAAAAATATCTGAGATGTTTGCTTTTTCTACATCTTCTGTCTCATTGAATTTCTGATTGGCTGGCTTTTGCAATTTGATGATGAGGAGGCTATAGCCTATGAAAGCAATTGCAGTGAGAATGACTATCCCTGCTGAAGTAAGATCAAAATAAGCAAGGGTCACGCCGATAAGTACGAGTTGAAAAATCAATGGAAGGGTGTTAAAAATGATAAAATCACTCATCCTTTCGATGGCTCCTGCACCTCTGCTCAGTCGCGCTATTAGTGAACCTGTCCTATGAGAAGTGTGAAAACTATGCGAGAGAAAGATGAGGTGGTTGAAAAATCTCTGTTTTAAGTCTCTTATAAGGTTAGCGTCAAATCTGTTTATTAGATGGAGATGGATCCATTTTCCAATCACTCTGATCAGAGAAGCGACCAAGTATACTATCGCTATACCCACAAAGATGGTGCTGATTGCCTCATTTGAAATATTCTTTGCTTCAAAAGCGGTACCATTATCGATTATTACTTTAAACAAGAACCTTTCAACCAATGACAATGCCTGTAAGACTAATGCAAGAAGGATGATCGCGAATAACAAAGCCTTGTATTTGAAGACAAACCCTGCGTAAACCTTTAGATTGTACTTAAAATCAATCTTTCTTTTCTTTGGTATTTTTTTCAGAGCCATGTTCTTTCTCAAAATTTATATAGTTGCATGCCCTTGTAGTGAATGCCTACTTTGGAAAGCGTAACCATTTCATTACGGGAATATGCTGGAAAGTCTTTGGATGAAGAGTCTAAAGAATTAATAATAGACAACAACCCTCAAGATATTTCACATCTTCTACCTGAAGATCAGGAGGCTTAGGCCCTTTTTAATATTTTTGCAAAGTGGACTTCTGATTAACCTTTCATGACGGCAAGCGGTTTAAGCCTAGCCACCAGATTCCCTATCCCCAACTCATTACTCACCCTTGCAATCTCATCAATATCCTTATATGCCTCAGGTGCTTCTTCAAGAAGTCCCTTTATGCTTCCTGCCCTGAATGCAACGTCTTGCTTATCAAGATCCTTCTTAAGCTTTTCCGGGGAAATATTATTGATTGCAAAACTTCTTGATTTACTTCTTCCTGCACCATGAGCTGTTGATCCAAAAGAAAGTTCCTCCGCTTTCTTGGTCCCGACCAAGACGTAGGATGCTGTACCCATACTTCCTGGTAAGAAGATTGGGCACCCCACCTTTCTGTAAATCTCGGGAATCTCTTTTCTTCCTGGACCGAATGATCTTGTGGCTCCTTTTCTATGCACGCAAAGGGTCATATTTCTCCCCTGATATTGATGTTCTTCAAACTTGGCTATATTGTGCGCAATGTCATAGAGGAGACTGACCTTGCCTTTCACAAAGAATTTCAGGAAACTTTTTCTTACCTGAAAGGTCATTAGTTGACGATTTACAAACGCGAAATTTGCTGCTGCAGCCATGGCTGACAGATAATCTTTTGCCAGAGGCTCTTTCAATGACGCACAGGCTAGCTCACGATCAGGTAAATGTTTGAATCCGAACTCCTTTTCCATCTTCTGGATGTAATCCGAAGCTATCTGGTGACCTAAACCTCTGCTTCCTGAATGGATCATGATCACAATCTGCTCCTTCTGCGTAATACCAAATATTTTTGCGATGTCCTTATTGTATATCTCATCTACCTCCTGAATTTCAATAAAATGATTGCCTGATCCCAGTGTCCCTAACTGGGCCTTGCCCCTTGCTTTTGCTCTAGGACTTACTTTCTTTGCATCAGCCCCTTTAATGAACCCCTGATCTTCTATATGCTCAATATCTTCTGGCAAAGCATATCCTTTCTCTAAAGCCCATGCTGCCCCTTTATTTAAGACCTCATCTAGTTCTTCATGAGTGAGCTTGAATTCGCTATCCTTCCCTACTCCTGCAGGGATGTTCTTATACATCTCATCAAGGACGGGTCTTCGCTTAAACATAAAATCCTTTTTTTCTATATTTGTCGTTAGTAGTCTGACTCCACAATTTATATCGTAACCGACAGAACCTGGCGATACAATTCCTTTTTCTATATCAAACGCAGCTACACCTCCAATAGGGAATCCGTAGCCCTGA
>CAIQQL010000032.1 GCA_903873955.1 uncultured archaeon | reverse complement strand
CTGGAGAGTTAAGTAGTATCTCCGACGTTCCGCGAAGCAGGACCTACGATATCCTTGAGTCATTGGAAAAGAAAGGATTCATTGTGATGAAGATTGGCAAACCAATCAAGTTTGTCGCGCTTAAGCCTGAAGAAGTAGTCGAGCGTGTCAAGCGCAATCTTGTCGTCAATGCTCAAGAGAAAAGCAAAAGGCTTGAAAAGCTTCGAGGCGATGAAGTCCTTGGTGAACTCACCACTCTCTACAACACAGGAGTGAAATTTGTCGAGCCTTCCGATCTTTCTGGAAGCCTTAGAGGCAGACAAAATATGTACAATCACCTTGATATGATGATCCGTGGTGCTGAAAAAAGCGTCACCATGGTCACTACTGCTGATGGGCTCAATCGCAAGCTTGAAGCGCTCTATCCTGCCCTTGAAAAGGCAAAGAAAAGAGGAGTCTCGGTACGTATTGCTGCACCTATCAATAACGATAACATGAAGGTAGCAAAGGAGCTTGCAAAAGTTGCAGATATCCGTGACCTTACAGGAACTTCCATGAATGGAAGATTCACTTTAGTTGATTCCAGAGGGGTCCTTTTTATGCTCCTTGATGACAAGACCATCCATCCAAACTATGATGTCGCAGTCTGGTTGTCCACTGAATTCTTTGCAAAGGCGCTAGAACAGATGTTCGAGGTTGCCTGGAAGGACTTTACTCCTATTGCAAAGATGCCTTTCACCAAACCTATCAAGTAACAGGTTCAGGATTCTTTAATTTTTTTAAATATAGAATTATTTCTTTTGTTTAGGGAGTTTTGTCTTCCTTTTTCCTTGCATCTCCCAGAATGTCGCCGCCTCAACTTCCATCGTGAAAAGACGGGAATAATAATCAGGATATTTCTGTAAATGTGCGAGCACAATCTTCCCGACAAGTATCGGGTCATCTCCCGTCACATTCGTACGCATGTCGACCGACCCATGCTCAAACTCGACGTCAAGGCCCCGGCAAAATTCTTCAGGCTTGAAAGACTTCCAGTCTATACCCAGAACATCACCAATCGCTTTTGCTTCTTCAGGAGTGTATCTCTTTTTTTGTTCAGTCATTTAGAGCCAAAAAGGCGTTTCCAAAAGCTTTTCTTCTCGACCACTGCGTTTGCAGGTTCGACCACTTCATAAGAAATCTCAGGTTTCGTCTCGAGGATTGGCGCTTCTTCAGCCATCTCCTGCTCGACGGCCAAAAATGCTTTTTCAACTTCAAGTCGTGAATGCCCCTGGTTAATCAATGCCCAACGGAGAGAATCTTTTGTGTAGCCTTTTTTAAGATTTTTCTTGATGTATTGCGAGAGTTTACCGACATAGTTTTCTTTGGTCATGAGGATATGTGTAAGAGAGCATATTTAAATTTAATCCTGGAGTCTCGTACGTCATTTTGAATCGATACAGATCACCTGAGGATGGCTCTCCAGATACTCTATGCCTTCCTCGAGCTTCTCTTTTGATTCTGCAAAGAGCGTGAGCAGCCTGTCTCCTTTTTTCACCAGTGCCTTGGTGTGATGATCAAGATAGATTCCCGCACCGAAATCCCCAGGACACCCCAGCAGCTTCCCGAGCTTGTTGACGGCATTATTATCGATCGTGGTGATAACACCGCTCCTTGGTGCAAATATCTCCTTGGTGAAGGTCCCTAGCGTGAGGGCGGTGCTCTTAAGACCCTGGGCATGGATAATCTGCTCAAATTTTTTAAGTGCCGCCCCGGAATCGAGGATCTGCTGCGCGAGGACCATTCCCTTACCAGGTTTTGCCTTACCAACCATCTCAAGCAAAGTTCCGGCAAGCAAAAGAGACTTCTTTTCAAGATCTTGCGGTGCATCTTCCCTTTTGAGCACCTTGAAAATATCCCTCATCTCGAGCATCGGCCCAATCCCGTTGCCTATCGGTTCTTCCCCCGGAGTTAAAAGCACAGTCAGCTTCAGACCAAACCGCCTTCCAACCTCGAGAAACTTTGTACGTAAACTTTCTGCCTTGGCCTTGTTCACTTTGGCACAGGAACCATAGGGAATATCGATCAAGACATACTTGCTTCCTACTGCGAGCTTTTTTGCAAGGATTGAGGCAATGAGCTGGGACTCTGGGTCGATGTTCAAAAGCCGTTCCACCCGGATCAGTTTATCATCGGCAGGCGCCAGGCCTAAAGCACCTCCCCAGGCAAGACATGCCCCGGTCTTCTGCACGATCTTCTGCAGTTTCTTGGCAGGAAAGTCGACATGGGTAATCGTCTCCATGACATCGGCCGTCCCTGCCGCGCTGGTAATGGCCCGAGAAGAGGTCTTCGGGATGGTGATCCCCGCTGAAGCACAGATAGAGACCACAATCGGCGTCGTCCTGTTACCGGCAATACCCCCGATAGAATGCTTGTCAGCAATCAATTTTCCTTTCCAGGAAAGCACTTGCCCTGTCTTGCATATCGCGTCGGTAAGATTGACCGTCTCATCCAGGGTCATGCCATGCTCGTAGACTGCAGAAACAAAATAAGCTATCTCGGGCTCATTGAGGATATTGGAGACTATCTCCTGGATGATGGTAAAGATCTCTTTTTTTGAAAGCTCTTCCCCCCTTAACTTCTTCAGGACAAATTCCAGACTCTTTGGATGAGGGATAGGACTAACCTCTACGATACCTCCGACCCTGATCCCCAGAAAGGAAAGTGCCTCTTTTGAAAGAAAAATCTCGTCGGCATGCCCAAGGTCACTGGTGATGTTCACCTCAGATATGATCTTGCGCTCTCCATGCCTGATCAACGCTCGGTCACCCGCACGCAAGTCCAGGTTCTTCGCGCTTTTTTGATGCAGCAATGCCAAAACCTCTTCTGCATCGAAGGGAAGTGGCTGTATCTTAAGTTTCATAGGGCCTCTTTTCCTTACTTACTAAACAGGCTATAAAAAGATTTGTCCTTAAAGGTCTTGAGCAAGGTAAAGAAATAAGCAAGAATTAACGGCCCGATAAGAATCCCGATCATATTGAACAGATAGATTCCCCCGATCATACCCACCATGACCAACGCAGGAGAGATGTTCGTCTTCCTGGAGATGAGATAAGAGCGCAGGATATTGTCCACCACGGAGACAATGAGCACATTATAGGCGAGATATCCCAATGCAAGCCCCGGTTTCCCTGTGGCGAAGAGATAGACATTCACAGGACCCCATACCACCCAAGGACCGATGAAAGGGATGACTGAGAAGAATATGGCAAGCAAGGTGAGCACCAGGGCATTATTCACCCCAAAGAGCGCAAAGCCAATTCCAGCAAGCAAACCTTGCACAATACCGACAATAAACTGCCCATAGATGATGGTATCAGTCATGTCCTTGAAATGCTTCACCAGGACCTGTTCGTTGGCTTCACTGAGTGGAGAGATAGAACGTGCAAAGGCCCCGAGTTTGTCGGCATCACGCAACGAATAGTAGAACACAAATGCGACTATAAGCAGGTCAATGAGCAAGAAGGGGATATTGAGGAGAAAATCAATCAGATACTTGGAGATACTCGAGGTGAGTGTATTCACCAGATTGTTCATCGTCAGGGTAGTCTGTGTGATAAACTTTTCAGAGGAGGTTGGGAACATATTTTGCACAACTGCCCCAACATCAAGCTTCTGATAGTACCCTGCAATGTCATACACCTGCTGCAGGATCATCGGGGTCATAAACCAGAGCGGGACAAACAAAACCACCAAGATGACCACCGAGACCAGCGTTGCCGCCGCATTCTTGTTCGGGATATATTTGAGGACCTTATTGTATACGGGGGAGAAAATATATGCCAAGATCAATGCAGAAAGCACAGCAATCAACAAGGGCTGCACCACAAAAAAAGCGAGAATCCCCAAGACCAGGACTAAAGTAAGCGTCGATATCCTGCGAACATCTTTCTCTCCTAAGTCCATGTTAATAATAACGGACACTTATTTATAAACTTCACTGAGCGAAGGGGGTAAAAGAGGTACAAAAATTTATAAAGCGATTCTGCTCCATCCTCTGATATACCATGAACGCGATTGGTGAGATTTTTGCAGGAAAACCTGGTGAACAGGTACATCATGAGTTTATCAAATTCAGCAAAGGCGTCTTTGACAACCGATACTTGATTGAGGCGAAAAAACAAAAAGACGGATGGACCATCAAAACAGGTCCGGAGTTTGTCAATAGCGTTGTCAAAAGTTGTCTGCAGAAAGTGAAGGGAGAGGTCAGCGTCACCGGAGTCATTGTTGCCACATTCAAGATGGATCTTGGGGCAGTCCCTGTCGAACGCATCAAGCAGTTCATGGGCATCAAGCAGTCAGTCATCAATGCAACTGTCCAGCCAAAAGACCTTCTTGAGGCCATGGAAAAATATCCCCGTGCTTTCTTCGCGCTTTCTTTCACCGCACCAGGTATTGTGCTCAAGATCAAGGCCAAGGCGCCCAAGAGTGCAAAACCTGCCGGAAGCAGCGGCAAAGAACCCAAAGCAGCATTCTGCTCCATCAAGACCAGTGAACCAGAGGTCATGAAAGAGCTGATTTTTGACGTGCCTGACTTCAAGGCAATCACCATCAAACACACCATCCTCATTGAAGACATCATCCTCCCTACAGGAGTGTCTGACCCTGTCCAGATCCGTGAACAGGCAAAACGAAAGGGAAAGGTGAAACGTCTCCTTACCATTGACGATGCTGCACAAAAAGTGAGTGAAGCTGCATTCCTCGCCTAAATCATCTTCTAATACTCGATACCCTTTCTTGCGCTCAGTCCAGAATCATAGGGATGTTTTATCTTTTTCACTTCAGTCACTAAATTCGCCAGTTCAAAGATTGCAGGAAAAGGCTGATGGGACCCTGTCAAGATAAGTTCTTTGTCTTTGGGTCTTCGCCTGATAAGTGAGAGGACCTCCGCTTCTGAAAGCAGTTTGAGCTGCACCGCATATAAAATCTCATCGGCAATGATGATGTTATAAGGCTCAAGGAATGAAGAAAGCACATGTTCATACGCAGCATGCACCGCCTGCAGATGTGCGTCATTCGGTTTACCGATAACCCAGCTCCCTGCCCCAAATCGCCTGTATGAAAAGGTCTCCATTTTTTTAAGGGCAAGAATCTCCCCAGGAATCTCAATCTCAGGATCTTGTGCGCCGTTTTTCATAAATTGTACCAGGTGCACTTTGTACCCGTTGCCGCATGCACGAAGCGCAGTCCCTAGTGCAGAGGTCGTCTTTCCTTTTCCATCACCCCATAAAACCTGCACCTGACCGGAAAACTCCTGGGCATCCATCCTCAATGAAAGCATCTTTTCTTTATAAGATTATAGTGTTTTTATAAGAGGGTTTATATACGTCAAAGCGCATACGGATTTATAAAAAAAAGAAGGCCGAATGAATGCAAAAGCCCAGCTCTCGCTTTGGATTATCCTTGCTCTGATTATTGTCATCACTGCTGTCGCACTCGTGGTATTTCTTTCCCCCGGACCGTTTGTCCCACCCTCCCCGACGTTCACCAACCCTACAGCAAGCATAGAACAATGCACCAGTGAAGCCTTGAGTTCAGCAGAACAGCTCATGCTTCCTCAGGGAGGCATCCTTGCACCTACGCAATTCAAATTGTATGGTGGGAACAAGGTCAGCTATTTATGCCTCAACGAAGGCTATTTCAAACCCTGCATCAACCAACATCCCATCTTACTTTCGGAGATACAACAGCAACTGCAAGAGACCATCGATCCGAAAATCAATGACTGCTTCATGAGGTTTGCCGCAGAATCACGGAAAAGAAACGTGGAGGTCACCTTAGGCGACCAACATCTCAACGTGGTTCTTGGCCCAGGAGTCATACGCACCACTATCGTGCGCGATGTCCATCTCACCAAGGATAATGAGACCAGGAACTATCACCAGTTCCTCTTTGAACAGGCAAGTCCCTTATTTGACCTGGCGACCGTTGCACTGACCATCGCTTCGCAAGAAGCGACTTACTGCAATTTTGATTCGGTAGGATATATGATGCTTCATCCCCAGTTCACCATCAAAGTCAACTCCCTGCGCGACTCCACGAAGATTTATAGCATCAATGACCCTACTTCACATAAAGAGATGGAAATAGCAATTCGCAGCTGTGCCATGCCCGAGGGAGTCTGATGAGAAAACCACAAAAAATTGCCGGAGCGTTCCTCGAAATGTTCCTTTTAGTCTGGATGAGCATCGCTTTTGCCCATGTACTCAACGCGAGCGACGGTTCGCATCCCCTTACCCTTCAAGATGCCCTCAACACACTTCTCAATGACAAGACCTTGGCTTCTGCCCAGACCCTGCCCACGGTCCAGACCTGCCTCGAGAGCAAAAACGGTTCCGTCTGCCAGGAATACACTTCAGACACTTGTGCAACGAAATGCGCATCGGCCTGCATCCCCTCAACGATGGATAAGGTCGACCAATGCAAGGTAGGAAGCTGTTATGACTCTGCCTTTGGCACCTGCTCACTACGTTCCACAAAAGAGTCCTGCCAAAACCAGGGAGGCACGTGGCTCAATGACCCGTTTGGAAATACCCTGCAATGCAAGCAAGGCTGTTGTGTCCTAGGCAACGCAGTCTCGTTCGGCACTGCACGTCAATGTGACGTGCTCGCCAACGCCAGCGGGATCCCTCGGGACTTTCGTTCACAGGTAAACGACCAGCTGAGCTGTCTGGCACTTTCCAACAGCCAAGAGCAGGGTGCCTGTGTAAAAAGCGCCGACCCCCAGAATGACTGCACGTTCACCAGCAAAGAAAAATGCATCCAAACCCATGGGGAGTTCCATGCAGGAATCCTCTGCTCCAACCCTGACCTGAACACAAAATGCGTCGCCCAGCAACGGGCCGGATGTGTCGATGATGCGACCCTTGGACTCAAAGATGAGGTCTACTGGTTTGACAGCTGCGGCAATCCTGAAAATATCTATGACGTAAACCTCAACAAGAGCTTCAATGACGGAAAGGTATTGCCCAAGGAACAAAGCTGCATCCTTTCCTCTACAACAAACCCTGTCGCCAACCAAAAGACCTGCGGGAACTGTGACCGTTACTCGAGCAGTGTCTGCGGAAAAAGAACCTCCACCGAATCTCTCAAAGACAGCAGCCAGCAGTATGTCTGCAGGTCATTGGACTGCACAGATATCGATGGGACAAAACGCGCAAATGGCGAATCCTGGTGCGCAACACAAGGTTCCATCGGTGTTGATGCAGGTATCTCCACCAATCGCTCAAGCGACACCCCTGGAAGCAGATACTACAGAAAAAGCTGTGTCAATGGAGACATCACCACTGAACCTTGCCTTGATTACAGGAATGCCATCTGTGTAGAATCAAAGAACCCTACCACCGCGGGAGGAACGTTCTCCACTGCCTCCTGCAGAATCAACCGAGGATATGAATGCCTGGGATATAATACTGTAGAGAAAAAAGCAGAATGCGCAAAAAACCCAGACTGCTTTGTCAAAAAGGTCGACGTCGCAGCAAATTTCTCATTTGATTATTGCGTTCCCAAATACAAGCCAGGTTTTGACCTTTCCACCCAGAGCGACTCGGCTGTCTCCTATTGCGGCATAGGCACAGCAACGTGCAAGTATATTTCTGTCAAGACACTGACCGGAAAAAATGAGATCAACAAGGAATGCCTGTCCTCCAAATTCACCGAACAGATGAATGATTTTTGCATGAGCCTTGGAGATTGCGGAGCCTCTGCCAATTATCTGGGGGCCATGAGCGAGAGCAATTATGAAGTCACCAACGCCCCAAGGTTGGGCACTGCCTACCTTCAGGACATTGCCCGCTATGCCAATGAAAAACTCTTCAAGGGAAAGAGCGCCGATGTGGGAAGCCTAGCCGATTATTACGGCATGCTTGGATTCCCTTCAGGTCTTGGAGGCGCAACCACTCCTGATGACCCTATGACCGGAATATACACTGTGGGGATGATCACAGGAGTTGTCGGAACGCTTCTCCCTATGCTCGCCCATACTGCCATGGGCGCCGCAGCACTCGGTCACGTCGGTCTTGCTCATGGTGCAATTGCAGCAAACAGCGCAACAAACACTGCTGCAGCCGCTCCTGGACTTAGTGCAGCAGGCGGCGCGTTAGCAGGAGCAGCGATTGGATTTGCACTCACCTCCACGATCATGCAATACTCTGGAGTTGGCAGAGGATTAAGTGCAGGACAAGGATATGGGCTCATGGCTGCCGGAGCCATTGGAGGAGCCGTCGCAGGGTATGGCATCATGGGAGGCACAGCGTTTGGTGCAAGCGCCGCAACGCTTACCGCCATTGGTCTTGTTGCTGTAGGGGTTGTCATCGCAGCCATCCTCATCATGTGGGCCATGGGTATTGGAGATGTCAAAGAAAAGGACGTCAAATTTACCTGCCAGCCCTGGCAACCTCCTGTCGGCGGCAAGGATTGCAGCAAATGCGGCAGCGATGGATTTCCTTGCTCTCAATATTCCTGCAATTCCCTAGGTCAAGAATGCCAGATCATCAACGAGGATGATCCTGCGACCACTGCCTGCATTGATGTATCGCCAAAAGACAGTCTTGCGCCAGTCATCTCTCCAAATTATCCTCTCAAACCTACAGGATACACTTGGACAGCAACTGATGCTGGAGTACGTATCGAGGCAGATACGTCCGATAAATGCATCCAGGAAACCTATCAGGCAATCCCTTTCGGATTTATTTTAAGTGAACCTGGCCAATGCAAAGTAAGCACTCGCCCTCTGACCTCTTTTGATCTGATGGACCAGTATGTCTCAGACAACAATAGATTCAGTCTTAACCATACCCTCCCGATCATTCTCCCTAACCTTGAAAGTCTGGGATTTGAAAGTTTTGATCCGAACGCAAGGGCCAATGCCAGTGTCTATGTGCGTTGCCAAGATAAAAGCGGAAATAAAAACCAGAGAGATTATTTTGTCAGCTTCTGCATCAAGCAAGGACCAGATATTACCCCTCCAGTGATCACTTCCCGAGAACCTGCACAAGAAATCGTGAGATATGGCCAGGATGCGCTCAATGCAACCATTTATACCAATGAACCTGCGGATTGCAGGTGGAGTACGCAAGACCGGAACTATTCTTCCATGAATGCATCCATGTCATGCCTCAATCAACTTGGCGACATGACCTTCAGGGGATTTTCCTGTTCAGCAACATTCTTGCTTCCTCAAAATCAAAGCACTTTTTTCATACGCTGTCTTGACCAGCCCTGGCTGCACGGTGAAAATGAAAGCAAGAGGAACCCCACTCCAGTATCCTATCAGTATACTGTACAAAAGACCGCAACCCCTCTGCAGATAACCTCGATCACCCCGAACAATGTCACGTTGACGTTCGGGACACAGCCTGCGACCGTTTCCTTTGCAGCAACAACTGCTGGAGGTCTTGATGGGACCGCAACTTGCGGGTTCCTGACTAACCAGGGTCTGCAAGTCCTGAGCAACACAGGAACCTCGAGTCATAGCCAGCTGTTCAATCAAATGGTTGGCGGGACCTTCAAGTATGCGCTCCTATGTGAAGACGGTGTAGGCAACAAGGCAGAACGAAATGGAAGCGTCATCATCAAGATTGACACGGGCACCCCTCTTGTCACCCGGTTATACCGTGATGGAAATACCTTATTTGCAATCACCAGTGAACCTGGCACGTGCGTATTCGGTACGGACACGCAAACAAGATGCAGATATAATTTCTCAAACGCGACGCAACTAAGCGGCACGGCCCTTATCCACACCACCCTACTAGATGAGCAATCGACCTATTATATCAAATGTTCTGACCAATTCAACAATGGAAATGCCTCCGACAGCTGTGGAGCAATTGTTAGGGGATCCAGGCTATGATACGTAAGAATTATAAAGAGCTGAGTGCTTTTTGCACCATGCATAATAAAAGAGGACAGCTTGCTATTTTTATTATTATTGCGCTAGCGATTTTAGGGATTATCCTAGTCATCTTTCTCTTCAGGCCTGTAACCCCTCCACAACCTGTAGTCGCCCCCTCACCAGAAAAGATTTTACGCGACTGCATAGAACCTGAGATTGCACCCGTGCTTGCACAGATGAGCGCCCATGGCGGGTCGCTCAATCCAGACAATGCCTCAGTCATCTATCGCGGGGAAAAGATACCTTATCTCTGTTACACTTCCGATTATTACCAACCTTGTGTGGTCCAACAGCCCATGATTGTTGATCATGTTGAGAAAGAGTTACTTGCAGTCATGAAACCAAAAGCAGACACCTGCCTGCAAAAATTCAAAGATGAGTATGCAAAGCAAGGGTATAGCATTTCCGGTTCAGGGCTTTCCATCAACATCAGCATCATCCCCCACACTATTGAATTTGAGTTCATTTCCCCTATGACCATCACCAAGGATACGACTAGGAATTATAGGGAATTCAAGGTCGGCGTACCAAGCGAGATGTATGACCTCTTCATGATCGCGGGAGACGTGATACAGTATGAAGCAATCTACGGCGACTCACAGACCAATACATTTATTAGCATTTACCCAGATTTATCTATCAATAAGATCCGTGTCGGTGATGGCAGCAAGGTGTATATCTTGCGCAATGTGGTCACCAATGAAAATTTCACGTTTGCCACACGGGGCTTAACATTCCCTCCTGGAGAACAGGGATTTACTAAATAATATGAAAAAAAGTGCATCGCTCTTGCTCATTGGAAGTTTTATAGTCTTGATGGTTTTTCTGACCACCTCTTTTGCCCAGGCAGCGACAGCGACGGTCTGCTGCCAGAAAACTGTGAATAATCTTGCCTGCCAGAATGTTCCTGTCGAGCAATGTGCAGTAGGTTCGCCTCAGGCCCCTACAGCCTGCGTCTCAACCAGTTTTTGCAAGCCTGGCGTCTGTTATAATCCTAATGAAGGCACCTGTGCAGAGAACACGCCCCAGATTGTCTGCAATCAAAACGGCGGGACCTGGTCTGCCGCATTTCCTCCTCAATGCAATCTTGGCTGCTGCGTCTTGGGTGACCAGGCGGCGTTAGTGACGCTTGTCCGCTGCAAATATCTTTCAGGCACCTTGGGTCTCCAGACGAACTTCAATAAAGGGATCACCACGGAAACTGCATGCATTGCCACTGTCCAAAACCAGGATAAAGGCGCATGTGTCTATGACCTGGATTATGTCAAGACCTGTAAGGTCAGCACAAGGCAGGAGTGCCTTGGCGGCGTCAATGGGACCACGAAGAAAGGAGATTTCTTCAAGGACAGCCTCTGCACTAACCCTGAACTTGGTACGAACTGCGCCAAGACCAAAAAGACCACCTGTGTCCCAGGAAAGGAAGAAGTGTACTTTGTCGATACCTGTGGCAATCCTTCCAATATTTATGATGCTTCAAAAGAAAACGATGATGCCTATTGGAAAACAATAGTCCCAAAAGAACAATCTTGTCAAGTGGGGACAAGTGGCCGAAGCGCCCAAAGCTGCGGAAACTGTAACTATCTCTTAGGAAGTATCTGCAGACCAGCGACCACAAGCGCCACCAAACCTATTGATGGCGACAATATCTGCGCTGACCTGAACTGTCCAAAGACGAGTGCGGGGTTCAAGAGACATGGAGAGTCCTGGTGCGTCTTCAATGATTCTGGAACGATAGGACAGGGAAAGGATTCAGTCGGCAGTCGTTTCTATATGCACTCCTGCAATAATGGCCAAGAGGTCGTTGAGGCCTGCGATGATTTTAGAGGCCAGGAATGTATCCAGGACAGCATCACGTATACTGGCGGGACCTTCAGCCAGGCAGCTTGCAGGGCCAATAGATGGAAGGACTGCCTATTCCAGACTGAACAACTGGACTGTGAAAACACTGACCAGAGAGACTGTCTTTGGAAAGCAGGGTATACTTATACGACGGGAAACATCACTTCAGGGACAGGGGTTTGTATCCCAAAGAATCCTCCAGGATTAACGTTCTGGCAAAGTGCCGATACCAAGACTTATTGTGCTGCAGGCAGTGCCCAGTGTATTGTTGAATATGACAAAGATCTTTTCGGTAATAAGAAATGTGTCAAGAACTGCAACTGCTTAGAGGAAGATTGGTTCACGCAACGAACCGCTATCTGTAATTCTCTTGGAGACTGCGGTCCAAATGTGAACTGGATCGGTCAGACCGGCTGGAAAGCAGGGTATAATTATACGGTTACCAAGGCTTAGGAAGAGTGAGGTTTAATAAATGATTTCTGAAGGCCAGATTATTAGTATCCTGCTGTCTTGACTGCATCTACCTGTGAGGACTTTCCTTCATTAATAGTATATCTAACAGAAACTTTTTGATTATTTAATCTTGAACCATTTTGAAAGGTAATCCGCTCTGCAATTACAGTAGGGTTTGTTTCCGTTGTTGTTCCCGCAGTTTTCCACAAAGCTAAAGGACTATTTTTGTCTTTAACATAGTATTTTAGTTTAATTTCCTGGTCAGGAAGACAGTTATATACTGCTGCAACAAAAACTACCTCGCAGGGGTCGGCAATAGTCATGGTTTCATCCTCCTTGTACAAAGAGCTATACATAATTTCCCCTTTGGCCCCTTCAGTCTGATATCTCGCAGCAAATACTAAGACATATGGTTCGGCGTTAGTATCTCGGGGGACTGCTTTGAAGACGATTGCATCCTGTATTCTAACAATTCCTGGAAGTTTAGAGGAGTCTAATTTTGATTCTAGACTGTTTGGTGAGGATAAAGAGATGTCTGAAGAGCTGGAAGGTTGAGAAGAAGGAATAGAAGAAGAGGTGTAAGATTGTTGGACAGGCAATATGACTTGAGGCCTTGAGGATCGTATTGCTCCAGCAGTCATAAGCGCATTACCTGATAAAACCGCCCCGAGATTACCTTTTCCTACACCAAAAAAAGAGAGCCCCATACCCATCGCTTCAGGAGCAGTAAGCCCCTCTTGAGCAAAAGTCTGTTGATTAAAACTTCCTAGAGCACCTAGCGCTATTCCTCCAAGCGTAGCATAAGTTAGAGCCTTCGTTTTACCTTGAGCATATGCTTCTTTAACCTTGGTTAAAAAAAGGTTTTTCATACTTTTTAGATAGCATTTAAACTTTATAAATATTTCTATTTTATGTAACTTCTTAGTGGTTACAATAAGATTAATGCAAACAAAACAAGAAGAGTTATAGAAGGGTAAATTAGATTTTACGAATATTTATAAATAAGAAAGGTATGTTTCTATTATGAAAAAAAAGAGAGGGTCTATACGTCTATATTCTCTTGTCCTAGCACAAATTTTCCTGCTAATTTCCATTACCCTAGTTTCAAGTATTTTTTTAAGCGGATTTGTTATTGCTCCCGATCCTGCTAACGTTGTACCAAAAACACCTATTGCAAACCCTGACCCTCCTGTGGGAGGAGCAGGTGCGACCACTGCAAAAACTACCCCTGCCGGAAGCATTAACACTGAGCATATTGGAACAAGTGTAGGTTCAGGAACTAGTGGGAATCTTTACGCTGTTGGAAACTTAAAAGGAACCTATCAGGGTTCTAAAGTTACAGAATTATCCGAGCTTAAGTCAGCTGGAGACGGGACATACACTGCTACCGTAACAACTGAAAAAGGGGTTTCAACCGGTCAAATCCTTACTGATGCTGACCTGAAGGGCATGGGAGTGTCTTTAACAGACACGCCTTATGCAAGCCAAGGTTACACAGGTGCAAATTTAGGTTTTGGCACTTTCTTCAAAGCCAGCCCAGTCTGGGGTTCTTTGGTCTCTGGCCTTATGTATGCAACTGTGGCTTATGGGATTGTTGCAATGATTGGCAGCCTTGCAGGCCTTGATGATGGTCTCACAAAATCTCTTGAATACTCTGCAGTCGGTGGAATCATGGCTGGAAAATTAGCCTATGGACTTTCCATTAAAGCAGGACATGGAGTTTTGGGTATGACTGCGGGGCAAACTGGTCTTGTAACAGGAATTGTGGCAGCAGCACTCATTTTTGTCCTTACGTATAAGACTACGACAAAAGATAAAGTAGACTTCCAATGCTTACCTTATGAAGCCCCTATCCAAGGAAAATATTGCGATCTATGCAACAATAATCCTTTGCAGCCTTGTTCTGAATACCGATGTAAGGCACTGGGTCAGGCCTGCCAGATATTGAATGCAGGGACTGCCGCAGAACAATGTGCTTGGGTCGGTAGAAATGATGTCAAGAGCGCGACTATCCAACCAGATAGGTCTGTTCTTTATCCAACCGATCTGAAGTTAGATTATATTCCTTTTGAGAGTAGCAGGCGTCCTCCAGCGATAGGAGTAAAGGTTGTTGCCAAGAGCAATGGTAATGGTTGTCTTCCAGCATTCACACCGTTAAGATTTGGTTTCACTACTGATAAACCTGCCCAGTGCAAGATTGATTTCAACCATACTGCAACCTTTGATGATATGAGTTATTTTGTCGGAGACAGTAATTTCTTTGAGAAAAACCATACCCAAACGATGATTTTACCAGGCGTAAGCACACAAGGCACCCAAATCCAGAATGGTCAGACCAGTTCTCTTTTTGTCAGATGCAAGGATGCGAACGGCAATGTCAATATCGATGAATATGTCTTTGACTTCTGTGTAGATGACAGTCCTGATGTCACCCCACCAACGATCCAGGGATATTCAGTCCCTTCAGGAGGATACATTTCCTACGGCCAGGATAATCTAAGTTTAGACGTCTATGTCAATGAACCTGCGACCTGCAAATGGAGTACCCAGAGCGTAGAATATAACCAGATGGAGAACAATATGACCTGTGCTATGGACACCTATGAGATCAATTCAAATTCCTATTATGTCTGTTCTACCTTGCTTACAGGTATTCAAAACAGGGCAGATAATAATTTCTTCTTCAGATGTAAGGACCAGCCTTTTGCGGAAAATGACAGTGCAAGGAACGTGAACATTCAAAGTACCCCTTATACCATCAAGGGAAGCCAGCCCCTAGATATTCTTAGCGTTGCACCTAATGAGACCATCTCGGGAAGTACAGATGTGGTTCCAGCAACATTGACTGTTGTGACAGGCAATGGCGCGCAAGGAGACGGCAATGCAAGTTGTCTCTTCTCTTCTGACAACCAGAGCTTCATCACCATGCTCAACACCAATAGCTTCATCCATACCCAGCCACTCAACTTAGTGAATGGCGCTTATAGCTATACCTTCCATTGCGTAGATGCGGGTGGAAACAGTGCCACGGCAAACACGAATTTTAGCATCCTTGTGGACAAGTTCCCTCCTCAGATCACCCGCGCATATAAGGATCAGGCATTGAAGATTGTGACTGATGAAGATGCCACCTGCGTATATTCAACCACCACCTGCAATTATGCCATGAAAGACATCCCTCCAACGAACAATTTCATCTATGCAAAAGCAGATGTCAAGACACAGCTTTTCGCTGAATGGAAAGAGAACGCCATCTATTACATCAAATGCAAGGACAGCTACAATAATGAGCCAGAGCCTTCAAAGTGCAGTGCCATCATCAGGGCAGTGGACATTTCTAACGTCAAGAAATAGAAAGCAAGATAACTACGTTACTTACGTCATAACCATATTGCTTTTTGTTATGTATATCAAAATTAGAAGTAAAAAAAAAGAGATACAAACAAGAAAGCAAGGAGAGATCAGGAGTGATATATATTTGTTACTTAAATAAATAATTTAAGAGGCTATTAGTAGTTGCATGCTGAAATCCTCGTGTTCTTGGATCTTACACACCAACTCTATCAACGTCATCTTCTTTGACGGCCTTAATTGTCTCGTCTTGCGGATGGCTTCGTACTTAGATGCTTTCAGTACTTATCCACGGGTGCGTAGCTACTCGGCCTGCTTCATAACAACCGATACACCAGAGGCACCAGAGTACCGTTCCTCTCGTACTAGATACTCTTTCCACTCAGACAATAACGCTCCTAGTAGATATTATACAAACTGTCTCGCGTATGTTTCTCAAAACTTATGATTTTGTTTTGCATGGACTATACCTTCATCCTTAGCTTGCGACTAAGGAGACCAGCGTGTTAGCTGCACCGCGATGATGCAACTCCCGAGCCGTTAACTCGAAGTCTCTACGGGGATAAATACAATTCTTTACGTATACACTCTAGATTGCAAGTAGTATACAGATTCGTATCATCTTCCCTCGGTATTGCCATAACGGATTCTCTGTATTCGTTAAGGTTTCACCGAAATGAGCTGATTCTATTTATCGCATGATTTCTCTATGCGCAACGCCGCGTTTTTTGATAGTTGGCGATTTGGTCAAGATTCGTTAGCTTAATGTTGACGTTCTTAACCCAGCTAACGATCCCTTTTAATGCGTGAACTCCGACACCCTTGG
>CAIQQL010000031.1 GCA_903873955.1 uncultured archaeon | reverse complement strand
TGTCGACCCTCACACGGCATTGGAGAGAGCAGAAACCAAAATACGAGACCTAAAGGCAAACAAGCCTCATGCAGAATCAGCCTATAGACACTTGCTAGACCCTATATCAGAAAAAGATATAGCAGAAGAAATCAGAAAGACTTCCCCAGGGGTTCACGTTGGGTTCAAAATTGGCGATATAGAACTCAAATTACCAGGAGGGGCACTGACTATAGTCGCGGGATCTACAGGACAGGGAAAGACGCTTGTAATGATCAATTTCATCCTAAATTTTCTTGCTCTCCACCCTGACAAGAAAGCCTTTTTCTTTTCCTATGAGGAGAGTCGAGCTGCAATCTTGTCCCTTTTCCTAAACACATACATCAACCAAGAGGTCTCAAAGAACAACAGGGAGTCGATTAAGAGTTATTTCAGAGATGGTCACGTACAGTTCGTCAAAGAGAAAGATAGAACGTCTTTCCTGACAAAGAAAGAGGAATTCTTCAAGACGCTGATAGAGACACAGCGACTGAACATTTTCTATTCAGATTACTCAGCAGAAGAGCTTATACAGGCCACAAGATTTTTAAAAAACAATGTCGAGGTCGGACTGGTAGGTATCGACTACGTTCAGCTCCTAAGTCTTCAAAATAAAAAAACAATCCAGAGACAAGAAGAGCTAAAACAGATTTGCCTAATGATGAAAAATTGCGCAGTAGATACAGGACTTCCAATACTTTTGGCTGCCCAATTCAACCGAACCGTAATCCACGAGGCAAGCATGAGCCTTACAGCCATTGGTGAAGCGGGGGACATCGAAAGGTCGGCAAACATGGTCATCGGCATTTGGAACAGGAATTGTGAGGGATTAAGCAAAGAGGGAAATTTGGGGAGGGGAACTGCGATCAGTGTAAGTGGAAAAATTCCAAAAGAATCAGCGATATACATGGAAATCCTCAAGGGCAGAGAGACTGGCACAGGCAACGCATCAGTTTTTGATCTCAATGGGAACACAGGGAAGCTAACTATCAAAGAAAATTCAGCAAACCAGCAAGGAACAGTCATCGCAAACGCTCAACAGCTAAAGGGTAAGAAATAACAATGGATGCTGCAGAAAAAAAGTTCGCCTTCAATACACCAGAGACACTTTTGACAATAAATGAGATTATAATCGCTGGAGAGAATCCTGATGCAGAGCTGAGGAGACACGTTGAAGAATCAAACAAAAAGATGAAGGAAATAGCGGATCTCCCAACCAATAAAAAACTCAAGCTAGAAGAAGAAATCAACAAAGTAGCTATACACTACAAAGATAGCTATCACATCATGTTTAGTGACGTAGCGAAGGCGTTTGAGACAATACTAGCAGAACCAGAATCGCAGCTTTTGCCAGCACTGTATAAAAACACAGACCCATCACAAGAATTTGCAGTAAGCAGGTGGGTGGCAGACAAGGTATATCATCTCCCATCTCTGCTAGAGGCAACGGAGCTATTACCTCTAAATCCAGGAAACTATCTAGTCTCAGCAGAGCATAAGGACTCGAAAGGAAACTCGATAAAGCTAGAGCACAGGTTTAAGGCAAC
>CAIQQL010000030.1 GCA_903873955.1 uncultured archaeon | reverse complement strand
TGAGGCAAAAGTGAAGGAAGAGATAGAGAACGAAGAGGAAGAAGGGGAGAAAAAAGAGGTCAGATCAGAAAAAGAGTATATCATCACATTCACTGCCTCAGCGCTGCAGGTCATTGAAAAGGGATGGACCCAAATTTATCCTACAAAGATAGAGGAATCTGACCTGCCTGATGTTGAAGGAAAAATCAAAGTGGACGAAGTAAAATTTGAACAAAAAGAGACTCAGCCCCCAAATAGGTTTACTCCTGCTTCTCTGGTAACGATCCTTGAAAAAAAGAACCTCGGAACAAAAGCTACACGCTCCTCGATAATTGAGACGCTTTTTGATCGGGGATATCTCGATGGGAACAGCATCAAGGCGACACCGCTAGGGATGAGATTGATTGAGACTCTTGAAAAATACAGCTCAATAATCATTGATGAAAACTTGACAAGAAAACTGGAGGAGGAGATGGAAAAGATTCAGAGTTCAAACGAGACAAATGCAAGTCTCGAAGGCAAAGAAAAGGAGATCATAGAAGCAGCAAAGAAGATAATTAACGACATCGCCAAAGAATTCAAAGCAAATGAGAAAGAGATTGGCAAAGATTTACTTAAAGGATTAGAAAACTTGAGAAAAGATCAAAACGAGGCAAACACGCTCATGGTCTGCCCAACATGTAAAAAAGGAAGTCTGAGGATTATGTACTCAAACAAGACAAGACGTTATTTCATAGCCTGCGGGGCATATCCTGAATGCAAACAGACCTACTCTGTCCCTCCAAACGCACTGATTAAAAAGTCAGAAAAGAACTGTGAAGCGGATAATTTTCCAAAGCTGTTGGCCATCAGAAAGGCGAAAAGACCCTGGGAATTCTGTTTTAATCCTGAATGTCCTATAGAAAAGAAGAAAAGAGAAGAATGGCAAAACAAGCAAGGAAATTCTAAAAACGAAGAAGCAGACAATTAGATTACGGTATGTTTCAGTTTTTGTTCTAATGCTTCAACTTGGGATTTTACCGCAGGCCAATGTTTGCTTTCTGAGCGAAGGCGTTCTTGTTGATATTGGGCAATGGAGTTGTCAATAGCCTCAAGCTCATTTCTAGCAGAAGCGACATGAAAAGGGGTTGTTTTTCCGCAGGTCAAAGCAAAATAATTAAAGGCACTCACTGAAGGCGTCGTAGAAGTTGCCAGAGAGTGGGCTGCAACAGACATCGACTCTAAAATAGGGCGGATTCGCGCACAATGTCGGTCATACTCCCTAATCCGCTGTAATGAACTCTCAACATCAACACGGCAAGTGCCTTGGACAAGAAGATCATGTATGGCGCGCTCATACATGCGGCTTACCGCTTGTTGGGGGCTTACCTCTAGGAAAACACAATGAGTGAACTGAACCCCTCTGTCTTTCATGGTTGTGGCTTGTTTGGGGGTCCTAGGGAGGCCTAAATGATAAATTCCCTTGCAAGAGCCATTGCGAAGCTCGTCAACCTCTGTCCAATACCAGGAAAGGATAAGGGTGTCATCAACAAGATGGCCTTGGGCTAGGCGGTCCTGAAGTTCTTGTGCTTGAGCAGGAGGAAGAGCGGGCAGATATTTTGAGACTAGACCAGAACCTTCCAGTTTTTTATGCGAAGTGCAGTATAATAGAAGATTGTTGACTAAAGTACTTTTTCCGCTCCCTGGACCACCGAAGATTTCAAAATCTCGAAAAGCCAGCTCAGGTAGATAATGCTCGCCCACAAGAGTATGAACTGCGCCTCGCAGGGCTTGCTTTCTCGTTTCTTGTAAGGTGGTTAAAGTAAGTGGTTTTTGCATGGTATCCTCTAAATGACAGCGAGTGAGTGAAAAAAAATTAGTTTAAAAGCTTTGCGGTTATGCTAAAAATAAAAAAATACAATCGAAGATTACTTTCCGATTCTTCCCCAAGATCTGACGCTTGGTCTGACTTTTTGATCAGGGCCCTTAGTTGAAAGTCCACGAGATTTCTTTCCTGCAGAGGTAAGGCCTCGTTGTGCGCGATTATGGTTTGTTGCGTCACAGACCCAATTGATGGTACGATCATTCGTAATCTCTGGACGAGTAGGATCAACAAGGATGACTTCATAAAAAGCCGATTTGCCATCTTTGCCGATAGGATAGGAGTTAAGTACAACCAGATTAGGGAGCCTTCGTTCTGCACGAATTTCAGCAACCCATTGGTAGCTCATCTTCAAAATCTTGCTCACATGTTGTTTTCGTGATTTTCTACCATGCTTATGCCTGGTTCTTTTCCTGCCGCCACGTTTTACTCGAACCCGCACGACAAAAAAGCCTTTTTTAGCCTTATAACCCAGGGCTCTGGCACGATCGAGTCGAAGTGGTTTCTTAACTTCGACAATGG
>CAIQQL010000029.1 GCA_903873955.1 uncultured archaeon | reverse complement strand
GCCATAAATTCTTCTTTCAATCCCAGATACTGTTGTACGTTTTCTCGACTGATTGAAAATTCGTCGATTTGCGCTCGAAGGGCTTCCATATTGAAGATCCGCTGCCGGAAAGACTCAAAAAGACGATCAGGCATTTCGATTCCTAATCTTTTCCTGAGCTGCTCATTTATATCAGGTTGTGCAAGAAAAAACTGCTGTTTGTCTGAGCTTAATTCAAGAAAACTTTTCACTTTTGTATCGAGAAATTCTTGTCCTTTTTTAATAAGTTGACCCACAAAAGGACTTTTCATAAACAGTTGGAAGGCTTCGTCTTTTTGTTTATCTGCCCCTTGTAAGAGGCTAAAAAAGAGATCTGCCCTTGCTTTATTAATCGAAACATGACTTCCTGGAAGCCCTTTACGGATAAGCTCTTTGAGTGCTGATTCTTTTTCGAGATAGTCCTTATACAAACTACAAAACTTAGTTAAATCTCTAGTGTCTTTCAAAAGGATTGCTGTTGCTCTCAATTCTCTGGCTGCTTGATTAATAATTGCGCTGCCTCGTAACTTTTCACGAAGACCATTTACCTCTTTTTCAATAAAAGAATCCACTCTAGGACCAAAATGGGGGTTGTCGATCACCCTTAATAGACGAAGGCCAGTGTCTACCTGTGCTGCAAAACTACTGAGATGCAGAATATACGCATCCATAGCTTCGACAGGAATCTCCTCTAAAGGATGAAGAAAGTGCGTTTCTAATGCTTCCAGACTCTCTTGAAAAGCTTTTTCATCGATTTTAGTCTCAATGAATGGTCTTCCTCCCGCATTTTGACGCTCGCGTTCAACGACACACTGAGCGATAGCACCTATGTGTGTTTTTATGTATCGAATAGCAAGAGGAGCCATTTTTTCGGAGGTGAGCATTTCATTCACAATCTTCGGAGGAATAAGAGTCAGCAATTGAGGAAGCCGTTCTAGGTACTTTTTATGTTGTGGATTCTGAATCCCATGACAGACGTCAAAGAGCAACGGATACAACAGAGCATTCGTATTTTTCACTACGTCTTTTGGATTTTTGTTCTCGAAGATAGCTTTCCTTGCCTCTTTGGCAGACTTAGTCTGTGACGCCGGATTGTCGCCGAGTTCCAGCAGGCCTTCAGCAATGCGAATACTTGCTGCGCTTAGCGTAGGCCGCTCTTTTGCAACGGTCATAAGTATGTCAGATGTTGGCGTAGATGTTGGAGGCCCTATTTGGCTTCGAAGCACTCCACGAATAGCAGGATGAGAATCTGGTAAGGGCTGCTGGACTCCAGCTTCCTGGGCCGTTTTTCCAGTTTTTGTGACGCCGTCCTCAATCTTTTCATAACCTGGCTTGGGGGAGTCGGATTCTCGTTGCTCTGATCTTGATGCACCAACTGTTAAAGGTTCCATACACTTAATCTCCTCTTTTCTATCTCTATATGTACATCACATTAATTTGTCAATTTTACAAATAAATTAGGTATGCAAGTGGGGTGAGACCAGGGCTTTTCCCTTAAAGAAATTTGACAGCCCACAAACAGGATTTGGGAAGGTATGTGTTCCAACAATAGCTTTCCTTCCATAAGTACTCTGCACTCCAGACGGCCCTGTGGATACGTCAAGTTTCTTTAATGGAAAAGCCCTGGGGGTGAGACAGACGCTTTGGAACGAGCGT
>CAIQQL010000028.1 GCA_903873955.1 uncultured archaeon | reverse complement strand
TGTTTCTCTTCAGCCTTTTCTTTCTTACCTTTATCTCCCTGAGTTCCGCCATAGGAGTCACCACATCCCATTGGCTTGCTGACGATGAAATTGATGCGAGACCTCTTTATCTCTCTCCTGGAGAGGAGCAGAATGTCGAATATCTGCTCTCCAACTCTATGGGCAGCGAGCCTGAGCAATTTACTATTACCCTGACGCAAGGAAGCGATGTCGCATTTGTGCCTGCTGACTCTGCACAAGTGATTGTCCCTGCAGGAGCGGTTGGGAAAGCATATCTTGTAATCAAGGCTGGAAAATACGAATCCCTGAGCAGCATGCATCGCATATCCGTCTCGTTCCATGCCCAAAAAGTCTCGACTATTGGCGCTTCTGATTTCGGTTGGGGAAGTGAACAGAGTTTTGATATGGTTGTCCGAGAAAAGGACACCTCCCTTCCTGCCCTGCCCCTTGTAGGAATTTCGACTTATGGAGTCTACCTGCTTCTTGCATTATTTGTCCTGATCCTTGCCGTCCTTATTGTTGTCGGCAGAAGAAATGAATGGATACCTCGTCGACCTTTTCATCGTGGCAATATGCTTCCGCTCTTTTTTGTAATCTTAGTCACCTTATTAGGGGTCTATGTTTTTTCACTCACCTATCTTAAAGTGACCGGTAATGCTCTCTCCATGCAAGGGGTCGGTATCACGGGAGTTGTCCTCGGTTCAGGTGTTTCTGCACCCCCTAATTTTGTGGCGGTCTTGGATGCAAACAAGCAAGATGTCGATTTGTCATGGGATGCAGTTTCTGGTGCTGCCGGCTATAAGATTTGGTATTCTGATAATGTCACGGATATCCTTGAACTAAACGCCACTACCTCTGTGCCTTCGACAATAACTCTCGAGGCAGGCAACCTCAGTTGGATAGACACGACCGCATCTGGCGTCCAGCAACGGTACTATGCAGTCGCGGCCTTCTCCGGCCCAGCCTTGAACTTTTCGGAGAACCGCACCGGAAAATTTGATGTGACCATCCCTATCGGCCAGGGCACATTCTCCTTCCCTCTCATTGACACTAGAGGATTCAATGACATCTTCCCAGCATCCAATGATGCCTCCTATGTCTTCACCTATGACTCTGGGTCCCATAGCTGGATCTCCAACTATTATGATGGTATCGACCTGAATTTCTGGGTCACCGACTACGGATTCACGACCATCGAGCCTGGCAAAGGATACTGGACCAACGGGTTCACTTCTGCACTTACCGTCCCTAATGTCGGTATCATCCCAACCCGTATGACTGGGCGCATGATTCCTGTTGGCCAGGGCACGTGGGGATATGAATCGGTCACTCCTGCCTCTTTCCTTGACATCTTCCCAGCATCCAATGATGCCTCCTATGTCTTCACCTATGACTCTGGGTCCCATAGCTGGGTATCCAACTATTATGATGGTATCGACCTCTTCACCTGGGTCACCGACTACGGATTCACGACCATCGAGCCTGGCAAAGGATACTGGACCAACGGGTTCACGTCAGAATTAAATGTAAGCTATGTGAGGAATCCTTATTAACATGACATTTAACTTTACTTCATCAAAGGGCAGGGCGGCAGCGTATGTGCTGTTCTTCTGTTTATGCACTCTTTTCAGTTTTTCATTTATCACTGCCGCGTGCATTGAAAGAGTCTATCCTCTGCTGCCTGATGGCCAAAGAACCAGTGCAACTATCACTGTTTTCTGCGAAAGTGCCAATGTCACAAAGAACCAGCCGGCTTTACAGGGGGCTTCAACCATTTTCACTTTCGGGGGTCCTTTTGACAGCTGCGCCTCTTTTTGTGGCAACCTTTGGATATCTGCAGTCAATCCTTCTCTTGCTCTCCAGGGATTATTGGATCGTTTTCCGCTCAATGACGGCTTTGATGCCTCCTGGAATAGCTCGACTCTTACTCATTGGAACAATGTCACCTTACAGTCTTCACTTCCTTCTTCTATGCCTCTGGTGCTTTCCATACGTGCCCCTGCCATATTCAACACCACTTCCTTGCCTTCTTTTACTGTAACATCTTATCCTTTCTCTTCAAAAGATCCTTCATTTAGCACTGAAATGAAGATTTACAAAGAAGGTAAACTGCTAGGTCAGAAGACTTTCAAGTCTTCTTTGTTGTCTTTTGATGGATCTGCCTTAAGGGCATTCATACAAAAATATCTCCAATCCCCTGGAAATTATTCGGTCGTCCTCTCCCTTTCCTCATCTGAGGGAACCAAAGAAGAATATTTTTCATTTTTGGTAAAGCCCGGGAACGCTTCCGAGGGCGGTTATTTTTACTTGATCCTTATTGTTTTTCTCTGCTTATTTTTCATTTGTTTAGTAAGGTTTATTAATAGAAAAAAACTCTTTTCTAAAGGTGAATCTCGGGTGAAACTGAAAAAAAAGAGGAATCATG
>CAIQQL010000027.1 GCA_903873955.1 uncultured archaeon | reverse complement strand
CCGATCTTTTTTCTTCTCTCTCCCTTTGTCGCTGTCCTGCTCGCAATCACCTCAGGGATTGTAGGCATTTTCTTGTTGCGCTCTAAGAAAAGAGATGTGCGTATGGGCTGGATAAATCTCGCGCTCACTTTGCTCTTGGTTTTTTTTGCATTGTATATTCTGAGTAATCCCGGTCGGGCGTTTATTTATCCCATCTTTTAGGCTGTTCCAGTCATGAGGTAAAATAAGAGACAAGGGCATCCTTGTTTTTTATCATTTAAATCCTGTTTTCTTGCTGCAATCGAGGTTGCAGAAAAGCTTAAAACCCTCTCTCACCTGCTAAAAAAGCAGACGAGTCGGCGCGCTAGCCCTGCGCCATTTGCAAATGGGCTTCATGGCAGACTTAAAGGAGCAAGTGAGGCAGAGTGACGTAGGTCTTGCGCCCAACGTTGAGGTTCTGTCTTGTTCGATCTTGCTCCTGCGAAATGGGTCAGGCCTTGATCGGAGCAGCCCTAAACAGGAAGCTTGGTGCTTACAAGGGTGCAGAACTGAGGAAGGCAGCAAGAGTTCCTCCGTTACAAAACCAGGCAAGCTCCCCGTCTGCACTTTCTAGAAACCTATAAAAACTTCTTTTGCGCCCCTTAGGTATGAATAAGAGAGGTCAGATTTTCATAGCCGCAACGTTAATTCTCCTCAGCATCATTTTAGGTCTGCGCGTCATATATTCTGAAGTGAAGGTGGACAAGCAGGACCTGCGTCCGCAGATCATAGCTCAGGACCTGAAACAGGAGAGTTTGTATACGCTTACCTATGCCGCAAACCAACCTTCGATGGATGCGTCAAAGGAATTCGAGTTACTCACGCAGCTCGCCCAAAATTATTCTTCAATCTATCCGGAGATGGAGATCTATCTTTGGTTCAATGGTCGGGGTGAGGAGCTCTCTCATGAGGTGCTCTTCCACGAGGCGCAGTCTATGCCCGACATTGGTACTGTCTTCATCGCCCCGGCGATGGATCGCACAGCCGGGACAGTCGCGTTTACAGGCGTCGGGTCCTATAGAAACATTTATTATAATACAAGTATAAACACTAAAACGAATAACCTATATGTTATCATTGTTAAAAAAGGGGAAAATGGAGAGACAGTCATTGCTCAGGAATAAGAAAGGTATCAGCGATATGGTGGGGTATGTTTTGCTCATCGTCATCGCTATGGGCTTAAGCGTGCTTGTTTTTGTCTATCTGAAGAATTTTACGCCAACCGGAAAGCTTTCCTGCCCGGATGGGATCAGTGTCTTTATAAAAAGTGCGGCGTGCAACAGCGGCAAATTATCTCTTTCTTTGGCCAATAACGGTCTGTTCACCATAGACAATCTCTATATCAAGATGGGGAGTCCAGACAGGAATATACGTTATAACCTTAATAATCCCGAGGATCCCGTGAACGGAGGACTTGCCTGTGCAACAGGAAAATTTACTCCGCGCTCTACTTGTGACCTGTCAAACCTCAACATTCAGGCGGCCAATCCTAACTTTGGTTCGGGTCACCAGTACGTTCTTGAAATACAGCCTATGGTGGTGGATGCCAACACAGGAAAATGGGCCATTTGCGACGGCACAGCTGTTTCCCAGATGATAAATTGCAACTAAGAAGCACAAGCAACTCCAAAGCAACAATCTATTTATAACCCTCTCTCGATTTCAATGTATGAAGTTTGCACATATGGGCGACTGTCATCTGGGTGGATGGCGCCAACCGGAACTTCGTGCTCTTAACTTTTTGAGTTTTCAGCTGGCAGTCGACAAAATTATCAAGGAAAAGGTAGATTTCGTTCTTGTAGCAGGGGATTTGCTTGACTCAGCCTATCCTTCTATTGACACCCTCAAAGATACCTTTCAGGAATTCCGCAGGTTGCGGGAGGCAAAGATCCCTGTGTTCCTGATAGCCGGCAGCCATGATTATTCGGTGTCCGGAAAAACTTTTCTTGATGTCCTGGAGAAAGCAGGTTTTTGTAAGAATGTCTTTTCCTATGAAGAAAGGAACGGGCGGGTGTACCTCGTGCCCACGATTTTCGGAAATGTAGCCATCTACGGTTATCCTGGGAAAAAGTCAGGTCTTGAAGTGGATGAGATTGAAAACCTGAAGATGCATGATACGCCTGGCTTGTTCAAGATCCTGATGTTGCATACTGCCTTGCGTGATGCGGTAGGGACGCTCCCTATCAAAGCGGTCGACCATAACCTGCTTCCTAAAGTGGATTATCTTGCCTTGGGACATTTGCATATCAATTATAACAAGGATGGGAGAGTCTATTCAGGCCCTATTTTCCCCAATAGCCTTTCCGAGCTTGAAGAACTGAAGGGGGGTTTCTTCTATATCTATGACAATGGGAAGATTCGCAAGGAAGAGCTGCATGTGAAAGATGTGCACTCTTTGACCCTTGAGATCAAGGACGCCTACAGTGCTGCAGAAGAGACGATTGCCCTCCTGGACAGATATGTGCTCTCCGATAAGATTGTCATGCTCAAACTATATGGGATGCTGCAGAAAGGCAAGGTGAGCGACATCGATTTCGCAAAGATTGAGGAATATGTGCAAAAGAAAAAGGCATATGTCTTTTTGCGCTCCACAAGCAAGTTGCATGTCAATGAGCCGGAAATCAAGGTGGATGTCCTTGATGCGGCAAATCTTGAGCAGCAGATTGTGAAAAAGTTCACGGAAACGACCCCTGGAAAATTCAATGATACTATCCCTTGGCTGATGAAGGCCTTGCAGACTGAAAAAAAGGAGGATGAAAAGTCTGCCATCTTTGAGGAGCGAATACTCTCTGAAGTAAGGAAGATACTGGAATTATGAAACTGAAAAAAATCAAGCTGAAGAACATCCGAAGTTATGAGGAGCAGGAGATTGTATTTCCGGAAGGGTCGGTGTTGCTTGCAGGGGATGTTGGTTCCGGAAAAACGTCTATCTTGCTGGCAGTGGAATATGCGCTTTTCGGTCTGCAGCCAGGACAAACAGGCTCTGCTCTGTTGCGTAACGGTGCCCAGACGGGAGAAGTCATTCTTGAATTGGAGTCTGAAGGCCAGGAGATCATTGTGGAACGGAAATTGAGACGTGGAAACAAGACCATCACCAATGAGTACGCCGGTCTGACCATCAACGGGGAAAAGAAAGATTATGCAGTCACCGAGCTCAAGACGCGCATCCTCACGATCTTAGGCTATCCTCAAGAGTTCATCAAGAAGAACAATCTTCTCTATCGCTATACGGTGTACACTCCCCAGGAGCAGATGAAACAGATTATCCTGGAGGACCCGGAAGTGCGCCTCAACGTGCTCAGGCACGTGTTTGGCATTGACAAATACAAGATCATGCGCGAGAACCTTGCGATTGTCTCTGCAAAGCTTCGCGAAGAGATCAAGATGATGCAGGTTGAAGTGAGGACACTCGAGCTGGACAAAGAACGGATTGTCCAAGAAAAAGACCGCCTGTCGGTGCTAGGCTCTTTGATGTTGGAAAAAGAGCAGGTCCTAGGGTTGGTCCGTGAACGCAAGAAGGGGTGTGAAGATGAACTGGCCTCTTTTGAAAAGACGCTTAAAGAGCGTGACCGCCTGGAAACGGAACTGGAGAAGACCAAGGTCCTTCGGAGCACAAAAGATGATGCGCTCTTTCAGGCCAAAAAAGAAGTGGCCGAGCTTACGCGGGCACTCGCAGACTCTATCGAACCTTTGCAGGAGGAGACCTTGAAGATGACACTGCAGTCCTTGCTCAAGACAAAGATAAACCTCGATACGCTGCAAAGCAAGCATATTGACCTTTTGGGTCAGCTCAAGAATATGGAGGATACCCGCAAAGAGTTGATGGTGAAAAAGGAAAGGGTCTTCAGGATTGATATCTGCCCTACCTGTTTGCAGGATGTTCCTGAAGTGCATAAGCATAATATCCTCAATGAGACCGAACGTTCACTGGCGAATATAAAAAAGAGGACTGAAGAGCTGTTGCTGGAAAAGGAGACGCTTTTTACCTTGCTTGAAAAAGAGAAGATGGACCTGATCCAGCTTGAAGAACGCAAGGTTGCACTCGAGATTCTGCGCTCAAAGCAGGAGCAGCAAGAAAAGACCAAACGCAGACACCAGGAAGTGCAGCGATTGCAAAGCGCCCTTGAAAAGGATATCATCATGCTTGAGAAACATATGGCGACAATCAAGGAGGATATGATTGCGCTCTCACGATTCTCCGGGCTCTTCAAGATGAAGCAAGATGATCTCAAAGCTATCGACCAAGAGGAAAAAAGCGGAGAGATTGCCCTTGCCGAACTGCGTAAGGAACAGGAGCTGATGCGTGCGGATATCATCCGTCTGGAGCAATCACTTTCACAAAAAGAGCAGCTCAAACTGAAGCTTACCTCCATGCTTGAATTGTCTGACTGGCTTTCAGGTTCGTTCCTTTCCTTGCTTGATTTCACTGAACGCCATGTCCTGCTCAAGCTGCGGGGGGAGTTTGCCAATCTCTTCAGTAAGTGGTTTATGATGCTGGCAGGGGATGTTTTTGAGATAAGACTTGATGAGAACTTTACACCCATCATCCTGCAGGGAGAGGTTGAGATGGAATATACGTTCCTTTCAGGCGGAGAACGTACTGCCGTGGCATTGGCGTATCGTCTCGCACTCAATCAGACCATCAATTCACTGATGAGCAGGATAAAGACCAAGGATATCGTCATCCTGGATGAGCCTACAGATGGGTTTTCTGAGGCGCAGATTGACAAGATGAGGGATGTGTTTGATGAACTCAATGTCACCCAGCTATTGATTGTCAGCCATGAGCAAAAGATTGAGAACTTTGTGGATAACGTCATCCGCTTGAAAAAGGAACTGGATGCTTCAGCAGTGGAGATCCCTCAGGAAAAGATAGCTTTGGGAGACAAGACATCCGCTTTGACGGACTATTTTTAATTGTCGGCATTATCAATATTCTTTTAAAAAACGATTCTAAAGTTTTAAATATCTATTTGCCTCTAATAAAAACATATGAGAAGAGGTTTATTGAAGTTTGCAGTTGTATTTGTCTGTGCTTGCTTTCTGGCCTTTGGGGGGGTTTTTGCCCTGGAGACCCATATCACTCTTTATTCTACTGGCGCAGGGGCCTGTGGAAGCCTAAATTATTATCCCATTAGTGTGGATTCAAATGTGGTCCACGGGCAGGACTGTTATGGGTTTGATCATACGGTTGATGCCTCCCCAATGTTCACTATCACCTCTCCTTCAAATGGGGAGCAGATAGCTCCTGGAAGGGAGTTCTATTTTAGTGGCACTGTGCTTAATACCTACAATCCTATCCCTCTCGGGGGCAGCGCTACTTTCAATCGCACAACAAAATCCATTTCATCCTCTGCCCTTGCTCCTTCAGGCTACTGGACTTTTTCCGTAGGTCCCTTTACAGCACCTATCAATGTTGGAGACTACAAGCTGACGTTTAGCTGGGAGCAGTTTGCCGGAGCTGTGAACTATAATAAATGGACAGGAGAGCAATTGATCCATGTGAGCAATGTTTTCACTGCACCTTCCTGTTCGATTGTTCCTAATATTCAACAGCCTCCGTATGATGCGGGACAGACAGTGAGGGCTTCTGCCCAAGGAGGAGATGGCACATTTAGTTGGGCAATAACGATGGGTGGAGAAGGGGTGTCACCCAGTGTTTCAGGCACAGGCAACAATCTTGCTTCTCTTGTTTTTCATACTCCTGGTAAAAAGACCTGGACGGTGACGAGTGCAGGAAAGAGCGCAAGTTGTGATGTGGTGGTCTCTCCAGTGAACCCTGTGCAAAATACCCTCTGTAATCCCCTCAACCAAACATTGTTCACTCTGTATCAGACCAACAATTCCCATGTTGCTTTGTTTACCGATATACAAAGCGATCCACATGCAAGTTATTCAGTTTGTTACAACAACATTTTTGGGGCAGAATATAACCAGAGTATCACTCCTTGGGCTTGCTCTCAAGGCAATGGAAATCGCATCTTCAACCTCTTTGAGGCAACCAACTCCCACGCGCAGGATGGCAAGCTGACATCTTATTTAGTGCCTGTCTGTTATGGTGATATTGGCTGTCGTTTGACTGCGGGGAATTGCGATTATGCCGGCGGTGAACGTTGGGTGGCGAACCTTTCAGGATCAAACAATGCCCATGTTGCAATCGACGGCACTCCAGAACCCTATCAGCTTTGTTGTAACAGGACGGGAATTCCTCTGGTCCCTCCACAGCCTCACGGAATATGTGGTGATGGTGTAGTGAATAATCAATCGACGCAAGGAGTGGTCAATCTTAATTTAGTCAATGAGCAATGCGACTATAATTCTCCTTTGGGAAATGCGACCTGTTCGCAGGGTTTTTATTGTAATACCGACTGCTCTTGCATAACCCAAACAACCCCAGTCATCCCTCCGGTTGTTCCTACCGGGACGCAGTGGGAATGTAACTTCGGTGGCGAGTCGGCAACATTATGGAACTATACGAACAATCCAAGGACGGCAGTCCCTTCTTTTACGGACATCTCAACAATAGCTGAACGAAATGGAGGGGTGTTACAAAATCTGTGTAAAAAATCCCACTTCACTAATGCTTTGAGTGACTGTTGCCCTAATGGTTATTCCTGCTCTGATCAAGGATGTATTCCTACCAACCCTGCACCCAGCTGTCTGCAATTGGGTGCCTCTGACTGTCAGAAGGATGGGTCTCTCTCAAAAACTACTGCCTACAATTATGCCACAACGGTAAGCGCTGCCGAGGTGGCGCATTGTCTGTCGAATACACAATCAAATTCGAATGGATGTAATAACACCTGTTATTGTGAGATGGATGGAAACGCTTGCACCTATAAATGGTCGCCTATTGCTCCAGGAAAATCGCCTAATGACTGTTCACCAGGAAATCCAGTTCCGGGTAATTGTATGCTGGCTGATGTCTGTACACATAAAAATCTGGGACTTGGAGATTGCATTAATGACATCCAGTCGATTAGTATATTGCGTAACGTCACCCACAATGGCTGTCTCATTGCCCCATTTTATATTGACAATCGTTCTTGTGAGGGGAGTACCTCTCAGTCAATCCCTTGCGGACGTGCGCTTATGTCTCTTCCTTTTTTCGGGTGGAGTGCGTTCTGGACATCGATGATATGTGTCAGCATGCTCTATGCATGGTTTTATTTGAGGAAAAATAATTTCAAGTAGTTAGTTATTTAAATTAGATATTCTTGTCCTCCTCATGAAAAAGGTAGGGAGTATACTCGGTCTGGGGTGTATGCTTCTTTTTTCCTTATTTTCTCTCTCTCTGGTAAGTTCTCAAGCGGTAGCAACTCCTCCAATACCTGCAGTTTATACCTGCCCTGACAATCAGACAATCCTGCGATTGAGTGCTCCGGAAAATGCCCATGCGGCAAATGCGTCTACCCTTGTTTTCCCTGTGAAGATTTGTTACAACAATCCTATCTTCAATTTTGGTTATTATCCTTATGCAAACGGTACCGCCTGTACAGGTGCCAATGCGGTCTTAAGATTATCCAAACCTGTAAACGCCCATGCGCAGTCTCCTACTTTGACTGATGCAGCGTATGCTCCTATTTGTTTTGGGGATCTCCTTTGCGATGCCAAGACAGCCTGTGCTGCAAACGAGGCTGCAATCGCCTCTCTCTCGACCTTGAGTAACGCACATCTCTCAAATAGCTCTTTGTTCTATACATACAAGCTTTGCTGTAAAAAGAACGGAAGTGTTCCGCCTATAGTCACCACATCCTGCGGGGACGGGACAGTAACCTCTCCAAATAGTGCAGGATTCAATGAACAATGTGATCCTGCCTCAGCGTTAGGGAACGCCAGTTGTGCGGCAGGAACGAATTGTACTTCAAGCTGTACGTGCGTGGCGAATGTACCCCAGGTTCCAGGGCCCGACTATTGGGTTTGTGGTGCAACGAAGACCCGCGCGACCAAGTTCAACAGTTCAAATTCTCCTATTGCCGGATTTATAGATCTCCCTACTCTTCAAAGCTCGAAAAATATAAATGCGGGAGCTGCTTGCAAAGGATCCAACTTCAATAATGGTCTTGCCTGTTGTCCTACGGGATATATTTGTAGTGCCTCTGGATGTATAATAAATGATTCACGGAAGACAGACCAAGGTTGCGCAAATCTTGTGAAGGCAGAATGTAATGGGCAAGAGGGCCTTGCTTGGGACGCTGCTTTGCAGGTGAATCCTGATCCTCAGACTCAATGTCTCCATAACGCCTTTGGCGGGTCAGACTGCACTTCTACCTGTTACTGTGCGTGGGTTGACAATGCCTGTAGCCAGGTCTGGAACACCACAGCGCCGGATATTGATGTCAGGTCTACCTGCACAAAAAATATTGGAAGCTGCGGTAATGATGCTTGTACCACCAAGAACCTCGGTCTGAGTAATTGCATCAATGACCAGCAGACCATCTCACTCGAAAAGGTCTTGAGTCCTGGAAATCCGCGTTGCGATCCTAAGATAGCGCCTCTGTTTTATATCAACGAATCTTCCTGTAAGGGGGCGTATACCCAGACCATCCCCTGCGGACGTGCGCTTATGTCCTTGCCTTTCTTTAGTGCACTCTCCTTTGGTTTGTCGCTTGCCGCAATAGCCTTGATTTATGCAGCTTCGTTCCGGAAGAGTTACCGTTAGGCAGTTACCTTTTTAAACAAATTAACCCTTCTGATTCCATGAAAAAAGAGATGCTGAGCGTGCTCGTACTCCTAGCGGTATTCTCCTTTTTTTCTTTGGCTTCCGCGACATTTACTTTCAATACTTCCTCTAGCTCTTTCCAGATGTCCTATGCTGGCGGGGACAGTGTGGTAGGTATTGTCAATGTGAGTATTGTCAATGAGCCCTCGACCACGGTTTTGAGAAGCAATTTCAAGGGTAATATTTCCTTGCTCTCTTTGTTGCAACAGAATGGTCTGGTTGAAGGTGCTGGATATTCCTGTACGGTGACCAACTGTTCTGATGACTATTCTGATACGCAAAAGTTCACTGCGCTCGCGTTCAGTACTGACGACAAAAAATACATCGGTTTTAAGATCAATAGCGGGGAGCAGGTCTCTGTTAGCTCCCTGGTGCTCGCGATCGCTTCAAATGCGACTGCAGGTAATGCCCGTCAGATTCTCCTTAAACCGCTTGCCCATGATGATTTCCCCTTGCAGACCAAGGCCTATGTGCAGGGTTATAGCGGCGACCAGGTTTCAGGATGCTATGACCGGAGTGCTGCCCTTGCAGGTAATGAGATGACTATTGTTGACACTGACCCCTCGAACCTGCTCTGCGAGAACATCTCTTTAAGATATGGTCCGGCGTTCAAGGTGGGGGCAAGGGTGAAGAATACGACGACGGGCGCCCAGGCGGACCTACGTATGAGGATCTATTCACAGTCTGGTGACGAGAACATGCTCGGAGAATGTCTTCTGCCAAGGCAGACCCAGGATATTCAGGACCTGAGTTGTATCATCAACTATAGCAGCCCGCTCTCCCAGAGTTATTACGTCTGCATCGGGGTAGTGGATGATTCAGGTTCAGAGTATAGTCTCCTCTCAGAGGCCTCAGCGCCTATTTGTGGGCAATATAGGGGAGCAAATACTTATTCTGGGATTAAAGACTACGACCTCTTTGCTCAGCCGATGCAATATGACCGTGCAATCATCAATGTCAGTGAAGACCTGTTCATGAATCAGTATTCCCAATCCCTTGCAAGGTATGTGCAGGATTATATTGATGGGGTGTATAATGGAAACTGCTCTCACAGCTGTTTCATTCCTTTCGAAGTCGATAGCGATACGGTGCAGACGGTCTCTTTGCTCCAGGCAAAGATGCGTTATGCTGATACTGGAGGCGTACAAAGCTCAGAGTCGGTCTATGTGCTCAATCGCCGACCTTCTTTGCTCAGCACGAGCGATTATGTCATGCTTGATCTTGCAAAAGCAAACTTCACGACCCCTCTGCAGACAACAGATGCAAAATTTGTGCTGTATGCCCAGGGAAAGGAGATATGGAGGATGGCGAATGTCACGGTCATCCCCGGATTTGACTTTACTATCTTGCCATCCTCGGTATCTGTGGCCATTGCAAATGAGTTCTATATTTATTCATCTACGGGGAATATCTCCAGTTCAAGTTGGAAATTTGATACTGACTCTTTGCAGAGCGTGGCGGACAAGAGGATGACCCATACCTTCTACTCGGAAGGTGTGCACACGATCCAGGTGACTGCCACGAATATTTCTGGCGCGCAGACCACAAGGACTTTCCAGATCACGGTAGGGAACGGAATAACCTCTGCAAATAATATCCTGGCGCTGGACAAGACCAAGGTAGCCCCTATTCTGCAGCAGATTAAATCCTATCCTGTATGGGTCCAAAATGAGATCAACAAACAGGTGAACCTTTCTTTTACAAGCGCTACACTCAGCAGCATCGAGGCCAATCTTTCTGCTGCAGACGCAAACGCCTCTGTGGCACTGGCCGAACTATTGGGCCTGGATATTCCTTCTGCACTCTTCGAAGGCAAAATCTGGCAGGATATTCCTCTTGAGTCTGGACTTGTAAATGCCGATCTCGGGTTTCTAGAGGAGCTTTCAGGTAAGAACATAGAACAGAACCAGCAGACCACCTTGCTCGGTGCGATTTCGAACTGGAGCCAGGATCATTATGCTTCTAAGATTAACTCCAGGACGTTATATCTGACGAGCAGCAATGGGAACAGGACACTTTTCACCAAGGTGGATATCACGTTGCAGGCCAAGGGGCAAAATATTGGCCCTGCTTTCCTGATAATTGGTTTCCCAAAAAGCACGATTGTCTTTGAAAATCCTTCGCTGGCCAAAGAAGTGAAATCCGCAGAGGGTGTCGGCACCTATTTCAACATAAGCGGGACCACCACTGTTTCTTTTTTGGTGCCTGGGGAAGTTGAGCCTTCTGCGCTCAATGCCTATCTCTCTCCTGTGCTGCAATCGCTTGTCGAACTGCAAACTCCTGTTGCCAATGAGACCTGTACGGGAAATTGCACCACGGTGAAGACGAGCAAGTATGCCTTCTGGTGGTATATCATTCTTGCAGCAGGTTTGTTTGCGCTCTACATCGCTTTGCAGGAATGGTATAAACGGCATTATGAGGGGACGCTTTTCGCCACCAGGGATGACCTTTTTAATATCATCTCATTTATTTTCAATTCCCGTAAGGAACATATGGAAGACCATAACATCAAGATAAAACTCGAAGATTCTGGCTGGACCCATGAACAGTTGGTGTATGCCTTCAAGAAGATTGATGGAAAAAGGACAGGGATGTTTGAGATTCCTGTCTTCAGATTCTTCGAGAAAAAGAAAGTTTCTCAGGAGATTGCGAAGAGACAACTCCCTCAAGGGCCTGCTGGTCAGCCATCCGCAAGATTTATTAAAAGACCATAACACTTATTGCCATGTTTACGATATTCAAAGACTTTTCAAAGAGGTTGAAGAACCTTTTTAGCAAGAAAGAAAGCGTCAAGATAGGCTTTTACGGCCCCCCAAACGCAGGAAAGACCAGCCTGGCGAATCGCATTTGCAAGGATTGGACTGGTGAGGAGATTGGGGTAGTAAGCAAGATCCCTCATGAGACAAGACATGTGCAGTTCAGGGAAAAAGTCGAGATCAAACATAAAGGAAAGACCCTTACCTTTAAGTTGGTGGATACGCCAGGGATTGCGACGAAGATTGACTATGAGGAATTTTTGAACTTCGGCATCAAGAAACCGGATGCGAAAAAGCGGGCAAAAGAGGCGACACAGGGTATCATCGAGTCCATTCAATGGCTGGATGACATGGATGCGGTGGTCATAGTTTTGGATGCAGCCGAGAACCCTTATTCTCAGGTCAATATCACGATTATCGGCAATCTGGTTGCACGTAAGATCCCCGTGTTAATCATTGCCAATAAGATTGATCTCAAGAAGGCAGATATCAAGAAGGTAGAATCAGCTTTCCCTGAGTATAAAGTGGTGGGGATCTCAGCCAAAGATGGCCTCAACATGGATGAATTTTATGACTCGCTATTCCAATTAGCCAATAAGGTCTAGACACAATGAATGAAAAAAGATTGAGGGGATTAAGTTTGCAGGTTCTTCCATTTACGGAGATCGCCGATTTATCCATTTCTGAACGAGTTCGCAAGATTCTCAATCTCGTCTTAGGGAAGAAAATTGTCATTATTCATGGGAGGCTCAGGCCTGAAGAGGAAGCGCGCCTCATTGAGGACACGATGGCGCTAGTTGACCATGTGAAGGACTTTACAGGTATTGAACTGGCGGTCATTGAACCTGACTTAAAGGGAAGGAATATCTATGTGAAGTTCAAGCATTCCTTGGCGAAAAAGCTTGTCGGAGACAGTGAGGCATTGACAGTCGTTGGTCCATCGTCCATCGTCAAGGAAATCAAGAAAGATCCAAAGAAGATTGAGCTTCTCTTGGACTGAGCATTTTTCTAGAAAAGTCATATTATGGCTGTTTTCAGCAAAACTTTATTAACCTGGCCAAACTTTAAGAAATATGCCCTATCGCTGTGTACATTGCTCGGCGCTCTATGAGGATGGCTCTAAAGAGGTCCTTACAGGATGTGCAACTTGCCAAAGTAAGTTTTTCTTTTACATCAAGAAAGAGAAAATGCAGGAAATTCTTGCAAATAAGGAAAAGGAACCTGAGCTGAGCGTAGAAGAGAAAGAACAAATTGAAGAAGATGTTCGTGAGATAGCTGGGCTCAGTGAAGATGATGATACTCCTGTCTTCCTCGATTTCGAAAGTGTCAAGGTGATCAAGCCCGGTAAGTATATTCTTGATTTGACCAAGCTTTTCTCCGCAGGCTCTCCTAAGGTCTATCAGCTGGAAGATGGGAAGTATATTGTTGATCTTGCCGGCAAGACCAAATAGAGTATGATTTAAATAGGTTGGACCCTTTTTTCACACTATGGAGGTTAAAAAGTTTCTTTCTGGTCTCGACGTTGAAATTTCCAAGGCTGAAAAAAAAGACCTACAATCCCAGGCAAACAAGGTCCTGGCCCAGTTGGCATCTGCAATAAAAAAACATAAGATAAAAGCCCAGGCGTTTATTGGCGGGAGCATGGCGAAAGGCACGCTCGCTCAAAGTGCAGAAAAAGATATTGATGTGTTCATCAGGTTCGATAAGTCATACGCCAACGTCGTTCCCTATCTTGACAAGATTGTGAAAGAAGCCTTCAAGGGTCAAAAGGCGCAGATTACTAAGTTGCATGGAAGTCGGGATTACTTCCAGGTTAGGTTTGGCCCAGGCGTCCTCTTTGAACTGGTCCCGGTGATTAAGATTTCTTCGCCTAAAGATGCACGTAATGTCACTGACTTGAGTTATTTTCATGTCGGGTATGTCAAGAAGAAGATCGGCAAGACAAAACTTGCACGGGAGATCATCCTCATGAAACTGTTCTGTAAATCACAGGGAGTCTATGGTGCAGAGAGTTATATCCAGGGTTTTTCCGGATATGGTGTTGAATGTTTGATCTTGCATTTTCGTTCATTTGAAAAGCTACTTAAGGCATTGGCCGATGTCAAAGGCCAGGTTGTCATCGACACAGAAAAGCGTTACACCCAGCCTGCATCGTTGGTGATGGAAATGAATGAGAGCAAACGTCAGGGGCCGATAATCTTTGTTGACCCTACCTGGAAAGAGCGCAATGTGCTTGCGGCATTAAGCCAGGAGAATTTTGAGCGTTTTCAAAAGGCTGCAAAAGCGTTTCTTAAACATCCCTCAAAGAAGTTTTTTGAAGGGGGAAAGGAGAAAGAGGTTGAAGAGACTGTGGCCTATGCAAAGAAGGCTCATCTGGAAGTCATCCATCTTTCCTTGAGCACCGATCGTCAGAGCGGAGATATAGCAGCGACCAAACTTCGAAGGGCCCATCAGTTTCTAAGCCAGGAACTTGCCAAGATGTTTATCATTGAACGTGCTGTCTTTTGGTATACTGGAGAACAAACTGCCCATTCTTATTTTGTGGTCAAGCAAAAGGAGTTTATCCCTTGCAAAGGTCCCCCGGTACAATTTGCTGACCATGCTGCGGCTTTCCGAAAGGAGCATAAGCATGTAGAGGTCAGGGAGGGGTGGCTTTATGCGCAAAAACCTGCTCCAAAGAGCGCTAGGGCCTATCTTCCACTTTTACTGAAAGCCGAAGATGTGAAATTACGGGCGATGGGCGCCACCTCGATACAAATTCATCATAACAATTAAAAAGAGTCAAGGACCCCTCATACTATGAAACATGCCTGGAAGATAACGATACTCCTTATCGCCATGTTCTTTTTTACTCAACTGGTCGGGTTGATGGTGTTAAGCTACTATGCTCCTGAAGTAAAACCTGTCACGTTAGAGAATGGTTCCACGATAAATATCACTACCTATCATCTTCCTTATGGGACTGAACCTCCTGCAGACACTGCTCCGGAAGTGAATCTCATTTCTATTCTCGTCGGCATTGCATTAGGGGTAGGGATCATGCTCCTGTTGATGAAACTGCCAGCAGAGATGTTCCTTCGTGCCTGGTTCTTTCTTGTCGTTTCCCTTGCGTTGGCAATAACATTGAATGCAATCTTCTCTGTGCAGACGTTCTTTCCCGCGCAGATTATTGCAGGGGTCCTCGCCATTGCGATTGCGTATTTGAAAGTGTATAGGCGTTATATCATTGCCCATAACATTTCAGAACTGTTCATTTACCCAGGCATTGCCGCAATCTTTGTTCCGCTACTCAATATCTGGACTGCAATCATCCTTTTCATAGCAATCTCCATCTATGACATCTATGCAGTCTGGCATGCAGGGTTCATGCAGAAGATGGCAAAGTATCAGATCAAGCAATTGCGCTTCTTTTCGGGTTTTTTCATCCCTTACCTTGGAAATGCCCAAAGGGAAAAGCTGAACAAGCTTTCAAAGAGACAGAAAAAGAATGCCAAAGTGAAAATGAGTGTGGCGATTTTGGGCGGAGGAGATGTGGTCTTCCCTATTATGTTAGCCGGTGTCGTGCTGCATACCCGTGGCTTTTTCCCCGCTATTCTGGTTTCCATAGGCGCAACTCTTGCGTTGGCTCTGCTCTTCTATTTCTCCAAGAAAGGGAAGTTCTACCCCGCAATGCCTTTCATTACTGCTGGGTGCTTTGTTGCGTTGCCTTTTGCATATCTGCTCTAAAAACGACGCTGTTTCTGTAAAAAGTTGTTGATGTCATTAAGTAGTTACAACAGTAGAAAGGTTTATATAGGGAAAGGTTGTCATTGTATAATGATAATTAAACCCGAGCTTGTAAAGCGAATTAAAGATTATTTTAATTTGAATATTTATGAAACCAAGGTCTGGTTATCTTTGCTTTCTAAAGGTGTAGCCTCAGCTCGAGAGGTTGCCGATCTTTCTGGAGTTCCACGTTCAAGGACCTATGATGTTCTCGAATCCCTCGAGAAGCGAGGATTTGCCATCACCAAGGTCGGAAAGCCAGTGAAATATATTTCTATTAAGCCTACCGAGATCATTGAGAAGATGAAGACCAATGTCATGACTGAGGCCAACGAACGGGTAAAATCGCTTGCTACACTCAAGGACACCCAGGAATACCTTGAACTCGAACAGTTGCATAATACGGGGATATCCCCGGTCAAAACCTATGATATTACCGGCTCATTAAAAGGAAGGGCAAACGTCCTCTCCAGGCTTCGAGAGCTTTTGGAAAACTCCAAGCAAGAAGTCACCATTTGCACGACCGTTACTGATTTCGAGGATAAAAGCAGGGTACTTTCCTCTGTGCTTGAGAAACTTGCCAAGAACAATGTTCGAGTAAAACTTGCCCTTTCCGGAGAGGCAGAAAAAGTGAAGAAAATCTCCTTCAAGCATAATCTCAAGGCCAAGCATATCGATTCAAATGCTCGCCTTTTCATCTCAGACAATAAGGAAGCTCTTTTTATAATCACTCCAGAAAATGCT
>CAIQQL010000026.1 GCA_903873955.1 uncultured archaeon | reverse complement strand
TTGAAACCTCCAAGAAATATTCCTCACCTTTTGATGCCATATATCTTATCTTCTTAAAAGTACCCGCAGAGGATAACCTGCGCTTATCTCTCAGTGCAAAACCTATCTCCCGAAAACGTATTTCTTTCACCGTTATTTTTTGTCTACGTATCTCCTCTTCAACATCTTTTCTTACATTAAGGCTTGTGATACCGCAGACCAAAAACTCTGGAGGTATTTCACGCATAATCCTCATTATTCTACAGTATCTTGGCGTTATCTGCAACATCTTTATAATCAGGTTGTTCAATTGTTCGCGGGTGTACGGACTAAATTCTCCAAGTTTATGCCATTTTTCAAGTTCAGCCCCTTTTAATACCTGACAAGGATAGATTTTAATCTGGTCAGGACGAAAGGATTCATCCTTAAACAGTTTCCTAAAAAGCAGAAGATCTTTTTTTGGATTTGATAAAGGGAGTCCTGGCATAAGATGGTACCCGATTTTAAAACCTGCTCGCTTTAGCCTTGCTGTTGCGTCTATCACATCTTTTACTGTATGCCCACGATTAACCTTTTTGTAGATTTCATCGTCAATCGCCTGGACCCCTAACTCAACGCGTGTGCAACCAAACTCGAGCATGCGTTTCACTTCGTTATCCGAGCAGACATCAGGGCGCGTCTCAATGCATAACGCAACTGCACGATGGTTGGCTGTCTCATTGGCTTTTTTTGCGTCCATCAGATTTGTGGAAACAAATCCATTTAATGCATCATAACAACGTTTTATAAAATCATATTGGAAGTTTAGAGGATAATCTAGAAATGTTCCTCCCATGATAATAAGCTCTATCTTCTCTGTTTGATGCCCCATACTGGAAAGAGCTTCAATTCTTTCGCTTACCTGCTTATCCGCGGCATATTCCACTTTTGCGGCTCGCATCACCACCGGACTCTGGGGAGTATAGCTTTGAGGCGCTTCAAGCTGTGGGCAAAAAACACATAACCCGTGCTTGCAGGGTCGAGGAGGCAACATCACTGCAAGAGGTGCGACGCCTGAAAGTGTTCTTGTCGGTTTTCTTATCATCTGTCCCTCTTGGTGAATATCTTTGCTGCTCTGATGTCATTTAATGTAATGGTTTTTTTATCCTTAAATGAGAACACCTCTTTTTCTTCTTTTATTGACTCAAGCTCATTGAGAGAATGCTGATACTGCAAACTTGATAAGAATAGCTCACGGGTTTCCTCATACCATTGGAGGAAATGTGTCGGATGCATCTCGGTGCTAGAAAGGTCATGTAAGTAAAACGCCTGGTATGACCTGATCTCTGCGCCCCTTGGCATCACACTTTCCGCTTCTTGTTGTATGCAGAGGATTTCAAACAACGATTGTTTAATCGCTATCAAATCACCTACGGTTAAAGAAGTCAGGTCTATCTGCCCTATAACTGGTGTAATCTTTGTCATGTTAATGTAACACCAAGAGGATTTTTAACCTTAAAAACACTATGAAATCCATGAAGTCCAATGCTCTATCTCAGGAAAAAATATGGGACCTTATTGCAAAACCCTGGCAGGCATGCAGGGAAAAGCCCCTTCCTGAAGTTGTTGAATTTCTTAAGGAAAAACGAGGGAGGATCCTTGACTGCTGTTGCGGTTCAGGCAGGCATTTCAGTTCGATTCATGGCCAGATTTACGGTACTGACTTTTCTGAAATTATGCTTCAACTTGCAAAGCAACAGGCTGACCATAACAAAACAGAAGTGACCTTAAAAAAATCAGAGGCAACAAGTCTGCCTTTTGAAAGTAACTTTTTTGATGCTGCAATCTATATTGCAAGCCTGCATTGTATAGAAACACCAGAAAAAAGAAATGAATCTATCAGAGAACTTTTTAGGGTTTTAAAACCTGGAGCTGAAGCATTAATCTCGGTCTGGAGCAGAGGCCATAAACGGGTAAAAAACAAACCTAAAGAGGCACTAATTCCCTGGACTGTGGAAGGTAAAACTTTTGACAGGTATTACTATCTTTATGACAAAAAAGAAATCGAGCAAGATTTACAAGCCGCGGGATTTGAGGTCCTTACAAGCAATGAAACGGAAAATATCATCCTAAAAATAAAAAAATCTTCGATTAGTTAATCTTTCCCTAAGTTTCTCCTTGCGTTTTCTTTATCGATTTCTTGTAGTGTTACTCCCTCTCGTGCAAGCAACACGACCAGGAAATATAATAGGTCTGATGATTCCCATACCAGCTCTTGCTTTGTTTTTGCGGTAATCACTTCTGCTGCTTCCTCTAAAAGCTTACGGGTCAGCAGTGCAGGGTTTTTGATTAGCCGAGTAGTATAGGTTTCATGTTCTTCTTTCATTCGTTTGCAGACTTTTTCATAGAGGTCTTGAAGTAAAAACTCCTTATTGGTTAAACCAAAGCAGCTATACTTCCCGGTGTGACAGGCACAACCTGTTTGTAAAACCTTGAACAGCAAGGTATCAGCATCGCAGTCTAAAGAGATATCTTGTACTTTTTGAGTATTGCCTGAAGTTTCTCCTTTACACCATAATTCTTTTCTACTTCGGCTATAGTACCATCCTTTTCCCGACTCCATTGTTTTTTGAAGGCTTTCATAAGATGAATAAGCCAGCATCAAGACCTTTCTGGATTCATCTTGGACTATCGTTGGTATCAGACCCTGCATTTTTTTAAAATCAAGCTGATTTAAGATTTTTCTACCCTCCCATGAAAGATTTCTACCGATTATCACCATATCTGACTCAGAGATTTTTTCGTAGACTTCCAGACCTGCCTCTCTTGCTGAAGTACCAGAATACACAATGTCAATGACAAGATCGGCTAACCCCGATTCAAAAGAAAGTTCTGTGGTTCCTGATAGCAAAAACAGTTCACATTCTTTTTTCTTGAAGGTTCTGAGAAAAGTACGTGCTGTTTGTTCATACTTTTTATTCACTCCTACCTTTAATTTTATCGGAAGCTCTGAGAGGGATCTTCCTTTTGGTCCGAGCAAACATAATGTCGGCTTCCCAAACAAAGCGGATGGGTCTTGCCAAGGGACAGTTTCGAGCACGGAAATATCTGAATCTGAATTTATGGTCGTAAACTCCTCAAAAAGATCTTTGCCGGTCAAACCGATGGCCTGTTTCCCTTTATTTAGAAGAGATTCAACAAAAAAAGGAACATCCTCTCCTCTGACGGTCTTAATCTTAGAAGAGTCATCAACTATAGAAGAGACATATTCCTTGCATCTCTTAAGACCTGAGTTTTTTGGAACAATGAATAAAATCACAGCGTGTGAATGCTTCTTTTATATCTCCTACAAAAGTGTCCTTCATTTTTTTAGCTCCCTTACTAACTCTTCTTCCGCGAGCATCTTTTCTTCTCCTGATGTCAAATCCCTTAGTTTCACTTTCCCCTGTTTTACCTCATCTTCCCCTAGAAAGATGACATAGGGTATACCATAACTATTTGCGTACTCCAATGCTTTTGAGATCTTGCTCATCATCATACTTGAAATCCCCTTTTCTCTTAGCGTTCTGAGAAGATCAATTGCTTTTTCTTCCTGACCAATGGAAATCAAGAGGCTTTGTATCGACTCAGCTTCAATTTCAGGGTAGTCAGCCAGTCTTCCGAAACTGATTCCCACAGCAGGGATTTTCTTATTCACATATGTACCTACTGAATTATCATATCTTCCTCCAGCACATAAGGATCCTTTTATCTTTGGATTATAGGCCTCGAACACATTTCCGGTGTAGTAAGAAAATCCTCTTACCAAAAATGGAGAAAACTCCTCCCTGATTTTGTATTTTTGACATAACTCCAACAGCCTGCTGACCTCATCGGCGCCCGAGAGATTCTCTCTTAGATAATACTCCAGATTTTTATTCAATATACTGAATAACGTGTCAATCTGTTCTTCAGTAGCAATCTTTGACAAGTTTACCCTAACTTCTTTTTCACTTAGTTTATCTAGCTTGTCAATCTCCCTACATGTTTGCACTACATCGCTGATTTTTGATTTTTCTACAATAGCACTCAGAAGTTTTCGGTTATTGATCTTTAAAATGTAGTCAATCTTCAGGTCCTTGAATATCTTATCGGCCAGGGCTAAACATTCAACATCTGCGCCAATGCTCTCATCTCCGATAATATCTGCGTCACATTGAATGAATTCTCTGTATCTGTCTTTTCCAATAGGCTCATCACGAAAGACGTTTCCAATCTGGTATTTTCTTAAAGGCAGTTTGATATTCGGATTTTCCTTAAATATCCTTTTCTGCTGAAACGTAAACTCATATCTGAGAGCCAAGTTTCTTTCTCCTCGGTCTTTTAGCTTAAACCTTTCAGATACTGCAGCATCATTCTCATTATCACCTACCACCGTGTCTTCATATTCAATGGTTGGGGTCTCTACTTTCCAAATCTTCTCTGGTGCTTCACTCATTGTTCTTCTCCTCCAACGCACCCTCAATGGCGCGGGCAAAATGG
>CAIQQL010000025.1 GCA_903873955.1 uncultured archaeon | reverse complement strand
TGCTTCTTTCTCTTTCGGGTTGAGAAAATGCATGAAATTCTCCAACTGGGCCTCTTGCCCTAGGAGATAATACAACGAAGAACTTCCTACTTTCATGCGGCTCATCTTCACTTTCTCCTCAGCAAACAGTTCAGAGAGAAATGCCGAAGCGAACAGCGGGCTCAGGTTTGCCGCTTTTGCAATATGAATCGGCAAGCTCGGGCCACGGGCAGCGATAAATGAAAGAATCTGCTCTTTATCTTTGGTGAGCTTGGCAACATCTGCTGGCATAGAGTTAGGACAAGTTCCTGCGTTATAAATTTTGTGAGTACTAAGGACGTACCCAACTTACCTCGTAGTAAGAGACATCTCCCTCTTCATCGACGATTCCCAACAGCAACCTTTTTTTGGTCGAATGTGCTACCCTATTCTTTGCTGCAAATTCCTGCCAGGACATCTGTTCGCTCTCCCTCACTGCATAAACGATCCATTTTGCGTGGTCCTCTCCCGGATGGATGCCCTTCCCATACACACGGAACTCTGCACCGAACTTTAGGGCAGTCTTGACAATATACCCTCTTTTCCTCAGGTCTTCAAACACCGCATATTTGCTTTCAATCCTTTTGTCTTTTTTGTTGATCAGCCGTAGGAAGGCATCATAGGACAGTATCTTTTTCCCTGTCTTCAACTTCAGTTTACCCTCAGAGAGCAAATACAGCGCTTCAACTGTCGCATACTCGATTTTTTCCTTCTTCTTCTCACCCAGGCGAGATTTCTCATATAATGAAAATGCTTCCGGGGAAGTGGATGTCACCTTATCAGACAGGTAGTAAGACTCAATCATTTTTTTATCAGGCCGCAGTAGTATTTAACCTTTTATTTGGGAATATTTAAATATCGCCGTTATGTTATGCAGCTATGAGTTTTAACCAAGTTTTCAGTAAAAGCTGGAAGGATTATACCTCAAATTTCAGAACCATTTTCCAGTTGACTTCGGTTTACTATATTCTTCCTCTTTTCCTTCTTTCATTGATTGTCATCTTTTTAATGAATGTCACCGGTCTTTTCCAGGACTTGCTTAGCATCTATTCCTTGATGGTAGGCGCTAGTGCTTCAGGATCAGGCCAGATAGACCCTGCAACCTCTGCAGCCCTTTCCCAACTTATGCTCCCTATGATTGGAAAGTTTTTCCTCGTGTTTATTCCTGCTTCCCTCTTAGTCATTGTGTTCCTCTTCTTAACCCTCTTCCTTTATCTGGCCGTGCTTGTCCCTGCATTTAAGAAAACTACGTTCACCTATCATGATGCCGTGACCCTTGCCAAACCTCTTTACTGGAGATTTGTAGGACTTACCTGCATGCTCTGGCTTATCTCTTTAGGCCTCTATCTTGTCGCGATGATGGTCCTTTTCATCCCTCTCACTGCTTTTGCAGCGATTCTGGGGCCTACTGCAGCGACAAGCCCTTATTTTACTGTCCTTTCAATAGTCGTTTCCATACTCATGGTCACGATTCTCCTCTTTTTCCTCACCCGCTTTCTTTTTGCGCCTTGTTTCATGGTACAAGAAAATGAAAAAGTCTTCGCCTCTCTGGAAAAAAGCTGGAAGTTTGTCCAAGGCAGATGGTGGAATGCTTTCGGTTATATCATCTTACTCACCCTTATCTTCTGGGTCGTCTGGCTGCTCGCATCCTTGCCTTTACAATCTCTCTTCGCTCTCTTCCTCAAGGATATCCTTGTCGGTAATTTCGGTCTGCTCTGGATTTTGCTTCTTCTTTATTTCCTCATGTATGTCCTCTTTACATTGATTGGCCTGCTTTGGGCTTTCTTCTTAAAGAACCTCTATCTCTCTTATAGCAAATCTCGCCGCAAGTGAGATAATAACGTTTAAAAGAGTGTCTTTCTAGGTTTAAGTTATGGCAGACTATGGTGAATTTGAGGAAATAACAAACGATGCTTCTACTGGTGAAGAGCCTACTGGCGAAGGAGCTCCTGCTCGAGCCCGTCTGCCTCGCGATCGTGAACTTATCGGTGTTATCGTCCAGCGTCTGGGGGGCAATCGCATGGAAGTCAGCACTACCGACGGGAAAACGAGAAACTGCCGGGTCCCTGGGAGATTCAAACGTTCTTTATGGCTCAGGCCAAGAGACATCGTCATGATCGAGCCTTGGCCAGATGATGACGCCAAAGGAGATGTCATCTACAAGTACTCTTCCTCTGCAATCATCCAGCTCCGCAAGCGCGGACTATTGAACACCCTTCCTGACCAGTTTTAATATAGCTCTTTTTTTGGAGAAATCTTTAAAATACGCCTATACCTCCCACTCCCATGAATACCTCTGAACCTTCTGCATCCCCTTCTTTTGATTTTGCAAGTATCGAAAAGAAATGGCAAAAGAAATGGGGCGCTGAACATCTTTTTGAAGTTGACGCCCAGGAGGGTAAGCCAAAATATTTCGTCAATTTCCCGTATCCTTACATCAACTCCTATCTTCACCTCGGTCATGCTTTTTCCGCAACCCGTGTCGATGTCATGGCGCGCTATAAACGTGCACAAGGGTTTAATGTCCTTTTTCCGCAGGGGTGGCATTGTACCGGAACGCCGGTCTGGGCAGCGGCACAAAGGCTGAGGGAGAAGGAACCCAAGCAGACAGCAATCATGAAATCCTTGGGGTTTTCTGATGACGAGATTGAAAAGTTTTCTGATGTCGAACACTGGATTGACACTTTTGTTCCTGCAGCCCAGGAGGATTTTTCACGTATCGGCGCAAGTGTCGACTGGCGAAGAAGTTTCATCACCACTTCCCTTAATCCTCCCTATGACCGGTTCATAGCCTGGCAATTTCGCAAACTCAAAGAGAAAGGATATCTTGTCAAGGGAAAACATCCTGTAGTCTGGTGCCCAAAGGACCAGATGCCTGTCGGAGACCATGACCGTCTTGAAGGCGAAGGAGAAACCCCCCAAGAATTCTCCCTGCTCAAATTTGCGTTTGGAGATGATTTCTTAATCGCCGCAACCCTTCGACCCGAGACTGTCTTCGGGCAGACCAACTTCTGGGTAAATCCTGACGTGCAGTATATGCGCATCAAGGTCAAAAATGAACGCTGGATTGTAAGCTATGAGTGCGCACAAAAGCTCCTGGAACAGGACTGGCAAATTGAATTTCTTGATCCTGTCCCTGGTAGTGAGCTTGTTGGAAAGTACTGCAAGGCACCTTTGATCAACCGCGAGATCATCATCCTTCCTGCAAGTTTTGTCGACCCTCGCTTTGGTACTGGGCTTGTGACCTCTGTGCCTTCTGATGCTCCCTATGACTATATTGCGCTTCTGGACCTGCAAAAGGACACGGAGACACTGAAACTCTACGGGCTTGATTCCAAGGTCATCTCAGCCATCCATCCCATCCCTATCATTGAGTCAAAAACCTATGGAGACCTTCCTGCACTTCGCATCATCGAGCAATTAAAGATCAAGAACCAACAAGACCCTCGTCTTGAACAGGCCACGCAGACCATCTACAAAGAGGGATTTTATTCTGGCAAGTTAAAAGCAGCATGCGGGACCTATGCAGGGATGTCTGTCGTACTCGCAAAGGACAAAATGAAAGTAGACATGGCTGCCGCAGGGCTTCTCGAGCCATTTTATGAACTGAGCGGAAAAGTGACCTGCAGATGTCTCACTCCTTGCGCGGTCAAGGTCGTCTCGGATCAATGGTTCTTGAATTACGGGGATAAAACCTGGAAGGACCTTGTGAAAAAATGCCTTTCGAAAATGAACCTTTATCCGGAACTTGTCCGTCAGCAGTTCAATTATGTTGTTGACTGGCTTAATGCGTGGGCCTGCACGCACCATCATGGCACAGGAACCAAGCTTCCCTGGGATGAACATTGGGTCATCGAGTCCCTTTCCGATTCAACGATCTATATGGCCTATTATACCATCGCCCATCTTATCAAGGACTATCCTGTGGAAAAGATTGATGACTCTTTTTTTGACTATATCTTCTTTGGCAAGGGCACCGGAGATGCGGAGATGCAACGTATGCGCAAGGAGTTCTTGTACTGGTATCCTTTTGATGTACGAAGCTCAGCAAAAGACCTGATACAGAACCATCTTTCATTCTGTCTTTTCAACCATGTCGCCATCTTCCCTGAAGAACATTGGCCAAAAGGGTTCAGTGTCAACGGTTGGCTTCTTGTCGGCGGGGAAAAGATGTCGAAGAGCAAAGGGAACTTCTTCACCATCAGAGACATGCTTGAAAAATATCCTGCTGATGCGTTACGTGCCGGTTTAATGTTCGGCGGAGAGGGACTCGATGACCCGAACTTTGATTTTACCAACGCAGAGACCGTGCAACAAAAACTTGAACAATGGTACTCCTTTGTCCAGGACTATTACCATCCAAGTTCCGATGAAAAAGAATTGAACCGTTCAGACAAGATTTTTGTCTCTGCCATCCATCGTTATCTCAAAGAAGGGACAGAAGCCATGGAACTCATGAACTTCAGGTCAGGATTTGACAGGCTATTCTTCCAAATGCAGCGAGTGCTCAAGGAGTATCTTAAGCGTGGCGAACCCAATCAGGCAGTCGTCAACTATTTTATAGAATGCCAAATCCCTCTTTTATCCCCTTTCTGCCCTCATTTGGCAGAAGAGCTCTGGGAGAAAATAGGAAAGAAAGGATTTGTGTCCTTCGCTTCCTGGCCCGCGTCCGACCCTTCAAAAATCGACCTCAAACTAGAGGAGACGGAAAAAGTTGTGGACAAGACTGTCTCAGACGTCATGAATGTCCTGAAATTGGTCAAGGAAAAGTCTGGGAAAGAAGGCCAGACTATCTACTTGTATGTCATGCCCCAGGAACTCTCCTTTTTTGACGCCGCAGTCATGACCCGTCGCGTTGGCAAAGAGGTCAAGGTGTTTGCTGTCAATGACAAGAACAAACATGATCCTGAAGGAAAAGCTGCGAAGGCAAAACCTGGAAAACCAGGTATCTTCATATCATAAATGACTATACTTATACGAAAAGCACGCAAGG
>CAIQQL010000024.1 GCA_903873955.1 uncultured archaeon | reverse complement strand
TCCCGAAACGCTGCAGCAGCAAGGTCATCATCACTTACCTGTTTTTCATTATCAGCCGCTGCTGCTAGTTTACGATTTGTTCTTCTAGAAATCTCATCCAAAGCAGTAGGAACCATACACTTGGGATTTTAGGCTCGTTAGTATATAAAGTTTTTGAATTATAAAGAGGAGAAAAAATTCCTTACTTCTTATTCAACTGAACTTCAACTGAAACGACATTAAGAACGCTGCGCGGAGTAATCTTGATGTAGTTGTTTCCGTCATTAAGCCAGTATTCAGGAATAACACGAGAATACTCATTTTCAGTCTGGTCAATTGATGCGGTATGACCATTAAAGTTCACTATGGCTTGCTTGCTAGTATCGTCAGCTACAAAAGTAAAGAAAAGCTTTGCTTCCCTGCTACCGTTCTGAACCTCAACAACAGAGCTTTTGTTCAGTTCAAAATAGTAGATGGTAGACTTAAACTCCTTGAGCTGGTTTTGTACTTCGATATGGTCAATCATGTATGTTCCATGACTAGTTGAAAATACAATACTATTCTCGCCAGCATCAAGAGATCCAAGGGGAAGGTCCTGACGATTGAGCATATTACACTCAGGAACTGAAGAAAAAACAAGATTGTTGTTTACCCGAATATCCAAAGTGCTCACATCACTTTGGTAACAATTAGGAACAAACTTTAAGGTTGACTTATCCAAGTTAAAGAATTCAAAATCTTTGATTGTGAAGGTGTTTTGGCTCTTCTGCCTCGTAAGATCAGTAATATCCCCTATCACCTTGAGTTGAGAGACGCTGTACTCATTTGTAAGCCAGAATTTCCAACCAACACCCGAAACGGTGAATTCGAGTCGATTGTTTTCCTTAAGCAATTCTTTTCTCAGCCGAATTGGTTCGGGATTGTCTGAAAGAAGCTCGTCTTCGTATATGGGCTCTCCGTTGAGTGTAATACTCAGCACACCCTGGTGCTTTGCCGATACAAATGAAAGAACAACATTATCCGTATTTCTGATATCTGGCACAGAAAATGAAATGTTTGCAACTTTTTTATCAAACCAACCATTGCGTACCTGGAAGGTGTTGAAACTATCAAGTTCACGAGCATTCGTTGTCTCTATAAGATTCACATTGGGGATGAGATGTTGCTCGGGCTTCTGCTCAGGGTCGAGTCTTCCTGGAAATTCTTGTAGAACAACTAACGAATTTTCAGTCCCAGACTCAGAGCCAGAATCACTTGTGCCAGATGTATTTCCCAACAGTTTTTCCCGCTCGGCAGGGGGAATGAACAGTATGTAAAGAACAATCAACGCCGCAACTAGGCCGACTAGGGTTGCAGCATTTGCTGCATCAGCCTGTCCTCTTTTAAGACCACGCATTCTTACTCACTTAAAGAAAGTTTAAGTATTTAAAGGTTTTCTCTTTGCCGAATGCGAATAATCCATCAAAACCTACGTGCTGGTGAAGTGAAAGTACTTGTTGAAAATCTCGATGACCTTTGGTATCTGAGCCAGATTATAGAGCAGGGAGACACAGTTACTGGAATGACTCTTCGCAAGATAAAGATAGGAACTGAGACGGACAGGG
>CAIQQL010000023.1 GCA_903873955.1 uncultured archaeon | reverse complement strand
TTTTATCATATTTGTTTAATAACCTTAAGTTGATGTCTTTATATCTAATGATGCTGTAGGGATATTTGTTTAATGACTTTTTTAGGTCAGGCATGCTTTTTGTAAGATTATCAATCACCAGTATACTCATTTTTATAATAAAAAAATCAAGTATAAAATTGTTTGTACAAAACAGGTATACCAGTCATTCAATGATTCAACAAAGCTTTGTAAAATAAAGCTATCCTTACTGATCTTTTGTGAATAAAGAGGAAAATCTTCGGAATAACCCATACGGCCTTCCAGGCTTCGTTTGAATATCGATTTCAGGTTGTGAAGTTGCATATGATTTTCTAAAAGTGTCCAAAACATTCACTGCCCTTGCCAGCAGGTTCTCTTTTAAACAAAGCTCATCACAGAGCATCATCCTGCGGTACCCAATATCATACAGCCAGGCAAGGTCTGAGAAATCTGAACAACTCGGGACCGGGTCATGTATCACCGAGAGCAGGATACGGGACCCCACATACGCGCCAGGGTCTTTTGCAACTATTAACTTCATCGCATCCATGATGTCATGGGGTTTATCCAATTCAACATACAAATCACCGCGAGCAGCCATAAGCGAAAGATTTTTTTTGGGTTTGAATTCTCGTGCCACATATTCAAGACCTCTTTTATCTTCAATCTTGGCAATAATCTCATCCTCACCGACATAATCGCGAAATTCATCGATATCCCGGTTACATTGCGTATATGAAAGAAAATAACGGTCAAACCCTCCTGCCTTCGCTCTTTTTATTTTTTCGATCTCCTGTTCGGTAAATAAAGATCCGCCCACGTGCAGGCTCGGATGACGGATATGCAATGATTCTCCCGGGTACACCATGAATTTAGGACCGCCTTCAAAGATGAGGTGGGTCTTATCGGATACTTCCTTTAGCAGAGCATAGTCGGCTCCGGCTTTAAAAAGGACCATCGATGGCGTCTCAACCTCGATTGGATGATTTAAGGTAAGTTCAAGATGATCTTTATACGGAGCAACGTCAGTTATTCGCAGCTGTCTACCTTTTATATCAAAATACAATGGGACGTGGCCACCGTCTCGCTTTGCTGCGTCCAGCTCGTGCTCAACATCGGCTGCTTTTATCATTGCGCTATTAAGGCGGATACCAGCAAGCCTGTCGTCACGGGCAAAACGGGCAAAATGCGGGAACGTTGGCCAAAGCGTCACTAAAAATTCTAAAGAAAGTTTTGGGGCTAATGTGCTCATCGTTTCCTCATTATTGACCTGCCTTCCGGAAGTTTCTTGAGAGACTTCTGGGGTGGGAGGTAATGGATGGAATGAAGTGACTTTAGCACCTCCTTGACCTGGTCTGGCTTTTGCCTTCCTTTGAGCTCATCCTCAAAGTAACCAATGCGTCCAGTCTCCTTGGCAAGGATGCCAAAGATGACATCAACAACTCTTCCTGCATCAGGAAGGTCTGCGATGTGGTCTGCTCCTAAAAGGGCAACCCATTCATTGTAGATGCGTTGATTCGTCGAATCCATGACATTGGCAGAGGAATCTCCATAGGGCTTGCGTACAAGATACACATTGTACTTGCGCTTGAGCTCCTCAAAGATTTGAGAGGTACTTGTTCTGCCCTCTAGCGTGGTACGTGCCCATTCACTGGCTTGATCTTTGTCTGCATAACTATAGAGACCTTCGTCTCCTATGATGATACAGAGAGGATTGACTGCGCGGGGCATTTCGATATTGCGTGCAAAATATAATGCACCCAACTCGTAACTTTCCTGCGTGCTTCCGCCACCACCTCCTTCGATGACAAGCTCTTTGAGTCTCTTTTCGAGACCTTTGCCTCCACAGAAGGGTCTTACCTGTAATGGGTAACTGTCGCTATGGGCATCACCGATAGCCGCAAAGCAGATTTCCATGCTTTTGCCTAAGTATTCCTTGCCTTCAAGGTCAAGATAGGGCAGTTTGGAGAAGATTGTTGCAGGCCATTCACCCATAGAACCCGTGACATCACAAGCGATCACCAGTGGCGATTCACTTTCTGTACGCAGAGAAGCAGGCACGAGGTCATCACGGCTTTTTTTTGCGGTGACGGCATCATCGTAGCTTCTTCCAGCATGGACATCATAGGCTGCACGAGCTGACTTGAAATCATAGCCTCTCCAAGGCCCAGGGTCATAATCTCCCGACTCAGACATAGTGCTTAGAACCTCCTTTCAATTGTTGGAGTGTGCGTGAGGGATTAGCGTTCATCATGTTAGATTCCCTTGATGGGCTTCATGCCCGAATTCCTCCTTCCAAATGATTTTTCACGGACATCTTTGAGAGTCTCCACTAAATCCTCCTTATCCCAGCTTGGACGGGCGAGCACGTCACGAACAATGAGCCGTTTGATAAAATGGCAGAGAGGATCTGGGGTCGATGTAGGCACTCTTTTCGAGGCAATATCACCCCCAAGCGCATAGATCATGGTCATACCCATACCAAAGAAATCAGTTTCTGGCAGGAGCACGCTTCCGCTCTCCTGTTCTGGAGAAGCAAAATAAGGCGTATATCCTCGGTTTCTATCTGTGGACTTGGGCTTAAGTGCCGAGAGGCCGTAATCAACCAGCACCACATTGTGGACCTCTGGCTGGACAATAATGTTCTGCGGTTTCACATCACCGTGCACCACCCCATGATAATGCAGGTATTTGAGGACATTGAGCGATCGTTCGGCAATCCATGCCACATTCTCAGGTTCTATGCTGCCCACCTTGCCAACAATCTGTGCAACGGTCGGACCCGGGATGTAGCTCATCACCAGGGCAAGTCCGTCTTTTGTCCTGACAAGATCCCTCATGACTGGAATACCATAATGCCTCAGGTCCCAGATTGCCTTTGCCTCATCCATAAGCACCTCCTCATCTTGCGGCGAGACCTCATGGCCATACTTGATACATACGGGCGTTTTGAGCTGGGCGTGCTCTCCTCGATACGTCTTGCCAAAACCCCCCTCGGCGATCTGTTCGAGAACTCGATAGTTTCCTATAAGCTTGCCCTCAAGATTTAGACGGGAAGAGTCATACTCTTTGCGTCTTTTTTGGTCTAGAAGGACTTCTTTTGCCTCATTAAGTTCCAGTGCAACTCTACCGTCATTGCCTTTGTCCGGATGATAAGACTTCATAAGCGTACGATAAGCCGCTTCGATGACCTCTGGGCGTGCTCTGGGACTAACCTCAAGGATATCGTAGTAGTTGTCCGGTGTAGCGTCAGGTCTTTTTATTCCGATCATACTAGTATAAAGAGTTGTAGAAAAATTAACAAAACCGCACAAAAATCTGTCCTTCTAGTTGTGGTAAAGAAAAAAATTTAAATACGACAAAGCCCCTTTAATCCTATGCCTCTCAGCCCTCAGCTGTCTAAGAAGATCTGCGAATTTGTAAGGCAGAGGCCCCGTTCTGTACAAGAGATATCCCAGCATATTGGCAAAAATTGGAGGACTGCTGAACGATATATCGAGCGCATCGCAGATGAAACAGGTTCCATCTCCACCCATGTCTTCCGTGAAGGAACACGAGGGGCGCTTAAAGTGGTGTTCTGGAACGCTCTGGAGAACATCCACTCAGAGAGTTTTCAATCCGAACTCCTGGAAAAAATAATGGAAGGCCAGAGAAAAATAGACTTCTCTCCGTTTGATATCTACCAGCATGTCGGAAGCAAGCACAAAGAGGTTTTCACGCAGGATGTAAGCCGTATCAATCCAGAAATAGAGATTACCTCAAGGGAAGATCTTGCAGGGTTTCTGCGTAGCGCAACAAAACAAGTGTTAGTTTTTTCCGGAAATCTTTCCTGGATCAATGCCCACCAGGGTAAACTGCAAATGATCAATGTAGTCCGCGAGTTGGCCCGCCGCAATGTGACCTTCAAGGTGGTAGCAAGAGTTTCCATCATCGGCTCTGATAATGCCAAAAAACTGCTCGCCATAAACAAGGATCTGGGCAAGGATATGATTGAGATCAAGCACCGTCATCAACCTCTCAGGGCGATGATCATTGATAACAAGGTCATCAAATTCCGAGAAGTACGTGTCCCGGAGTATTATGACCCCGGTGAACTGACCAAGAGACTTGAAATTTTTTATGAGATCTATGACAAAGAATGGGTTGAATGGCTGCAGAAAGTGTTCTGGAAGATGTTTTCAACAGGGTTAGATGCCCAGAAACGCATCAAAGAGATAGAAAGCATTCAGAAAGCTATTGAGTAGACATAATGTCATTTCTAAGTAATCACAAAAATAATCTTTAAATAGCCCAGCAGATTAGGAAAGTCATGAACTATTCGAACATGGGCAAAGAACAACTCGCACAGACCGTTGCCAATGAGCGACCACGCCTCCATCGCTGCAGGCAGGCGATTGAGAATTTTCATCTTAGGGCCATGAATGCCAAACTGGAAGAAGGAGGGATTGCCCTTGGGGAATTATTCTACTGGTTCAAGGAGATGCATCCTTGCATACATCGGGACTGCGACTCTACTTCTATTGACCTTCCTGCACTCACCTATGCCCTGCAGCGTCTACCGAGAGAGGTTGCAGCCAGTGAAGGAATATATGTGATGAAAAATGCACCTGATGCAAACCGTGATGGGGCTGCTCGCCAGGTTTTTGCCATGACTCCTGGTACCCGAAGAAGGATTATGTACTCTCTTGGCAAGGAGATGGAATTCATTGCCCGTGACAATGAAACTGACATCCTGGACATCCTTTGCTGTCTCACCTCGTTCGGTATTGAAGCTGAGAAGATCTCCTCTCGCTTGCAGCATGACTCTTCCCTTTCCAGGGAGTTGCGAGAAACACAACAGCCGTTACATAGATCACAGACTCTTGCTCGCCTTGCTGACACACTTTGTGTTTCTTATGACCAGCTTAAACGTTCAGATGACTCTCTTGCAGGACATCTGCTCCCATTTATTGGTGATTTAGGTAGCTCCAAACTCCCTCCCTCTCAGATGCGGATAAAATTCTTACAAGATTTTAGAGAATCAGATGAGGTGTGCGCTGCCGATGAGTGGTGCGCAAATATTGTCCAGGCAATGAAACCCTATGGGAACCGCAGATTAGCTATCCTCTCTGCCGATGACCATAGCGTTGCCAATGTGCTTACTGGGTTCGCCCAACAAAATAGAGAAGAGCTGCAGTCTTTTGCACAGACGCAAGACTCGCTGAAAGGGGTAGCACTCACTGAAGAAGGCTGGCTTTATGCCTCTTTGCTACAGTATCTCAAGCATGAAACGGGTGCCAGGACCAGAAAGGCAAAAATCGAGCTTGAGGGGGCTATGGGAGTTAGACATATCGCCGATCGGACCTCAACCGGTATCGATGTCCAGTTGATCGACATGCAACAGATGCTCTCTGCGGGGCGATCCTATGACTCTCGTCTTGCTTTCGACCGCGAAAAAGTTCGCAAGGAGGGTCTTGTCCTGCTCGTCATGGACTATCCCTTTGGAAAACAGGCTCGCCATACCATGCGCAACCTTTGCCTAGCCTTAGGAGACCAGATGGACAGTATCTCTATCCTTGGCAAGGCAGGCATTGTCTGCAACCAAGGAGAACGTTACGACCTCATGTTTCCTTCTGAAATCATCCCCCAGATCAGTGCAGGAATCTATAAATTTCATAATTCCCTCTCTTCCGCCGATGTACCTGCTACGTTCAAGGGAAAGGTCCATACAGGAAGACCTATGGTCACAGTCCCTGGGACAGCCATGCAAAATGACCTCGTCTTTTGCCATTATCTCAGCGAATACGACATCATCGGTGTGGAAATGGAAGCTGCGCCTTACTTTGACACTTTCGAGCGTCTTATGGGCCGTCGCCTGAAAGAAAATCTCCTCTTTAATGTAGGATACTGGGCCAGTGATAAACCTCTTGACCCTACACAGTCACTTGCAGCCAATCATCTTACTGAAGGGTATGCTTCGCTTTATACGCTGGTTACAACAACTCTCAATAAAGTCTTAACTCATTAATACGGCAATCATGAGAAATATATTTAAGCAACCGCATCAATAAAGGATAAGGATGGATAAGTCAAAAGAAATCATCACACAGTTACTATCCTCGGTGGGTGTAACTGTAGGCAATAAGGGAAATGCAGATATAATCGTAAATGATGAAAGGTTCTATAGAAGGGTTCTGGCCAGCGGATCACTTGGGCTTGGCGAGTCCTATGTTGAGGGCTGGTGGGACTGCAAAGACCTGCAGGGGCTGTTCTATAAAATTTGCCGCACAGACATCGATGAAAAAGCCAACAGGGACCTGATGACCACCCTGCACTTTTTGAAATCAAAAGTCTTCAATCTTCAAACTACCACGCGGTCCTTTTATGTGGGCAAAAAACATTATGACCTGGGTAACAATCTCTTCAAATTGATGCTTGGTAAACGGATGGTTTACAGCTGCGGTTATTGGAAAACGGCAAAAACGCTAGACAAAGCCCAGGAAGACAAACTGGATTTAATCTGCCGTAAGTTAGGATTAAAAAAAGGTGACCGTCTTCTTGATATCGGGTGCGGTTGGGGTGAGTTACTTAAATTTGCAGCAGAAAAATATGGCGTCAAGGGAGTTGGAGTGACCGTCTCAAAGGAGCAGGCTGAACTTGCCAGGCAAATCTGCAGGGGATTACCCATCAAAATACGCCTGCAGGACTATCGATCGCTAAATGAAAAATTTGATCATATCGTCTCGGTAGGGATGTTTGAACATGTAGGAAGAAAAAATTACAAGGAGTATATGAGCGTGGTTTCCCGATGCTTAAAACAAGATGGTCTCTTTTTATTACATACTATAGGATCAAAAGACTCCAAGAATAGTCCTGACCCTTGGCTTTTAAAATACATCTTCCCCAATTCCATAACCCCCAGTCCTGAGGATATAGTCAGCGCTTCGAATAAGATATTCGTCATGGAAGACTGGCATAATTTCGGGACATACTATCAGCCCACTCTAACGGCCTGGCATGAGAACATCAACAAAAACTGGGCCAAAGTTACAGAGAAATATGATGAGAGGTTCCGTAGGATGTGGAATTACTATCTTTTATGTTGTGCCGGCTCATTTCAGGCAAGGAATTCACAGCTGTGGCAGATTGTATTCTCTAAGGGCGGAATCGTAGGTGGGTATAAAAGCATCAGGTAATCTTGTCATTTGTTAAACCTGTCAGATGTTTTATTGAAATAGGGACGACTATTGACCAAGACAGTTTTTAAATGTATAAATGATAGAGAAAAAGGGATAACTATGGAAATTAATAAAGAGAACAATAAACAAATATCATTAAACCTCTCGCCGTCTAGCATAAACATCTATTATCAGAGTCCTCTTTTATTTTATCTTAAGTATATTGCTAAAGTCCCTGATGACACTGCTGTTCCGGTGTGTTATGGTATTTCGGGAAGCCTGGTCCATGAATGCCTTGAGAAGTACGCCAAAAAAGAGATGGACAGAGATCAAGCTTATACATATCTTCTTACTGAATGGAAAACTCAAGGCCTCTATAACCATAAGGACATGAAGGACTGTCTTTTGAACCCATTGGATTATCTTCAGGCAATGATCAAAGGCATTGAGATCATAGACCAGCACGAAGATCATACATGTGAAGAGACCATCACCTTTCCTTTAAAGGAGAATGAGCTTCTCAAGATCGGAATAAAGGGGATAATAGATCTACAAGCAACTGAGAAAAAGAGTAACCAGAGAGTTATTTTGGATTATAAGACCAGCAACAGCGTGAGCACCGATAAAAACTTTGAGCGACAGGCTCTTTTTTACAACCTTCTTTTATATAAGAAGAAAGCAATCCTTCCTTCAAAAACAAGCCTGCACTACCTTAAACTAGGAGTCGCTAAAGATTATATCTTCAACTTGAATGAAATAGAAGAATTTGAAAAAGAGTTATGCGCTCTTGCAGAAACTCTCCTATTGTTTGGCACAGATATTGGACGCTATCCTATTGGGTTCATAGATGATCGGTTCAATAGCAAAAAACAAGCTTGTCTAAGAGAGGTAGAGAGGCGAAATAGAACTCTTTAACTCGATCTATGATTACCTACCTCTCTTTATTGAGCAGGAAATAGAAATGTAATCGGGCTGGATGGAAAGGGTGTAACGAGAGTCCTGGTGTGAGAAAAACGGCAGGAATTCCATCCTCATCGACCCCATAATTGTTTCATAACCTTAGCAAAAAACGTTTAATATCGATAGAATTTCAAACTATCTTTTAGAGTTACGAATCTGTTTTATTTATTTGAAAACCAATCTCATTTAATTTCCTGATAATTACCTCCTCAATGTGCCCCTCATCTTCTTCTTCAGTATAGATGAATTTCATTTTAAACATCCTAAATGCGTTTTTCTTGATTTCTTTTCGGGTCAAGTAATCAGAGTTATCCATGCCAAAGTGTTCGTGATAAACCCCATAGTCTATTAGGTAAAAATCGCAATAAACTGTATAGTACTCTTTTAGGCTTTGCATCTTTGGGAACCTAATCTTCTTCTCATATTCGAACTTAATACCATAGTCAAAGTAGAAGTCAGCAATAATCTTTTCTATCTTGCTTCTTACTTTAGTCCCGCTTTTAGTAATAAATCTCTTTTCCTCTTCCCACTCTCTCGGCAGTAAGGGGGGACTTTTATCTTTTTTATTGAGGTTATCATTTAAAAGATTATGAAGAATTTCTTTAAAATCATTATCTTTTAGATTAAGTACCATTATAAATAAGTCTTAACTTACTTATAATATTTTCTATTTTTACTTCTAATTCTACTTTGACTTCTAGGGTCATCTCTAATCTTTTCTTTTTTTAATTCTTTCACAAAATTTCACAAGATTCCTTTTCTCGAGCTCACAAAAAAGCAGACTACCGCACTGTCTGCTTCTTTAATTCAAGGCATTCCTAAAAAGTTCTTCAGGTATTGGTTCAGGGGCAATTCCGTTTAATGTTGGACTTAAGCCAAGATTAAAGACAGAACTGTGAGCAGCCAGTATACGACTCTCATCAACTGGAACTCCTTCTCTCATATAAAGAATTTGGCTAAACTTTTTTGCTTCTCCCTGTCCTAGAAACTCTCCAGGATTTGCAGCAATCTGCACTCTACTAGGAAAGACTGAAAATTCATTTATTATAGCAGGT
>CAIQQL010000022.1 GCA_903873955.1 uncultured archaeon | reverse complement strand
CCCATTCTGGCGGCTTCAGCGCTTTCCGGAATAAAATCCTTAAGCTGCGGTCTATCAAGAGGAAATTACTTCTTTTTAGATTCTGTGGGAAATATGTATCCCTGTCCAGGAACAAGGTATGAGGAGTTTCAATTAGGGAACATCCGTGCCTCTCCGTTGTCCGAACTGTCTGACAGGCGAAGAGCACATCCTCTTTCAGAGTTGCGAGTTGACACCTTCCCTCATTGTTCTGCCTGCGAGTTTATGTATTGTTGCGGAGGAGATTGTCGAGGGAGCGCTTATGGCAGTAGTTCTTCTAAAGATATAAAAAGTCCAGTCCCTTATTGTTCTGAAAGGTTCGAATCATTGCAAGAGATGTTTAGGATACTCGGTAATGACCCTCAGTTTTTAAGAAAAAAATCCGACTGGTTAATTCAAAATGCAAGAGAAGAAACAAGGAGAAAGAATGGAAGTTAGGATTGTTTCGCCGTCTGCAAATATTGTCGATGAACCGGGTACAGAAGAGTTGATCAAACGAGCTGAAGAGGTGCTCAAAAGAAACGCGATAAACTTTAGTTATTCTGCTTCCTGTAAAGGGAAATCTGCTTTTCTTTCTGGCAGCAAAGAGAAAAGGGCCAAAGACCTCATGGATGCTTTTCTGGATAAAAATGTCAATGCAATACTTTCCTCACAAGGGGGAGATAACTCAAATGACCTACTTGAATTGCTTGATTATGGGGAAATTGCTAAAAATAGGAAGCCGTTTTTCGGTCTGAGTGACATCACTGTTCTGCTGAATGTAATTGCTTTGAAATCAGGGATAATCACTTATCATGGTTTAGACTTTTTATGGGGGCTTGGAAAAAACGCAACACCCTATACAGAGGGCCTGCTCACTGCATTTCTCAAAGAGAAGCAGTTGGAGACTAAAAAGAATCCAAATACTGCTAAATGGGGATCAATTGCAAATGGGCAGGGCGAAGGCGTCTTCTTAGGTGGCTGTTTGGCTTCCTTTTGTCTTCTTCTAGGTACAGAATTTGACCCCTTGGTAATGTTAAATTCAGACTATCTGCTTATCCTGGAGGACATAGGGGAAAGCAAATCGCTCATTAAGTCAAAATTGACTCAGATTAGGCAACATAAACAGATCTCCTTATGCAAAGGTATCATTATTGGAAATTTTGCTTTTTGCGAACAAAAACCAAAAGAAAATGACCTTGCAGTAGAGGATCTTGCAAAAGAGGTATTTGATGATTTAAACATCCCGATAGTAAAAATACCTGAGATAGGGCACTGTGTAGAAAATATAATTATCCCTATAGGGGCACGTGGCAGAATTGAAGGAAATGATCAGAATGTCTCTCTTAAGTTTCTCTAGACTGTTCGTTATTTCCAAGTGTCAGCATAATCTATTTTGCAGGCCATCTCTGAGGAAGTCAGCTTAGTTTTAGCAATAACTTACTTCTTCCCTGAAGTAACTCGATACTTTTTTAAAGAAGATTTCTTCCTAATCTCTGAGGTGGTGGCGCCTCAGGGCCTAATTCTGGGAAGTTATTATGGGAGCAATAGAGCTTTTGATGCTTGATTTGGATGGCACGCTAGTTGATACGTTGAGTGCAAATTATGCTGCAGATTGCAGAATCATCCGGGATCTCGGAGGGGCAGTTCCGAGCCTTGACGAATATCGGTCAAATCCCTATAGAGGTAACTGGGATGATTTTTATGCGTTTTTTGGAGTTCGTGACCATGTCAGTGCACTGAGCAGATTTTATCGTGAAGTTGACCATGAAAATCTGGTGATGATCCCTCATGTGGACAGGACAATAAGGGAGATCTCTGCCCTGCCGATGGGGATGATAGTGATTAGCATGACCAAGGATAAGGGGAAGATAAAGAGAAAGCTGCGGAGTTCTGGATTGCACTCCTTTTTTCCAGACGAGTCTCTTGTGGCTGTAGCATCGACAAAATCACCTGCTTTCATCGCGCTGGCAAGGGAAAGGGGAATTCCTCCCAAAAAGATGCTGTACGTAGGGGACACCGCAAGGGATGTGGAAGATTCTCGTACTGCCGGGGTCAAGATTGCGGTGGTTGCCAATCAGTATAGTTTCAATCCTGTAGAAATGCTCAGGGCATCTTGTCCTGATTATTTCTTGGAAAGATTTGAGGACCTTAAATATGTCCTGAGGGGGGCATAAGATGTCTCTGTATCACTTCCTGTTGGAGAGACCTGCACTTGGCGGCGAATATGTTCTTCCTGAAACAAGGATAAGTGTAGAGTATGGAAAAACATCCTATGTCCATTTTGGGCAATTCAGTGAATCAGCACATTTTGTAAACGGGGCGCGGCAGATGCTTGTGGGCAATTGTGAAGGGAGTCTGATGGTCATTGATTGCATGCGCACTCCCATTAATAAACTGCATATCGGGGAGCTTTCGATAAAACGGCCCCATGCAGAGTCATATGAACATCATGGGGAGGCAGGGATGCGCGTGGATCTGGGGAACTTTGACCTTCGTTATGCGGGGCAGATGTTACGGGACCTGGAACGATGGAGAGACGCAGGGCATAGGGAGGAATTGTTGGAGCAGTATAAGGGTTACTCTTGGTATTGTGTCTCTCACCGAAAAAAGCAACTGAAGATCTCCGGTCAGGGTCTGGAAGTAAAGATTGCTGAACTTCAGGCTCATGTAGGGTCATTGAAACACAGTCCGAATAAACACCTCGTCTCAGATACTGCCAGACAGATAGAGGAAAGATGTTACACACTTGCAAGTCTGATGGGGATTGTCATCCATGGATATGAGGATGAACGGAAGTTTCTTAGAGACAAAGGAAGACTCACAAAAAAACAGCTTGTCAGGCCAAAAATGATCGTAAATGATGCGGTGTTTTCTTTAGGGGAGGAAATCAAGACTGGCCTGCATAGGGTCATGGATTTTATTGGCCCCCATATTGATCTGCAAAGGGCAAGACATTACTGGGATGAGATAGATTCTTGGGAGAAATTGTGATCATGGAGTATCATTTTAAAAAATACTTTGCTCCTACCCTGGGCCATCTCCAAAGGCATCTTTGGGATAGCAAAGTTCCAGGTTCAGTTTTTGATAAGCGGTTTCAATCTCCGAGACAGATTGCAGACTATGCGTATGACCTGATTAAGGACAGGTATGCTGGCCAAAGATTGGAGATTACGCTCTCTTGCAGGGAGATCATCGGTGAAGAAGGGATCATTGCCCTGAAAGATCTGCCTCTGCAGACCTGTTATAAGCGGGAAAGAAGGCTGCAAAAAGAAAAGGGGGTGCAAGTACGCTCTCCAGGGTACACAGTTCTGGTGGTGCATGGGATCGTGCGCAAACCTACGAACCTGATAACCATCCTTGCTGAACCTCTTCCCGGAAAAGAAAGGATCCATGTATTTTCCGCAATCTACCCCGGTGCAAGGGCCCCGGATTTTAGTAATAAGGCCTATTGGTCAACACATGCGCTTATTGGAGTAGGATCATAACTTCACAAAAGTATGCTGATGCAAAAGAAGAGGTAGATTCCGGTTTTGTTTTATGCATATTTTTTGGATTAGGTCTTTGGTCAGGGTATTCAGGTTGACAAACACTTTTTCACCTGCCAACTGTAATCCATGGGCGATGATGGACATGTCCCGTGCCCGGATCACGCCAAACATGCGCTTCAAATCATTAGGCGTGCACCCTTCCAGAAGGTAATCTTGCTTGATGTACAGGAGGATGAAACCGTCTTTGAGGCCTATTTCCATAGGGGGGTTTTTTTCAATACCGTAGATCTCTTTCGTGACTGCTTTGTATGCAGATTCATATGGGGTAAGATCTGAGCCTAATGTTTCAATCCCGTGGGACTTTAGGCGATTTTGGGTTATGAGTTCTAAGACACGGTAAAGTCTGCTGATGGCATCTTCAAAGATCCCTACCTCTGATTTTCGCATCGCATTGCAGTACAGGTCGATGATGACATGCAGATTGAACTCTTCTGACTTGATAATCTCTTGACTTCCCGTGTCCAATACCTTGAGAGCAATGAGATTTTCCAGGATCTCGGGTTTGGCTTTGATATGATATTGCTGCAACTTGTCCACTGCAGTCTGGAGTTTGCTTACTGCAGCCTTGAAATTAAAGGAATTCCAGTGCATATACGCTTCAGAAAGGAAAGCCTCTATCTCGACATTCCTTGGGTCGACAATCTTCTGCTGGATGCGTCTGTACAGCGCCAAGGCTGCACCATAATTGTGGTTGTTCAGGAACGCCCTGGCTTCCCGTAATTCCAGGTCCCCGAAGACCTCAAAAGGATTCCTCACCATGACAAGCTTTTCAGTTCCGGGCATCCCTCTCTTGACGTCATCGACCCAGGATTCATCAATATACACCAGGTCAAAACCAAAAAAAGCCCCTACAATTCCTGCGCCAACGGACATTATTCTTTTTCCGCGGGTCAGATCCATAAGGATTTTCTTGTCAATGAACAAGTTGAGTCGGGCGCGGATCTTATCGTATACATCCGTGATGTCCAGACCCTCGTAAGAGATCTTGTCAAAGATGTATTCAGAGGCCTTGAGCCCGGTGTTCTTGATGATGGTTTCAAGAAATTCTGCTACAAACTCTTCAGTGCCCAGGAAATAAACCTGTTTTGGCCGGATTGCTTTGATCAGGAGGATATAATATGACGCTTCAAGACCGCAGGGCAGGACCAGCCAGTCATAGTGTTCTTCAATTTTATTGTGTGCCAAGAATTCTTTTTCTACTAAGGGAAACAATCGTTCCCAATAAAGGGTATTTGCTTCGTTGATCCTGGTTTGCCTTACCAACGACAACCAAGTTTCGCGTAATTCAGCTAGACTAGCTGGCTGCTCCATTTTAATGATAAACTGCTGAAGATTAAATAGCTTGCTGTACGGGAGAATGGATGATAAAAATTTCTAAAATAACACTTTGTGTTTAATCTATGGATCTGCCTTGCCCGGAGCAAGAGGACCTTCCCTCTTGTTGAATATAAAGGGCCCCTCCAAAGAGGGGCCCCAGGGTGTTTGAGGTTTTGAATCATCAGGCCCCCCTCAAGAGAGGGGCCTTTGGTTCAGGGGTTCTAAGAAGGAAGAGCGAAAGGGTAGGTATCATAAAATTGCGTATAGCTGAAAAGTTCTAAGAACTTTTTCAGATCCCCCCTTTTTACTCCTGCACTTTTTAGTATTCTCGTTGCTTTAAAGAAAAAGCAGTACGAACATAACGCCAGGCCTTCATTGCCGCAGATGATGCACGTGTCGGGATTGGTGCTCTCTCTTTTTAGGATTTCATTTATCTTTATGAGGACTTTCCTTTTTTGGAAGAGAGGGAGGTCCGCATCTTGGATCCAGACCCGGATCTCGTTGAAATAGCAATAGGCGCAGATAGGGTTGCTGATCCCCTCTGAACTGGTTTGGCATAAGGCTTGATGGTGATGCATAACCAGTCTAATCTTTTAGGGTATATAACAAAGTGCAGTAGTGAATGCTACTCTTTTTGTCTCTTGACCTGTGAGGACTGTTTTGATGCGCTTTTCCAGAGGATCTCAAAATAATTCCTGTAACTTCGTGCGATTTCCTTGTTTTTTATGGTTATCACCGACACAGGATTGTTGAAAATTGCCAGGATCACCTGTCACCACAGATATTGGTCGATACATTCGAGTCATATTTGGCGGCAAGATGCTTTGCCTGTGTATATTTGAGTTTATTGAGTTTCTCTATCCTTTCATTGGCCTGGCGGTTATAGATATGATACATCATGATCTTCTTTTTTTTACGCTGCTTATGGTACTCTTGCATGAATCCTTCTCCCAGGTAATCCACGGCGATCAAGGGGATGCCATAAGCGTAGATAGGTTCGCCAATCTTTAGAAAGTCATTAAATGCAGACCTCAAGGCAAAAACGCCCCGCGTGATGGATGCATATTCTGCATGGTTGTTTGTCAAACCTGCCTCAGAGAGCCGTGGAAGGACAAGGTCAAAATCCTGCTGTTTTTGATGAAGGAGCTGTTTTATTTTTTCTGGATCGAGGGCAAAGAACATCTTCTTCTTGTCCTGGACTGACTCTTGGACAAATCCTTTTTCTATGAGGCGTTTTAAGGTGTCATAGACATTTGCGCGGTATCTTTTGATGCCTTTGGTGATTTCCAATACCGTAGCAGGATTGTGGGTAAGCAAGAAGAGATAGGCGTCCAGTTCGCTTGGATTGAAGATGTTCAACTCAGATAAGACCCTATAGGCTTCAGAGCTTTTAAGAGATTCAAACGTTGCCATGGTTTATGCGCATTTACGCTGTTGACCTTCTTCAAAGACCGCTTCTTTGACAAACAGTCTACGTTCAGCAGAAGTAAACAGCTCTCTTGATAATACTTTAGGTTTTATATGTATTGCCCTGTGGGCATATTCGAGTTCCACAGGTCCATTGAAAAATAATGAGGCATAAGGGATAGTGATCCCTCCCGTTTTTATCGTGAGGTCACCAAATGCATAGAGCGACATTGAAGGCTGCTTATGCCTGAAGAGCTCTTTCATCATCCCTACAAAAGCAGTCGGTACCTCATAATAGGCAGCTTCGGTCTGTTCAATCTGTTCAAGAGCGGCTACGGCCCTCATTGCCAGTTTTCCTTCACCTCGTATTCCTTGGGTAAACGCATCCATGTCCAGGCTTATGCCTAGCTCCTCAAGGGATTTTCCGCGGATTGAGATAGTATTTTTTAGTGGGACCTCGAGTCCATGTTGGCCGACGACAAGTACTGAGATGTCCTCAAATGGGACTGCGGTGCCATACTGTTTGAAATATGCCTCTTCAAGATAACTTTTCACTCTGAATGTATCGACAGCAGACAGTCCCGTAAGACGGTCTTTTGCTATCCCTAATTTGTAAAGATGGGCGGTTCGTATGCCTACAGGATTTGCTGCTTCAATATAGAGCGGTTTTTTTGTTAATCCTTGTTCTAAACGGAAAACTTCTCTGATGACTGCGCTATGACACTCTTTCTCTTCTTCGTTCCAGAGCTGGTTTCTTCCTGGGGCGTTCTGGACTCCTGCTTTGCCTAATGAGAATGAACTTAAGATGACATCTGGCTGATAGGACATGAACTCTTCAAGCGTGCTTGTAAATTTTAAGAGTGATGAACGAATACCTGTACTTTGGCGTGTAAGCTCTTCACTGTGGGCTCCGCTAGGACTATAAGCGATCGCCTTTTCTAGAATGTCTTTGTTATAGCCAAATACTCCTGCAAGGCACTCTCTGCCAAGTTTGCCTAATCCTAAGAACCCTAGGGTCATGGGAAACTTTTGATGGGTCTGGATTATTCTTTCCAGATTAAATTCTCTTCCCGCTTTTACGAGAATTCCCTGCAGGATTTCACCATCCTGGAGGGCTAAATCTGCCACTCTCATCCTTTCTCGAGGTTCGGCCCCCGTGATCAGGATTCGGGGCACACGGTGTAATGTGGGGTTTGTTTGCAGTTGACGGGCAATATCCAGTCCTGTGAACCTTCCTGGAAGGGTGTAGTCCAACAAGAGCAATCCAGGATCCTGCGCTGTAAGGGCATCGATGCCGGGAAAGGATTCAAACCCTTGGAAAGTGTAGTTGCTGCCTAACTTTTTTGTAACGGTTATTTCTAAGGCGGTTAAAAAATCGCGACAATCATCAATTGCAACAATTTTAAACGGTTTCATCGAAGAATGTCCTTATGTATGGCTAAAAAGGTATTTAAAGATTACCTCTATGAAGTGACATAAGCGTGGTTGCCTATTGAACTAGTGGAGATGGATCATATTTTCCTTGGCAACAGACGCATAAAACTTGCCTGAAGGTTTTATGGTTCGTTCCATGGTTGAATAGTCAACATGCACAAGACCGAATCTAAAGCTGGACCCTAGATGATGCTCGACGTTGTCAAAGGTAGACCAATGGAAATATCCGAGGACGGGGATATCCTGGGCTATTGCCTTGTGGACTGCTGAAAGATGGTCCTGGATGCTGAGGATCCGTTGCCGGTCATTGTCGGTACAACACCCATTCTCGGTGATCATGATGGGTAATTGATATCTTTGATACATCTTTATGATCACCTCCTCAAGACCTTGCGGGTAATACTCCCACATCTTGTCATGCTCTCTTCCTAACTTGGAGAGTATCCCTGGCTTTTGCACTTCAGATATGGGGAGGGGTGTGAAAGGGATTCTCCCGTAGTAGTTGATTCCCATGAAGTCTGCAGGTAAAAATAGGTCAGGTACCCATTCCATATGGATTTTTCTGAAGATGCCTGCAGAAGCATGTCCTAACAAAGATGCTGCCTGGAAGTCCATTGTAGAATTAGAGACTCCGACGGGTTTTTTTGCATCCTGCTCCTTCAAAGCATCATATGCTAATCTATGGGCTGCTTTTTGTCGATTGAGTACCTCCAATGTTGCCAGTATGCTTTTTTTATGGGGCGGGAAGTATCCTAAAAAATATCCGAGAAACGCTGAAGAGGTCGGTTCATTGATGGTGATCCAACTATCGACCTGGTCTCCGAATGCCTGGGCCATCTTTGTTGCATAATCTGAAAATATCATCGGGGCTTGGGAGGATTGCCATGACCCTGCAGTCTCAAACCAGTCGGGATTTGCAAAATGATGTAAGGTGAGCATGACATGCATTCCCTTGGACTTTAGTATTTCTAAAAAGTTCCTGTAATCTTTCACGGCCGAAGGATTCAACTTCCCGAAAGGGGCTCTTTGCAGTTTTGCCCAGTCTGGATTGAATCGGTACGCATTGCCAAGACCGGTGATGATCTTTGCATCTTCTGTTCGATAACGGTCATGCTCTATATTTTTATCGACAGAAGTCTGATCTCTGGTCTCTAGGCCGTACCAGGATGTTCCTTTGGTGGACTCAATCTGGCATGCGGCCGTCGACGTTCCCCAAAGAAACTGTTTTGGAAATGTTTTTTTCATATTTTTTTAAGAGGCAGGATTACCAACCTGACAAAAGATGCAGGAGGATGAGTAAAAAAAGAATACAGAACGAAATGAGGGTGGCCTGATCGATGCTTTTCTTCTTCTGGATATCCTTGCGAAGTTCTTTTGGTAACTGAGCGATGATGCTCTCATCTAAAAAGCTATATCCTATGATCAGGTTTGAAGTGTTGATGTATCCAGCGGGAAGCGTTTTTCCCTTTAAGGCGTTTGAGATATTGACTCCTATTGACCAGCTCATAATTTTAAGGACTATTAATACGGCAGCACAAACGAAATATAAGAGGATCATTATCGGATCTAGGTCCATGGTATATGCTTAATGCTGGACAGGTATTTAACTTTTCTCTTGATCTTCTTTGTTTTTGGAAGATATCTTTCCTGGATTAATGATAAAAAAAGAACACTATGGCAAGGATTACATACAATATGATCAGCTGTAACCCTTCAAGCCAGTTGACCATGCCATCCTGGGCGATTTCTTTGATCAAAATGACGGAAAGGAAGATTGCCCCTATTTCAATAGGCAAGAAGACGAGGTCGAGTGTATGACCCAAGAATGCGGACATGAATACCAATAAGGGGGCTACGAACATGGCGACCTGCAGCGCAGAACCGATTGCGGTGTTGAACGCAAGGCTCATTTTGTTCTTGCGGGCAAATTGGATCACTCCAAGGTGCTCAGCGGCATTTCCTACAACGCCCACGAGAATCGCTCCGATGAAGAGCTCCCCAAATGCTAACGTATGGGCTATCGCCTCAAGTCTTGCGGCAAAGAGCTCGCTCGTTATGACGAGGACAATGATTGACCCTATCATCAGGAGAAGAGCAGTCTTCTTTTTCATGGTAGGATTTTCATGGCTGTTGGAAAGGAAATATTCCTTATGGGTATACAAAGAAAACAGGATAGAGCATAGGTAAAGGATAAACAATAAGGCTGCTGCCGTATAACTTACGACTGAGCTATACTGTTGCTCATTGAAAAGGAACAGAAAAGAAGGGACCAATAAGAGTATTGCCGCTATCAGGAGCATAGTGGAACTCATGGCTGATTCGTGAGCGGTCAATCTCATCTCCTTGAATTTGATTCCTCCAATGAATACTGCACATCCAAACACCAGGAGGATGTTTCCTATGATGGAACCGGTGAGCGAGGCTTTGACAACGGTGATCAATCCTTCTTTGATGGCAAAAAAGGCTATGATAAGCTCTGCCAGGTTTCCTAATGTAGCATTAAGCAATCCTCCTAAGGTGGGGGAATAGTAGTTTGCAAGCTCTTCAGTGGCGTCTCCTAACAGGCGTGAGCCGGAGATTAAGGTGATAACAATGAATAGGAAGGTTAAGAGTAGGGGGAACTGCAAACCTACTGCAAGCAGGGTCAGGACAAAACCTGTCAGGGCGAAATAGATCTGGTTTTTCATAGTGATCTTTATGATTTCTTATTTAAAACATCTTCTGCCGTAGATGTACGGGTGTGTTCATGGAAAGGCAGTCTTTAACTCTTTTGCCAAGAAGTCCATATCCTTAACCGTAATTAGGTTATGGATGAATTGGCAACAAAAACGATAAAAACCCCTCACCCTTCACATAAAATATTAAATAGTGACTTGGATTTGGAAGAAAATGCACCGCTGGTACACCGAACCTCAATTCAAACCCGTCAGGTATGAAGAATTAAAAAAGCATATCATGCAACAGGCAGCAGCGAAAGGTTTTGGGACCAGACCCGCGGAAGTCAATGTTCCTGAAAAAATACTGCTGATCGGTTCTGAAGTCAATGAAGCATTCATCGCTATTACACAACAAAAAAACCGACTGGAGGACATATGGAGGCATCTTGGAGGAGATGAGGAATTCCTCATGACCCGACCGTTCTATGACCCTAATAGGGAAACTGGTTATCAGGGTTCTTTTCCTGAGCGGGATAATTACCGGGAAGAATGGGGAGATACTCTCCAAAGGACTTTGCATCTGGGAGGTATATTTGATATTTCTTTTCCCCCGGAATATACTCAATATCAAGGTCCCATGCCGCCAATCCAGGATTTTAGCCGCAGGATGTTTCAGGTCCTGGGAAAAACCTATGAGGCCCATGACCATTACCGGCACAAGAATCTGGCCCTGTTCAGAGAAGGACTGGTCTGGATTGCCCAATATTGTGCGGCAGTTGCATCCAGGGATGGTTTTGATATCGAAGAAGAGGTCATGGTCAAGGTTACCAAGAACAGGGCACGGGTCTGGGACCCTGCTTCGTTAAACGAGACGTTTACTAAACAGAATTGATAATACGTACCTTTATATAGTCACTTTTGTATGGGTAATTAGAGATAGACTGAGAGTAATGTCTTTTTCTATCCTCTTAACTAAATACATACAACCAGGAGGATATTACATGGGAAGATTTGGCGGTGGAAACCGCGGTGGAGGATTTAGGTTCTCCAATCAGCCTAGAGAAATGCATAAGGCAATTTGTGCCGATTGCAAGCAAGAATGCGAAGTGCCATTCAAGCCTGCACAAGACAGACCAGTCTATTGCAAAGAATGCTACTCTAAGCATAAAAAAATTTAAGAATTAATTCTTAGTTTTTTTAAATTATTTTTATTTTTTTATTATTGTTCTAAAAAAAAGGAAGGTGAAAAGGCTTGCCTAGGGCGTTTAGCATAGGCAGTTTTTATCCACTATCTGGAATTTACTTCTTTTTTACAACGAAGTAATAGACAATGGCCGTGATGATGCTGAAGAGGACGGCAAAGACAGTCCAAAGGACTTTTTTCTCGACAGACATCTTCTTTTGTTTTGTAAACACATCAACGATGACAAGTATAGCACAGACTATACCTAAAAGCCAAAGTATACCTCCAAATGGTCCGAAAATCATGTATCACCTCCTCATAACATCAGGCGATTATAGGATTTAAACCCTTTGCCGTATCTTATTCATAACGCAATGCTTCTACAGGTCGTAATTTTGACGCCCGATAGGCAGGAATGGCGCCAAAGAACATGCCGATGCCTATGGAAAAGGCGACAGCAAAGACTGAGAGCCCTGTGCTGATAGGGATCTCAAGGGTGCTTCCATTGCCCAGGCTTAACCCCAGGGAAGGAAGGATGATCGAGACTGCGACCGCAAAAAGGATCCCTAAAGCGCCACCGACAAGACCGAGCATGCCTGAATTGAAGAGGAAGATGAGCAGGATATCAAAGTTCCTGGCGCCGATGGCTTTCATGACACCGATGTCGCGGGTCTTTTCAAGGACTGATGTGAACATAGTGTTTGCGACACCTATGCCTCCGACAAGCAAGGAAACTGCTGCGATGACCCCTAAAAAGAGGGTGATGCCTGAGGTGATGGAACTGAATCGTTGCTGCAAGGCCTGTGCTGAGGTGATGGAAAAATCCTCCTTGTCTGCAGTCACATGGTGGGAATTTTGCAGGGCCTTTTCAATGCTCAGGCTGGTGGTCTCGACATAGTTTGCGTCCGTGACTTTAACGCTGAGGCTGGAATATTCATTTGCCTTGAGGGTGTCGGTGTTGTTCAGGACGTCTCGGGCATCTTTGGTCGACATGTAGATACCGTTGTCAGATCCTCCGAAACCGGTGGATGGCACCAGGATCCCTATGACCCTGAACGGTTTGTTGTTGATAGTGATGAGATAGCCTACGCTCAGTTTGTTCTTGAACGTCTTTTCCGCGACTCCGTTGCCGATGACAACTGACCTGGTGTCTCCCTGGGCCAGTGCCCTCCCCGAGGCAATATCTGTGGTGACGAACTCCTTGAAAAGGGCAGGGTCTTCACCTTGGATGGACATGGTTGCCATATCGCTTTGATAGCGCACAGTCGACCTTCCACTGATGATCCCGTTGATGAATTTGACGCCTGGGACCAGACGCAGTGCCTGGATATCCTTGTCTGAAAGGGGCTGGATGTTGGTGATGGCTGAACCGCCTTCTCCTCCTCCGCCAAAAGCCCTTGAAGAACCTGAACTGATGGTGATGACGTCTTGCCCTAATCCCTGAATCTGTGAATTGACGCTGTTTTGCAGGCCTTGTCCCAATGAGATGATAATGACCACTGCGGCGACGCCAATGAATATTCCCAGAACCGTGAGCCAGCTTCGTAGCTTACTGTGTAGGAGCATATTAAGGGAAAGGCGCAGAATCTTATGGAGCTTCATGAGGCCTCCTTAATTTTTCTTCTTCCTGAATTTCCCATAGATGACCATCAGGATGATCCCTAAGATCAGACCGATAAGATAAGGAAGATAAGCAGTGTATGCTGAGGTTGTGCTCTTGGTCGCGGTCTTTATTGTGGAGGCGCTGCTTGCAATTGAAACCGGGACGACCTTGACAATGGAGTTTCTTACGCCGACAATGTCAGTATAATCGACACGGATCTTGATTTCCTGCAGGCTAGGATTGGAGCCTATCTGGAAGGTGACTGTGGTGAAATCCCCTGTCGCAAGATTGCCCAAGATAGAGGATCTTGCTCCGGTGACGGTGACTCCAGTCTGAGCATCAACCGAGAAGGTGACTGCTGTTGCTGGATTTTGTCCTGTGTTCGCAATCGCAAAAGAGGTTCCCTGGGCAGTGGAATCTTGCATGACCACATCAAAATCGGTCTTTGTTTTTCCTACGGTGACAGGAAGTTTCTGTACGACCTGGGACCCCTGGGTCTTGTCTGTCATGGTCGCAAACTTCAAGGTGCTGTTGCTGCCCTCTGGGGCATTGTCAGCGACTCTGATTCGGTATTTGAGGATGACGGTTGTTGCATCATTGGTCTTGTCTACCTTATATGCTTCCGAGGTTCCAGGGAGGTTTCCATAATCTCGTACAAGGGTATCATTGGAAGTGAAAGGATATTCTGGGATAAGGATGAACCTGGCGTCTGGTGCACTGTCCTGTCCGACATTTTGCACTTTGACCCAAAGATCGAACCATTGTCCAGGATTCACAGGATAAGGGTCATACTTTATGGTCTGTACGACAAATGTTGGGGTGAGGGGGGTTGTTGAAGAATAGGAGTTGTCCACAGGGGTCTCGAGCATCGTTGCAGAGGCAATGAATGCCTGGGCAAAGATGGACATGATAAAAACCGAAAGGACAGCGACTAAAAATTGTACTCTCATTTTGAACCTCTTGCTAATTGACCGTCTGCTAGCTTTATAATCCTTTCTCCATATTCGACAAGTTTCAGGTCATGGGTTATGAGGACAATGGTCTTGCCTTGGTCATGCAACTTTTCAAAGAGACCCATGATCTCCCTGCCGGTCTTGCTGTCAAGATTTCCTGTAGGTTCATCTGCCAGGATGACTTCAGGGTCAGTGGAGATCGCACGGGCTATTGCCACCCTTTGTTGCTGACCGCCTGAGAGCTCTTTGGGTTTATGATGCATACGATCCTTCAATCCTACGCGCTCAAGTGCTGCAATGGCTTTTGTCTTGGCGTCATTGGCATCCTGGAATTCCATGGGGAGCATGACATTCTCAAGGGCAGTCAGTGTTGAGATCAGGTTGAACTGCTGGAAGACAAAGCCTATCTTTTTTCCTCGGATCTCGGCAAGGTCTGACTCATGCAGTTTTGAGATGTCTTTGCCGTCAAGATAGATGGCGCCCTTTGTGGGCATGTCCAATGCCCCGACCATGTTCATCATCGTGCTTTTGCCCGACCCTGAAGGCCCCGTGATCGCGACAAACTCTCCCGTCTTGATGGTGATGGTGACTCCGCGCAACGCCTCGACCTTGACATCACCGACCTGATAGACCTTCCAGATGTTGTCCAAGAATATGACTGGTTTCTGTTCCCTCATTTGCATTGTTCCATTCTTTTTATGGAGTCTTCGATGATGGATCTGACGCGCTTTCTCCTGGCCGGGTCTTCTTTTCTATAGACTGTGAAGAGGGTCTTATGGAACTTGAAGAGCAGGTCGCGGTCCATCGTCCCCTTATGCATGTACTTTTTCATACGCACGAAATCAGAGAGTTCTTCTTTGTCTGCGATTGGGGCCCAGAGTCTTGTCATATTGCTGACCATGGACTCTCTATGCTTGCGAAGGTCATTGAGGAGTTTTTTTCCTTTGGCGGTTAGCGAATAGACCTTTCTTCGGTCATATTGCTTGACGGAGATGAACTTTTTTGCCTCCAGGTCATTGAGCAGGGGATAGATGTATCCTGGTGAAGGTTTTGTCCCATCTTCAGACAGGGATTTTATGAGATCATAGCCGGAAAGGCTCTTCCTGCTCAGTTCATGTAAGACACTAAGTTTGATATGTGATTTGAACATCGTTGCTGTGATATATCATAAAGTGATATAGATTCTATATAAAGGTTATGGATGGGAGGTCCACGGATTTGCCTATCAAGCAAGGGCGGCGAGGATGAGCTTATGGATCTTTTTGATGTCTCCGACACCATCGATGGAGTCCAGGCCGCATTTTCCGGTATAATAGTCAAGGACGGGCAAGGTCTCCTGGAGATAGACTCTCATGCGCTGGTGTATGGCTTCGCCAGTATCATCGGCTCTTTTCTCCTTTTTTGCCCTGAGGTGGATACGGGCGATGAGCTCATCTTCCGGCGCGAACAGATTGATGATGTGCACTTTCCCTAGCTGTTTTATCGCCAGGAACTTGTTGAGCATCTCGGCTTGCCTTACTGTCCTTGGAAAACCATCCAGGATGAACCCCTCGCAGGTGCTGTGCTTGGCCAGGAATTGTTCTACAATCTCGGCGATGAGCGCATCCGGGACAAGATGTCCCTGGGATATGATCTCTTCGACCTCTTTTCCTAGTTTGGTCTTGTGCTTGATTGCCTCACGCAATAACTCTCCTGTCGACAGGTGTTTGAAACCGAGTTTATCTGCAAGAAGAGTTGCCTGTGTCCCTTTCCCGACTCCAGGGGGACCAAATAAAATAATAATATCCATCTTTTTATAGCCTGAGAAAATCTTGCCTCTTTTTAACTTTTTCTAAAAATCTCCTGTTCTTTGAGGTGCTGCGCCTATTTTCGTGGTCTTTTCTTGGGTTTCTTGGTAGGCAGGGCAGCGGACATGAAGAACCCGATGAGCGATACGGCAAACATCAGTGCAAAAAGAGTGTTGAATCCGTACCATTCTGCAATCATCCCCCCAAGAAGGGCAGAGAGGCCGGTCACGATGAGGTTGAGCGCTTCCCAGGCTCCCCATTCAGCAGTATATTTCCCCTTGTCAAGATAGGTTGAGTAGAGTGCATCATACAAGGGCATACGTATCGCTGCGGCAATGCCTAGCACCAACTGGACCGCAAAAAGTTCAAGGGGATTGGAGACAAAGAGGTACCCTAAGATCCCTATGCATCCCAGTGCAAATCCATACATCATGATCCTGGCCTTATGCTTGCTGCGGTTTTCCCAGCGGCTGAGAAGGAACGTTAATGCGCCAGAGGCGATGGCAAAGATGCTGTAGGCAGTTCCTGTGGTGATCATGTCGCCCCCTATGCCTGCGACATAGGTCGCATAGATCGGCCCTAACAGCCCTAAGGCAAACACAAAGAGCGCCGACATGACATTGAGAAGTTGCAGCTCTCTTTTCATATTTGCTATAACGTGATGATTGATTTAAAACTATCGATTGAAAGAAAAAATTATATAGGCATTGCACGTAATAATCTAGATGTTTAACTCAAGGGAAAAGTATCTTGACTTTCTTACTCTTATTGCTGCGCTTATCATAGCCATCGCAATCCTTTCTTTGATTTTTTTTACGCATAATGCCAAGATTGACTTTGCTCCTTCCTGTGCATCTACTTCGGTTGACAAGACCTATCTCAAGAATGGGAGTTCTTGTGTGATCAATTTTATGTGTATCCAGGGTGAGCAGGCTTTCCGTGACCAGTGCGGATGCGGATGTCAGAAAGTGAATGTCGCCACCCAAGTCCAGCCCGAGGGCACACTTTGCACTCCTGCCCAAAAGAAGGGAAATCTCTGCACGATGGAATATGCTCCGACCTGTGGGTGGTTTGATCCTGCGCAGATACAATGTCTGAAATATCCTTGCGCGCAAACCTTCTCCAATCCTTGCACAGCCTGCCACAATGTCAATGTGGTTTCCTACACGCAGGGCGAATGCCCAAAGTAAACTGCACAAACAAGAAAAAGAGTCCAGAAGCCTATTTTTTCCAACGCTTAAGCTTAGGAAGAAGGGCCGTCATTTTTATGTTTTCAGTATCATTCATGCCCATTTTTTTCATCATCATCTTGATTTTTTCAACCTTTTCCTGGACGGTGATGCCTTCATCAGTGAACACTCCGTCCTTAAAACAGAATTTACAATACTCCCCATTCTTAGAGTTATCTGCATTGGTGCCGCAATCTCCAGCGTTGGAAATCGGCATCCCGCAACTTTGGCATAACCCTTTTTTCACAGAAAACACAGCAGAATCTACCTTAAAAACCTATTTAATGGTGTATGAGCAGGCTTGCTCCCAGAATCCCTGGATGTTCTAGCGATGTCCAGGCAATGGGGGTTTTCTTGGGCAGGAAATCATATTTCTTGACCTGGGCCCGTATCATGTCGAGGAACCCTTCCCCTGACTCTTTGATGCCCCCGCTGATGATGACAATCTCCGGGTCAAGGGCATTGATAAGGGAGGCGATGCCTTCTCCAAGATATTGCGAGGCCTGTTCCAGAATCTTGCGGGCTTTTGGGGTGTCAAGTTCAACGAGGTCTTTGATCAGCAGCTTTTCCTTGAATTCCCTCTCGATGGACGCCCGAGTCTCTTTCCATAATGACTCCATGTCCTTCCCGTCTATGAGGATATGGCCAAGTTCAGCGCCATACCCAGTCCCCCGATAAGGCTCTCCATTGATGATGATTCCTCCCCCTATGCCCGTTCCAAGGGTAAGGATGAAGAAGCTCTTTTTTTTGCAGCCCAACCTTGCTTCGGCAAGGGCGACACAGCCTGCATCATTTGCCACCTCGACTTTTTTCTTGAACTTATGTTCAAGATGGGCTTTGAGGTTGAAATCCTTGAGAGGGATGTTGGGAGGATTCTTGACAATGCCATTCTTGATTGGGCTTGGGCATGCGATGCCTATGCCTATGACATCCTTGCTGATAAGCTCTTCAATAAAATTCTCTATCTGATGGAGAAAGACTGGTTTTTCTTTGGACGTAGGGACACGTAGGTATTTACAGACCTTATTGTTCTGGACAATCGCTGCCCTAACACTTGTGCCCCCGATATCGAAAGCTATGATTTTATTATGCATAGAAAATATTGGCTGACGCTTTCACTCTCTCCTCTAGAAGAAAAAAGCCAAGGGTGACTTAAATAGTTTTCTCAACTAACCGGACCGAAAGATTACCCTTGATAAAAAAGATTTATAACCTTGAAATCCCCTGCAATGACAAGGAGAGGTGATGATGCAAAAAGTTCTTTCAAAGGCCCAGTTTCCATCTTTTATTGAAGGGCTACTGAAGTCGTATGAGGTCTACGGGCCGGTAAAGGACAAGAATACCAAATTCCAGAAGATTGGTTCATCCAAAGAGCTCTATCTTGATACGGTGACTGAGATTCCTGCAAAAAACATTTTTCTCCCGGAACATGAGGTCATCGTGGAATTTAAGGGGGGAAAAGCGAGTGAACGGCAAGGGGATACAAAAAAACGGGTCATTTTCGGACTACGCACCTGTGACCTGAACGCGTTGCAGATCCTCGACAAGGTGATGTTTGATCCTTTGTACCTTACCAAACGAAAAAATACAGTCACGATCGGGCTTTTTTGCGAACATCCTGATGAGTTTTGTTTCTGCAATTCCATGGAGCTTGTCAACTATTATGACCTCTTCTTTTATCCACAGAAAAATGAGTACTACATCTCTGTAGGCTCTGCCAAAGGACTCGCGTTGGTCAAGGGCTTGCCCACGGCAAAAAAAGAGGTGAAGATCCCGCATCCGCTCAACACGAAAGTTTTGGAAGAAAAAAACATCGAGAAAAGCTATCGTAACAAGATCTGGGAGGCGGATGCTGAAAAATGCCTGAGCTGTTCAGCCTGCACCGTGGACTGTCCTACCTGCAACTGTTTTGATATCAAAGACCAACTTGAGATGAACCTCAAGGATGGGAAAAGAAGCAGGTGTCATATGTCGTGTCAACTAAAGTCATTCACCCGTGTCGCAGGGGGAAAATCCTATCGGGATGCCAGGCTTTCCAGATTCAAGCATTTTGTCTACCACAAGCTGGTCTATTATCATAAGCATCAGGGCCGGTACATGTGTGTCGGATGTGGAAGATGCCTGAGAGTCTGCCCGACAAAGATTGATTGGGTCAAGACCATCAATCTTTTAGATTCCATGGAGACCATAAAGAAAAAAGGCGGTAAAAAGAAAGAATGACATATCTTCCAAAACCCTATGTGATCACTGCAGTGGAGGTTTTTACCTCTGATGTAAAACTGTTCAAGGTCAAATGTGCGATGGATCCTCAACCAGGTCAGTTTATCGAGGTATCGGTCCCGGGTGTTGGTGAATGTCCGCTCGCTTCCTGTTCCTTTGACGGGAAATATGTTGATATCCTGGTAAGAAACGCAGGTAATGTGACCACGGCTCTCTTTGACCTGAAGAAGAAAGATGCCCTTTTCATCCGTGGCCCCTATGGAAAAGGATTTCCATTGGCACAGCTCAAGAAGAAGAACCTGATCATGATTGCAGGAGGGACAGGGATTGCTCCAGTGACTTCCTTAATTGAGTATGTGGAGAAGCACCGCAGGGAGTTTAAGGAGGTGTTCATCTATTTTGGGTTTAGGGATGAAGCACATGTGCTGCTCTCTGATCGCATAGAAAAATGGAAAAAGAAATTCCACGTGCATGTGGGATTGAGCAATGATGTCCTCACGCATAAATATGAACGGGGATACGTGCAGGAAATAATGGAAAAGCATAAGCCTAAAGTCGAGCATACGGTCGCCTTGCTCTGCGGACCAGAGACAATGATGGGAGGGGTCACACTCGAGCTGAACCGTCTTGGGCTCACTGACAATAAGATCTGCTGGTCTATGGAGCGAAGGATGGAATGCGGGTTTGGGTCGTGCGGCAGGTGCCAGATCCAGGACCTGTATGTCTGCAAGGACGGCCCGATCTTCCGATATGATGTCATCAAACCTCGTCTGGAAAACGAGCAATCTTCAGAAGGGGTGAAAAAATGAAAAAACCGAGATTGAAGATCGGTGTCTTTGGTATCTCGGGCTGTGCAGGATGTTTGTTGTCTGTGCTTTTTGAGGATTGTTTTAAGCAGATAGTCAGACTTGTGGATATCAAGGCGTTTCCTATGATCAAAGAGGAGGGATACGAAGGTGATTTTGATTATGTGTTCATTGAAGGGACGGTCTGTTTTGATGAGGATATTATGGCGCTCAATGCCCTGAGGAAGCGTGCCAAGAAAGTTGTCGCTTTGGGCTCTTGTGCCTGCACAGGTGGGGTCCCCTCCATCAAGAACTTTTTGGACCAGGAGAAGGTCATGAAACTTGTGTATCCGGCGCATAACCATCTGAAGACGGAACCTCCAACTCCTATTGACCAGCATATCAAGGTCGATTATTATCTTCCCCAGTGTCCGCCAGACAAGCAGGAGATTGTCGAGTTCATCAAATGCATCGCGCAGGGCAGGGAGTTCAAGCCATATCGCGACCCTGTATGTTTTGAATGCAGAAGAAAAGGCAATGTCTGTCTTCTGACAAAAAATGAGATCTGTCTTGGTCCGATAACCAATGGAGGATGTAATGCCCTATGCCCTTCCCATGGCGTTACCTGCTATGGCTGCAGAGGCGCGTGCAAAGATGCCAATATCAAAGCCTATCTTGCAATGTTGAAGGAGATGGGATATACGGATGCTGCAATGCATGACAAGATGAACACCTTTGCTGGATTACAATTCAAGGAACAGGAGGGAGACGCTTCAAAATGGCTCGAGAAATAAACCTTAATCATCTTTGTAAGATCGAGGGTCATGCAAACCTCACCTTGAAGATTGAACATGACAAGGTGGAGCGTTGTGAGCTCAAGGCGATGGAAGGTGCGCGCTTCTTTGAGGCGTTGGTGGTCAATAAGAATCTTTCAGACATCCAGGAGATTGTCTCACGCATCTGCGGTATCTGCTCCAGCGCGCATAGTGTTGCCGCAATCCAGGCCCTAGAACATGCATTGCAGATGCAGCCGACGCCTCAGCAAAGGTCTATCCGGGAACTGCTGATGCTGGGTGAAAGGATACGCAGCCACGCTACTCATCTCTATTTCCTTTCACTTCCTGATTATTTGAATGCCTCATCGGCATTAAGTCTTGCGAGCAAGCATAAGGATAAGGTCAATGATGCTCTCGCGCTGATCACCTTGGGGAACAGGATCGTTGAAGCGTTTGGAGGCAGGGAGATGCATCCTTTCCTGAAGATAAAAGAAGAGATGCCGCGAACCGAATTTTCAGGGCTCCTCGGGCAGCTTCGGGATGCAAAGCCAATCCTTGCACGCGCCATTGATCTTTTTGCAAATCTGCCTTATCCCCAGTTGGAACGGACGGTCGATTATCTTGCCCTGAAGGAGAAAAAAGAATATACGACCATTTCGGGAAGGGCAACCTCCCACACGGGGAATTTTAGTGAAGAGGACTATGGCAAGCATCTGCAGGAGAACATCAGAGAGTATGCGACTGCAAAATTTGTCGTGAAAGATGGAAAACCCTATATGTTGGGGGCACTTGCCCGTATCAATCTGAACCATGGCCAGTTGGGCACTGAAGCAAAAAATGCTCTGACAAAATCCCTGGGCACGCTAAAGACTAGCCTTCCTTTTTCCAACCCCCATCATAATCTGCTCTGTCAGGCAATCGAGCTTTTGGAGGCGACGAATCGGTCCATCGAAATAATCGAGCATTTACCTGCCAGGCAGGACTTGCCGCAGATCAGGATCCGTGAAGGGAAGGGAGTGGCTGCAGTTGAAGCTCCACGCGGAACATTGTTCCATGAGTATCATATCGACAAGACGGGCAAGATAACCTATTGCAACATCATCACCCCTACTGCCCAAAACCTGAATATCATCGAACGCGATATTGCTCAAGTAGTGGACGGGCTTTTGCAGGCAGGGACTTCCAAAGAAGAGATCGTAAGGCAAGTGGAGAAATTGATCCGTGCCTTTGACCCTTGTTTTAGCTGTTCAACACATTTCCTGCAGGTCACTTGGCTTTAAGGAGCTTCTCGACATCTTCGCCTATTTTTTTTACTTCTCCTCTCATAGGGATGCCGATGATGGAGATGTCTTTGCCTTCACCAAGCAATTGTAAGAAAAAACTTGCGTCAAAATCGTGTGCGGAGATGATGCTTCCCGAGGTAAGGTCGGAGACATGTAATCTCTGGACTGTCTGTAGGCGAAAGACGACATCCAGGATGATTATGGGTTCAGGGCTTTGTAAATGGTCCAGGAGTTCAAAACTGTCCTTGATGTTGACAAAACTGAATGCGGGATGTTTTTTGGAAAGATGGTCTGCAACCCTCAGTGCCAATGAGTCCTCAGCTATGAATGCATTGCCTAGACAAAGGACTTTAGTGTGCATGGGGAAAGTAGGCGGTGTAGACTGACTCTAAGATCATCTCAACGATGTGCCCTTTGTGGATGCTCACCCGTTGACCGGGTTGTAATGGGAGGTTACGGTAATTGAGGCCTTTCCTTTCAGGACCTGTGGGGTAGGTTATGGTGACGACTCTTCCATTGAGGCCTTTGACTATGGGGAACTGTACCTTGCAAAGTTCAGCTTCTTCCTCTTGCACCTGCTCATAACCTTTCTCTCTATGGTCAATGATGCGGTTATGTTCAATCCACCAGTAAGAACGATAATCCTCAATCGTGTATGCCTCTATTTTTCCGGTCAGGTGCTCGATACGATTGAACGCATTGGGGAACAGTCTGCGTAATCGTTCCAGTGATGGGCCTTTACCAAGTACTGCTTGGCTTTCAAGGGAGGAGAACTCTTCTGGCGTGATCTTGCCTGCGCAATGGGTTATTGCGGGGAAGGCATAGATGAAAAAATATCCTTCAGGTGTCAGGGATTCAGGCATTGTTGTCCACCAGTGCAAGGAATTGCTGTGCCTGTTCTTTTTTGAGTTTTGTCACAATCATTTTGTTGGAGATGATCACGTAATCTCCCAAGGCAACATCGACCAGGCTCAGTTCAGCGATGCGTTGCTCATTGCCATAATCTACAACAAAACGGTCCTTTTCGATTGCAACAATTTTTCCAGGGATAGATAAGCACATGTAATCCTCATATAAAATGAATCCTTGTTGATATTAATACTTTCTTGAGCAGACCTCTTTATTTTAGGACACGAAGTTATGGAAGGGTGGCTAACGAATGATGTGATGTCTACATCTTTTATCACTTTCTTTACGCGCCGATGAGCTTTCCGACAAGGAATCCGATGAGCGCTGCCGCCATGCCGATGAGCGCCAGCTGCACTCCCTTTTTGAACCAATGGCCTACGGTAAGCTTTGCCTCAAGTGCCCCGGTGATGAACAAGACCAGGGCAGAGAGGAAAAGAGCGCCTGCAATTGCTGCCTCGATGTGAAAGAAGAAAAAAGGAAACAAGGGTACCAGCGAACCGATGAGGGTTGCAAGTCCGACCCAGACTGCGCTTTGCAGGGGATGGACCTGGGCATCAGAGAGGTGCAATTCCTCATCCATCATGATGTCAAGCCAGACTTTTTTGTCTGAACAGATATGATCAACTATCTTTTCTAGGAGTTTTCCCCGAAATCCTTTTGCGTAATAGATGTCCCTGATCTCTTTTCGTTCAACATTTGGCATATGCGCTATTTCGTAGAGTTCTTTTTTCTTCTGGCTCTGGTAATAATCTTCTTCAGCTTTACCAGAAGTATAGGCAACGGCAGCCATGGAAAAACCTTCAGCAAAGGTTGCGGCAAGCCCGGCGATGATCACCAGTTTTGTGCTTTGGGAAGCAATGGCGATGCCCAAGATGACCCCTAGCACATTGACCAGGCCATCCTGGCCCCCTAAGATGAACTCCTTGAACAGCGAGCCGATGTTGGTATGCGGTTCATGTTTATTCTCACGGATAACTTTCAGGCTTTTATGCATGGTGTTCGAAAGGTTGGTCGTTATAGGTCACTTTTTCTATCAGGATATCCTGGCCCTTGAGTACTTCAACATTTCCTCCGCAGGAAGGACATGCAAAAAGGACCAGGTCATGCAAACGCTGCACGATTTTTGCTTCACCCGTATAACCGCAGGAACAGTGCACAGCTGAAGGGACCTTATTGACCGTGACGTTCCATCCGGTCTGTTCTTCAAGATGTTCTTTGAGATGGTCTGGAGCGATTCCCACCAAATCTCCCACTGCAAGGGTCACTGAAAGGACCTGCTCTTTGTTTGGGACCTGATTGATGATGGCCTGGATAAAAGTGTGTTCGTGCACGTTAGATCTTTCCAAGAAGTAATCGTAAGGCTTGCTCTGGATGTTTTGCAGTGGTGATTGCCGAGGAGACTGCAATTCCCTGTGCCCCAAGTTTTATGGAGGTTACCAGGTCCGTGTAGGTCTTGATTCCCGCACCGACAAGAAATCCGCGTTTCAAATGGTGCGCTATATCTGCAATGACTTCTGGCTCTGCGTTGGATACAGAAAGGTCGCCTGCCACAAGTTCTGGAGGTTCGAAAATGAGGTAGGTGGGCTTTAGCTGTTCTATTTTTTTTGCTTCCTTGAGGTCTCGGGCAAAGACGGCAGTTTTTAAACCGCTTTCTCTGCAGCGTGCAAGGGTTTTCTTGATGACATCAAAGGTAAGAGGATGCTCTGAATGATTGAGGAATACTCCTTTGGCTCCAGCAGCCTTTATCGCCTCTGGTGAGATGAAGCCTGTGTTTCTTCCCGGGGTGATGGGATCGACGTGCTCACTGAAAACCTGCAGATGGCTGTGCAGGCAGACAGGATAGATGTCCGTCGGTTGAACGCCTAAGATGGTGTCTTTATGGACCTTCTCTACAGCCTTGGCCAGATTGACAACCTGCTTTCCTTGCAGGTACGTTTTCATATTGATGATGACAATGGGCTTCATAGTTGGTTCTTGCTTGGTTTATGGAAGAGTACTGAGTTTATATTTTCTAGGGTCGTGTCCAGGATCCGTTGCAAGGCCTCTGTGCTGTTGAATGCATTATGGGGCGTGACGATGACATTGTTGAACGTGAGCAGGATATGGTTCTCAAGAAGATTTTGCAGATGTTCTTTGGGGAAGTTTTTTGAGAGTAACTGCGCCTCTTCCTTGATTAGGGATTCCTGTTCCAGGACATCAAGGGCAGCTCCTCCCAAATGTCCTCGGGATAACGCATTGACCAGAGCGTTCGTCTCAACAAGTGCCCCGCGCGCAGTGTTGACAAGGATTGCGCCCCGTTTCATCTGGGCGATGGTTTTCCTGTTCAGGAGGTGATGGGTGTCTTTGGTGTAAGGGCAATGCAAGGTCACGATATCTGATTGTTGCAGGACCTTGCTTAAGGGAGCATAGGCAAATCTCATCTTTTTGGCAAGATTCCTATCAGGATATTTATCATAGGCTAGTACATGCATGGCAAACCCTCGGGCAATGCGGGCAACATGCTGACCGATATGTCCCATGCCGATGATCCCTAATGTTTTTCCTTGAAGATCAAAACCTCTCAATCCTTCCAATGAGAAATTCCCCATGCGCGTCCGTTCATAGGACTGGGGGATTTTTCTTGAAAGAGATAAAAGCAGGGAGAAGGTATGCTCTGCGACAGTATTCTCTCCGTAGGTCGGTACGTTGAGGACGGCAATCTTTCGTTTCTTGCAGGAAGCGACATCAATATGGTCATAGCCCGTGGACCTGGTGACGAGGGCCTGCAGATGGGTGAACTCAGAGAGGACATTATCGGTTATTTTGCAGTAAATAAATACCGAGACAATGCCTGCATCCTTGGCCAGATTGACGGTCTTTTCAGAAAGTGCGTCTTTGAAAAAGAGGAGTTTATGGCCCTTGAGTTTTTGTTGTAAATAGGTCTGTTCCCAGTCTTCAATCTCAAAAAAAGCTATCTTCATTGAAAAATGACTTCTTTCATCTTTTTGGTCAAGGTTAAAGGGTCAGGGGACTGCCAGACATTGCGGCCAATGGCCATCCCTATCGCGCCTGCCCTGCAGATCTCCTTGATCTGTTTAAGAAGCTCTTTTTCATCTTCCTTTGCGCCGCCTGCAATGACCACTTTGGTCTTTCCTGCAGCTTTGACCGCCCATCGAAGATCCTCGATGTTTCCGTCATAGACAATCTTCACGATATCGGCCCCTATCTCAAGGCCTGCGCGGGTTGCATAGGCCATGAGCTCTGCTTTGGATTTTTCAGCGGTGCCTTTTCCACGGGGATATGCCCAGATGATCACCGGCAGCCCTTTGGCATGCGCTTCCCGCAGGATAGTCTCAAATTCCTGGAGCATCTCACTTTCATGCTCGCTGCCAAAATAGATCGTGTATCCTACTGCGGCTGCCCCTAAAGCGATGGCCTCTTTTACCGTGCATAACTGCCGAGAGATAGGCTCTCCTCCCACCATCGAAGTCTTTCCGTTCAGTTTGACAATAAGAGGGATCCTGCTTTCCTTGATCTCTGTCTTATACTTCTCCGCTATGCCCTTCTGGAATATCAGGGCAGTATACCTGCCTTTCTTTGCAATGTTGATGATATACTGGGGATCGACGTTTGCGTCATTGAAATCTATCGGGCCATGTTCAAGACCCTGGTCATAGGCAAGGAACAATGCCCTTCCATTCTTGAGGATCTTGTTGAGTCTGATCATGTAAGGCTCATACGTAACAATTTATTTTTGGCACCGCGTGACGTGATGACTGATTCACTTTCCTTCAGCCCTAACGCAAGGCATTCTGCAAGGGGCCATCCCACAATCCTCCCTGCGACAAATCCTGATGCAAAAGCATCTCCTGCACCCGTTCTTTCCACGACCTTGAGATTTTTATGAGGCTGGATGCTATAGCGCTGCACGCCATCAAAGCAGACTGCAGGATTGTCTTTGTCTGTAATCAGGATTTCGTTTGCTCCCAGTTCATGGATTGAGGCCCAAGGGTCATTCGTCTTTTTCTTGAAGCGCTTGCAGATCATTGCAGCCTCTTCTTTGTTGACGATCAATACATCGCAGATCTTGAGCAGTCCTGAGAAGTCTTCCTTGTTGATGATATAACTGCTGGGGTTGAATGCCAGTTTTGTTCCTTGTTTGTGAAGAAGGGTGGCCATTTTTTTTTGGGTCTCAAAGCTTTCTTCTAGAAGTGCAGAGTAATAGAGCCATTTGGTCTTCCAGGTTCCTGCTTTGAGTTCCTTGAGGGCGATGTCATTATTGGCTCCCTTGTAGGTGAGGATGGTGCGTTCACCCCCTTTACTGTCCAGGATGACAGAGTATCCGCTCATCTTTTCTTTATCTATTGAGCCGATGAACCTCACGTTCTCATCTTTGAGCAAGGAGAGGATCATTTTCCCATTGGCATCATCCCCTACTTTGCAGATGCATCCTGTCTTGAGGCCGAGGCGTGCAAAGGCGACAGCCGTGTTCGTCCCTCCGCCCCCGATGCTGAAGGTCAGATCCTGGATAAGGATCTTTCCTCCTACAGGATAATAGATGAAGTTTTTTCTCTCAGCGACATCCGTATGTACAAAGGTGTCGATCACTGCGCTTCCAAAGGTCACTATGTCAAAATCCATCAATCCTCTTCTTCGTAAAGGACAGGCCTTTGCGTATTAAAAATGTTTCTTTTAAACAGGCCTGGAAAAATCACTTACTCAGATTTAGTCTCTTTTATGATGCCCATCTCTTTGAGCACCTTCAGCCTTGCCTCATGCTCTTCAGGAGTGACTTCTTTCACGACTTCCTTTTTGGCTTTTTCCCTACGTTCAATAGCCTTGTTGTCAATGTCGACTTTTCCTGCCCTGTACCTTCTGCTGGGAACTGCCATAGGACTAAAAATTAATGTTGCTTTTTAAAATTTACTATTTGTAAGGCTTTGCACAATTAGTCATTCCTGGACAAAAAGTAAGAATGGTCCTGTTCTTTTTTATAATTTAAGGCGTCTATTTTATGATGATCGACCCATTTTGTCAAATGGCCAAAGTAACCTATAATTTATGGTCCATTCAAAACTCTCTTGGTGAACTAAGCGGAATAGCTACAATAACTGCAGTTTTTGTTGGCAGTGCGTATGGAATAATAAGATAGACTGCTCACCAGCACTAAAAGGGATAATCTTAAGTGTTGTTGGGCTGGTAGGATTCAGTTTTTTTGCAGTTTTATATCTCTATTGCTAAGTAATGCGTTAAAACAAAAATAGTTATTATGCAACATTATACCTTCTCTTGCACAAAAGTCTATAAATTACTTTAAAGTAGTTAATATATGGATGTTGTTGCCCAAAGTGCAAATAGGTCTAGATCTCTACGTGGAAGTGGATTTGAGGATAAAATTGAAGGAGTCCTTATTAAGTTAAAGAACAATAAAAGAATTAAGGGATTTGTTAGAAAACCTAAAGTTTACGATGGAGAGTTTAATCCAGACTTTGCCGTTGAGAAAAATGATGGTACTATTGTGTCCATAGATTCAACAACAACAGCAAGAACAGATAGACTAAGAGGTAAACAGTGGGATGCTTATGGAACTAAAAATTACTTTAAAGAAGTACATAAGAAAGACATAAAATCAGTTGTCGTGGTTGATGAAGTTAACACGAGCCAAAAAGAAAAAGACAACTTTAGACGCTGTAAAGATCATTGTAGGATGCCTCATAGTGCACTTGATGATACATTTTCAGTAGAAGAATTAGTTACCTATTTATCAGAATAGTTAATAATTTTTATATCTGTTATTTTTTCAGAGCTTTTCCTTCTTCTAATTTTTCAACTATTTTTTTTGCAACGGCTTCTACTACAGGTACTGCAACTGAATTACCGAATTGCCTGAACATTTGAGTTCTTGATACAGGAACCTTGAAATCCATAGGAAAACCCATTATAGATTTACATTCATTTTCAGTAAGCAACCTCAATCATGTTGGCCCATCTTTAACAAATGTCCCTGTAATTCGCTGTATCTTATGATAACTTGCAACAAGGGTTTTAGCTTTAACCTTTGATTTTTTATCGACAATCTGGGGATGCCCGTCTTCTTTTTTATATATATAATT
>CAIQQL010000021.1 GCA_903873955.1 uncultured archaeon | reverse complement strand
TCTAGGTCATCCCAATCCCTAACACCACCTTTAACAGGAACAGATAACTTATTGATTTTGCTGTAATCAATAGTTGGAGAGGGTTTTCTTTCAATTTTATTTATCTTGGAATAATCAATGGTTGGACCTTTACATGCCGTTTTTTCTAAAGATTCTTTTGGCTTACTGTTATTAACGAACTTTTCTTTCTCAGCTTCCTGGTTGTTGCTCTCATCTTTAACCTGATCATCATCAGCCTTTTCACTTGCCAAAGAAGCAACAGTTGGTTGAATATCAGCAGAAACTCCAATCTTTTTAGCAGCTTCCTCTTGAATACCCATTTCCTGAACCTTGGCCTTGGCAGCGGACTCAACCAATTTACCATCACTTGTAGTAAAACAAGCAACCTTTTGCCCATCCTCGTCAAGTACTTTGCTTACCTCAACTTGTTCCTTGCCCTCAGAAATTTTCTTTTGTTTATGTATAGTTAAGCCGTTCTTAAGCTTTAACAGTTTTGAAACAGAGTTGTTGGACTCGGCCATAAAGATCTCCTTGGTTAGACAAACCTGATCTTAATTTTACCATTATTGACTGTAGTTTAGCAAATAAAAAAAGGCCAAGAGCGTAAAGGAGGAAATGCTCTTGGCCTCAAGCCGTTGATGAAAGGAAGGGTCAACGGGTTTTATTCAGGGAGTTTAATTCCCATTTTGTGCATTTTGTCCTGAACACCGTGAAGTTCTTTGTCGTCTTGGCATCCAACAACATCAGCAATCAGATCGGTATTAACCGAAGGATTTCGTCGTCGTTGTTCGCTCTGAAGGAAAGTAATAGTTTCCGACTTAGACAAACGTTGTTTAGCAGGAGTTGACTTCTCAAGTACCTGAACATTATGAGGATTAAAAGCAGCAGCTTGAGTGACAGTTTTTGGTTTAGAGCTGACAGATGATTTCTTAAGGGCATCTACTTCGCTCTTTAGGCCAGCAAACATTTCAGCTACTTGATCCTTCATTGACTTAGCTAAAGATGCAAATTCTTCCTTCATTGATTTCTCAACTTCAGGAGGTGGCATCTCAGGAGCCATTTCAGGAGCAGCTTCTTGTCCTTCAGCGCCATGACGTTTTTCTTTCTCTGCCATCAAAGCATCGATAAGTTCGTCAAGCTCTTCAGTTGACAATTCAGCAGCATGATCAGCCATGGATTTTTCTTCCATGCCGGACTCATCAGGAGCTTCTTGTCCTTCGGCGTGCTCTTGGGATTCCATTTCTGGACTCTCAGCGCCTTCATGTTGAGCTGTAGTGTCAGAAGCGATTTCTTCACCCTGATCTTTGATTTCATCAGGAAGTGGTTCGTCGTCTTTCTTAATCATATCTGATTTTTTCAGAATATCGGCAATCTCGCCCATCGTCTTCGAGATTTCCTGTTCTAATTCTTGTTTACTTTTCATTAGTTACCTCCAATTAAATTATATAAAAAGAAAGAGAGCCAATCCTTTAACTCCCTTAGCTTTTCTTAGATTCCGCCAGAAACTGCGAAGAAATATGGCTGATAAGTACCGGCAGATGTCGTAGCGGCGGTAGAGGTTGCTCCGTTAACGCCATTGACTTTTGGTTCTACAGTATTAGCTGTAAGAAGAAGTTCTACAGGTGCACCAAGTTGACCGCGAAGTACATGCATGATTTCTCTCTGAAATTTGGCATGTGCACTCATGTTAGAAGCAGCATCTTCCATTATAAGTTGAAAACTAACTGAACCATCGATAAACATACCAGCAGCATGTGACTGAGTTTTAAGAGCAGCCAGGTTCTGACTGTCGTGAGCAGGGATAGAGACAAGGACGGCTCTCAGGTGAGCAGTTGCCCATGTAGCAGAGGTGAGATCGATAACGCAAGCATTTCCACCGTTTAGATCAATTCCAGACCAAACAAGGCCGGTTTTGAAAGCATTAGCATAGGGGCCAAGCTTACGGAGTGACTCGGTTAAGCCAATGAAAATCTTGGAAATTCGTGGACTTGACATAATTTATTCTCCAATGTATAGGTTAACTTTAACGAACAAACAAAAGGTAACAGGTTTCGCTACTTAAAGTCCACCTGAACATAAAGCATATTTTAGCATGGATAACGGTTAGGTACAAGTTAATTGTTTTTGGCAGTTCAGTGGGCTAGGGTTTGCTTTTATTCAATGCTTCTAATCTTTTCTCTTTCTCGTCAGAAGACAATGAGTTCCACTTATCCGTAGTTGCCTGGGACAGTAATTCTTTAGTGCGTTCGGAGTGTTTTCTACCATAAAAAGAGTTTTTGTCACCTGTCTTTTCTGATGCTATTTTGCTTTTAAGTAGATGAGAGCAAACATCACATCTCCACCCCTCTCCATAAACAGTTAAGTGTTGGTTTTGTCCATTATATCTGATGCTTCCTGTGTTTTCGCAACTACAACACCTAACTAAGACAAACTCATCGGATCTGACAACCCTGGGAGTTAGATCGACAATATTCATTTGCTTAAGAATATCTTCCGTTCTCCAAGCAGAAGACTTTCTGCTACTGCCCGGTGGTCTATTGCCTGTCGTTCTTTTTTCAGCACCAGCTTTGTGTCCACATTCATAACACCTCCACCTTGTTGATTTTCTCTCAAGGTTATATAGAACTGCCATATACTGATCAGACTCGCAATCACAGCATAGGCATTTAACTCTTATCTTGCCTTTCTTGCCAACAACTCTTGGTGTTGTGTCTACAGCTCCCCACTTTTCTAATTGTGCTGAATCCCTGTAACCTCTTTTACTTGTAATGTCCATTCAGTCCTCCATTAAACAGAATTCATCTTACAGTATCTTATCGGAATGTTCAAGTAAAACTTTAGGATTATTTATGATTAAAAAAAGGTAATAAAAAAGGTCAGATAGAACATCTGACCTAATCAAGGGAACTTATTGAATTGAATTCTAATTAGATGCCTTCTCGCTGTTGAAACACGGAATCAGCTATTGCAAAACTACGAGGTTTCGTAACTAAGCACCCGAAATAACTAGTATAAATCGTCTCAGCCCCAGTTCCTCTCGCACCTAACATCATCTTATTAAGAAGATTACCAAGTATTGCCAACTTAGCCCTATTCTTGTCTCTTGGTAAGAAAAGTACCGAGTCAAGACCTGGAACCAATCGACCATTATCAACGAAAGTTGGGTTAACACCACCAGCCGTCTGAGGAAGCTTACCAATGAACATTTCCGTACCAGCAACACCAGAGGTTTCAACTGGACTGCGGAATACCATATAGTGCTCAGCTCCTGCAACTCGTGTCCAACTTGCAGTGATTGGGAAGTTGTCTTTACCACCAGCAACCGTTACTACTGTAGCAGCACTTGGGGTTGAGATACCAGAAACGTTAACAGCCTGTACAACATAGCTGTAAACTTCGCCAGCAGCAAATCCACTAGCTGTAGCAGCAGCGCCGTAACCAAGTGTAATTGTACCAGGAGTTGTGGGCATCGTACCAACATTACCAACAACAGCTTCGGGGCGATATCGTGTATATTTGAATACAGTTGGGATGAAGTCGATATTACCAGCAACCGTCATGACTGGGAGAGCAGCTTGTTCGTCGTTCGTTACATTTGCTCCACGGATTGCATAAGCAGCGCCAAGATCACCGCGTTCGAATGGGAAGAATGTAGCGCGGAATTCAGACAACTGACTTGTCGTACAGTGTGCTTCTTTGATCATACCTCGTGAATCTCTTACAGCAGTTACGACTTTATCAAGGAAAGAACGGTCGAGAACAGCACCTTTTCTGTCGAATACTACTGAACGGTTGTTACCGTAACCAACGAAGTCACCAGGGATACCTCTCATTCCACTATCGCCTTCTCGGACGTTAGCTTGGATACCACGGATGTTTCGGATTTGACCATTTGGGTTAGCAGCGACGAGAGAGTCAATTGCTCCGTTAATGTCGATATAATAGTCACCACCGATGTACAGGTCACGTTCCATGGCTTCTGCCATTGCGATTGCTGCGTTAATATCGTTTTCTTTTTCGATGTCAACCGTGTAACCACCAGCTTCGTTGATGAACTGAGCCATCTGAGTGATCGATTTCTTGATACCGTAGACTTTTAGTACTTCTGCAACACGCATGTATTGGCTAGCGTCTTCTTGAGGAAGGAAAGCTTCGAAACCAGCCAGATCAACCCCAGAACGAACTTGAGTCTTGACTGTGTAGTAATATACTGATTGTGTACTTTTGATGGTTGGGATGTCTTTTGTCAATAAAAAATCTTTATCTTCCATTGTAATCGATTGAATTACTGGATCTAATTGATCAATTGCTAAGGCACTGATACCCGTTCTTCCCGCCGAATTCAAACCCTGATAACCCGCTGACCACGATTTTGTCAGTCTTTCAAGTTTTTCGGCCAGATCTTTGGCCTGTGCGGCACTAATCATTTCACTCATACATTGTTCTCCTAATAAAAGGCCAAACCAAGGCCATTAAGTTGAATAGGTTTATTTTAGCATGTAAATCAACTACATTTGATTCCCAACTATTTTAACACACTACATCAATGCGATATTAAAAAGAATTATAGATTTCCCTAAAGTTTTTTGTTATTATTCCGATGAGATGACTATCTTCTTATTAGAGAAGATCCGATATTAATAGAACACTAATGGATTTAAAAAATGCCTAACAAAACAAGAGTATGGAGTGCAGAAGAACTAGAAAATCTTATGCTGGTTGATACGACATCAAGACCCATTAAGGGTAGTGATGTCGTTCCCTTTTATTGCAGAGAGTGTAAGAAAATAATAGAGAGTAAGTTATCTAATATAATTGATTCTGTCAAACGCGGAGGGAAAAATCAACTATGCAAAGATTGCTATAGTTTAGTGAATAGCGAACGCGGTAAAAAACTAATTGGCAACAAGAACCCATTCTATGGCAAAAAACACAAAAAAGAGGTTAGAGAAAAAATACAAAAAGTACAAAGAAATAAATGAGACTGTGATTAATGGAATAATGGCTCACCATGGAGATACTGAACCGACATCTATAATTGC
>CAIQQL010000020.1 GCA_903873955.1 uncultured archaeon | reverse complement strand
TTTATTTATATAATTAATTTCCTATAAGCTTATATACTTGCATCCCCTGTAAATTATAATCTTATGGAAAAGAGCCTGGGAGCATCTTTACAAGAGAGTTTTCTAGCTAAGAGTTCGTTTTAGAAAGATTTAAAAAGCCACTTTTGTAGTTATTAATTGCTTACGAATATTCGTTCCCATCATGCACATCCTACAACCGAAAATTACTAAGCTCAAACCTACGGAGGTGGAGTCTATTTTGAAGAGATATAATGCTTCGTTATCTCAGGTACCCAAGATTAAATCTACCGATCCAGGACTTGGTGGTGAAATTTTTCAAGTAGGTGAGGTTATTAAAGTGGAAAGGAAGGAAAAGGAAGGAACTAAAACAAACGTTTATTATCGCGTTATAGCTTAATCATGACAAACTCTCGAGACATCTTAATTAAAAAATATTTGGAACAACACTCTTTAGTGGAGTCCAATATTCTTTCATTCAATGACTTTGTCAATAATAAGATGCAACAGATCATCAATGAGATCAATGAAACCCTGAACAATGATGAGGTTGAAATTCGTCTCGGCAAAATCCGTGTTGAAAAACCAAATCTTATCGAATCTGATGGTGCGATTACCCAGATAACCCCTGCAATCGCGCGTCTACGAAATCTTACTTATTCTGCCCCTGTCTATCTTGAATTAACTGTAAAGTATGGAAAACAGACTGATAGCTCTGAAGTGGAAATTGGAAGAATCCCGGTCATTGTCAAGAGCCAGGCATGTAACACTGCTGGCCTCAACAAAGACCAATTACGTGAAAACTTCATGGATCCAAACGATCCCGGTGGATATTTTATTGTCAATGGCAATGAACGTATCATGGTCATGAATGAAGACCTTGCTGCCAACCAACCTTTCATCGAAGAAGGCAGGCTTGGGCTTACTGTTCGTGTATTCTCCCAGAGAGGGTCCTATCGTATTCCTACTACCATTGCAGAGACTAATGAAGGCATTCTTGAAGCAACATTCAGCAGACTTCGAGACATCCCTATTGTTGTCTTGCTCAAGGCTTTAGGTCTTATCAAAGAGGCAGAGATTGCACAAGCTATCAATTTTGAGAATGACTGCCTTATAGTCAATCTCTATGAGTATGCTTCTTTACAAAATAGTGAAGATGCCATGATGATCATTGCTGAAAAATCGGGTATTCAAGGCACTAAAAAAGAGATTCTTGACAGAGTCAAGCAGAGAATAGACTCATTTTTCTTGCCGCATATCGGGTTAAACAAAGAGTCTCGCAGAGAGAAAGCAGTTACTTTGTGCAGGCTTGTCCGAACCTATTTACGAGCAAAGGAAGACAAGAATATCAGGACTGATAAGGATCACTATGCCAACAAGCGTGTTAAGCTTTCTGGTGATCTTATGGCCGACCTTTTCAGAGTAAATCTCGGTATTCTTATCAGGGACATTCAATATTCCTTACAAAAAGTTGCCAAGCGAAAGAAATTCTATTCAATCAAGACCCTTGCTAAGTCTACTCTCTTCACCCAAAGAATTGAAAGTGCAATTGCCACTGGTTCCTGGATTGGGGAACGATCAGGTGTCACGCAAAATATGGATAAGACCAATTATTTGGCCATCATTTCCCAATTGCAGAGGGTATCTTCTGTACTTGCAGGTGAACAAGAGAACTTCGCAGCAAGAACCCTGCATCCTACGCATTATGGCAGATTCTGTCCTACAGAAACTCCTGAAGGAACAGAAATCGGTCTTAGAAAGAATCTTGCTATCCTCAGTAAAATCTCTACAGCTGTAACCATTGATGAGACCTTCTTTATGAATAAGCTCACTGAATTTGGTCTCAATAAAGATGAAGGAGAAGATGTCTTCTTCAATGGCAAGTTTATTGGATTAGTCAAAAGTCCCGCAGACTTTGCAAAAAAGGTTCGTCAGTTAAGAAGACAAGGAAACTTGCCTAAGGAGCTCAGTGTCCGTCATGATCCTCTTTTAGGACATTTAACCATGTCTTCTGAGGTTGGAAGGGTCTTACGACCAGTCATCATTGTTGAAAATGGCGCAAGCAAGCTCACTGATGAACATCTCGTCCTTCTTGAAAGCGATAAGATGAAGTGGGCAGAGCTTGTCAAAGATGGCATTGTTGAGTACATTGATGCTGCTGAAGAAGAAAATGCTTTCATCGCTCAAAGTCCTCAGTCCATTGTCGCAGACAATACACATCTCGAATTACATCCGATTGATCTTTTCGGAGTCGTCACAAGCCAGGTTCCTTACTGTAATCATGATCATTCTGCTCGTTTGAACAAAGGAAGTAAGACCCTCAAGCAGTCCTTGGGAATCTATGCAGCAAATTATCTTGTCCGTCTGGACACAGATGTCTCTATCTTGCACTATCCACAAAAACCTATTGTCCGTAGTTTTGTCTATGATTCCCTTAATCTTTATCCCGCCGGGCAAAACCTTGTTGTCGCCATCATGCCATTTGAAGGTTATAATATGGAAGATGCAGTTGTCCTCAATAAAGCAAGTATTGACCGTGGAATGGGCAGAAGCACTTATTTCAGACCTTATACTGTAACCGAACTTCAATATGCCGGAGGGTTATCTGATGAAATAGTCATTCCAACCAAAGATGTGGCAGGTTATCGTACTGAAAATTCCTATCGCTTCTTAGAAGATGATGGTATTGCTTATCCTGAAGCAGATATGAAAGAGGGAGAAGTAGTCATTGGAAAAGTTACCCCTCCTAAATTCTTGAGTGAAGCAAGAGATCTTAATTTACAAGCCAAGAAAGAAGCAAGCCTTGCTATCCGTTCCGAAGAACGAGGTACTGTAGATGCGATTTTTGTCACTGTTGACGGAGAAGGAAATAAGATTGCACAAGTCCGTGTCAGGGATTCAAGACTTCCAGAACCTGGAGACAAGTTCTCTGCTCCTCACGGACAGAAGGGAGTTGTTGGTCTTGTTGCCGAGTCAGAAGACATTCCATTCACCTCAAGAGGAGTCAAGCCAGACTTAATGTTCAATCCTCATGGTATTCCTAGCAGAATGAGCGTCGGTTATATGATTGAGCTGCTTGCAGGCAAGACTGGTGCAATCACTGGAAAAATTATTGATGGAACACCCTTTACGGGCCAGAAAGTTGAAGAACTTGAATCACAGCTCCGAGACCTCGGGTTTAGTTTTGACGGCAAGGAAATCATGTATAGTGGTATTACGGGCAAGAAACTTGAAGCTAAGATTTATATCGGAAATATGTACTATCTCAAACTCAGACGTATGGTCAAGAACTTGCTCCATGCCAGAGCCTCAGGTAAAGTCGCCCTTCTCACCAGACAGCCTATTGAAGGCAGAGCCCGTGGCGGCGGATTAAGACTTGGAGAAATGGAGCAGCAGGCCCTTGCTGGGCATGGTGCAGCCTTGCTCCTTAAGGAAAGATATGACTCAGACAAGACCACAGTTTATATCTGCAAGGAATGTGGAAACATGACCTATGAAGACACCATCCGGAACAAGATTTCCTGTGCAATCTGCGGCAGTAATGAAGCAGAACCTATCGAAATTTCCTATGCTTTCAAGCTCTTAGTTGATGAACTCCTTGGTTTAGGAATCCAGACCAACTTTGAATTAAAGAACAAATACGAACAATAACATGAGAGAAATGCATTTTAGAAAACAAGTACGAGCAATGAGGTTTAGTTTGCTTAGTCCTGAACAGATCAAGAAAGTAAGCTCTGCCAAGATAGTCACCCCTGAGCTGTATGATATTGATGGATTCCCAGTTGATGGCGGCCTTATGGATCTCCGTCTTGGTGCAATTGACCCTGGAGTCAGGTGTCGAACTTGTGGAAAGAGAGTAAAAGAATGTCCAGGTCACCCTGGCATGATTGAACTTGCTCGCCCTGTTTTCCATATCAAATATATTCCTTTAATTGAGCTTTGTATGAGAAGTTTCTGTCCTAAGTGTGGGAAGCTTACTTTACCTACTGAGAAGGAAAAAGAATATACTCCTGCATTACGAGGAAAGAAAGCAAGGGATGCTAAGAAGTGCCCTCACTGTAATGAACAAATTGAGAAGGTTAAACTTGAAAAACCAAGCACGTTTAAAGTAGGGAACAGCAGACTTACTCCAATCGAGATCCGAGAACGACTTGTCCTTATCAAGGATGAAGAACTCAAGAAAGTGGGTATCAACACCAAGACATGCCGACCTGAATGGTCCGTGCTCTCTTTACTTCTTGTCCCTTCTGTTACGGTCAGACCTTCTATCACCTTGGACACTGGTGAAAGAAGTGAAGATGATTTAACCCATAAGCTTTCCGATATTATCAGATCAAATCAGAGACTTTGGGAAAACCTTAACGCAGGAGCGCCTGAAGTCATTGTTGAAGATCTTTGGGACCTTTTACAGTATCACGTGACCACCTTCTATGACAACAATGTCACGAGAATCCCTCCAGCAAGGCATAGATCTGGACAACCTTTAAAGACCATCACTGAAAGAATCAAGGGCAAAGAAGGCAGAATCAGACATAATCTTGCAGGTAAGAGAGTCAATTATTCTGCTAGAAGCGTCATCTCTCCTGATCCTTATATCAAAATCAATGAAGTAGGTATTCCATTTGAGGTCGCAAGAGTCATCACTGTAGCAGAGACTGTGACCAGCATGAACATTGAGGCCATGAGGGATCTTATCCGTAAAGGAGAAGAATATCCTGGCGCAAACTATGTCATCAGAATTGATGGAAAGAAGAAAAGAGTGACTCCTGAACTTAAAGAAGAGCTTTGCACTGAAATCCAACCAGGTTATCGTATTGAACGACATCTCAGAGATGGAGACATTGTGCTCTTCAACCGTCATCCTTCACTCCATAAGCAGAGCTTGATGGCACATTATGTACGTGTCCTCCCTAACAGGACTTTCAAGCTTCATCCTGCAGCAGCTGCACCATACAATGCTGATTTTGATGGAGATGAAATGAACATCCACAGTCCGCAGAATGAAGAAGCGCTTGCTGAAGCAAAGATATTGCTTGATATCAGCAATAATATCATCTCTTCAAAGAATAATATGAACCTTGTAGGTACTATCGCAGATTCCATAACTGGCGCATATCTTCTCGGGAAGGACCGTGTGTCCAAGATAGATTCTGACCAGCTTCTCTTTGCCTCTGGTGCAATCAGCACCCTGAAAGGGAAAGACCATCCTGGAAAGGAAGTCTTCTTGCAAACCATGCCAAAGGGATCCGACATCAAACTTGCAGCAGAATTAACCGGAGCAAACACGTTCGGTACTGAAGATGGCATCTTGGTCAAAGAGATTGACAAAGAATATGGCCGAGTTGAAGCAATCAACTCCCTCAACAAGGCTTTCCTTCTTGGTGCACTCTATCTCTCCAGAAAGGGTTGTACTCTTTCAGTACGTGATTTGAATGTCTCGGAGAAGGTCCGTAAGACCACTGAAGAAGTTGTTGGTGATGCTGAAAAGAAAGCCAAGGCCGTCATTGAAGACTTTGAAAATGGCACTTTAGCCGCTATGCCTGGTAAATCTTTAGAGGACACCAGGGAAATCAAGATTGCCCAAGTGCTCAATGAAGTACGAACCACCTTAGGAAATGTCGTGAAAGCAAATGCACAACCTGACAGCAATGTCACCAAGATCATCCTTTCTGGCGCAGCCGGTAGCATGCTCAATATCACCCAGATTGGTTGTTGCATCGGTCAGCAGACTCTTTGGAATAAACGTATCAGCTTTGGTTATCGTGACAGGACTCTTTCCTTCTTCAAAGCAGGCGACTTAGGTCCAGAAGCACACGGTTTTGTCAAGTCTTCTTATTTCAGGGGACTCAAGCCATTTGAATACTTCTTTGGTGCAATCACTGGAAGGGATAGCCTTATGGATACTGCACTGAGAACTCCTAAATCGGGATACCTGTACAGAAGATTAGTCAGCGCACTTCAGGACCTTAAAGTAGAGTATGATGAATCAGTACGAGATGCTTCAGAGAATATTATCCAGTTTGCATATGGTGATGATGGAAAGGATGTCTGTAAACTTCATCTTAAAGAAAACAAGATTGCAGCAGGTGAGGCTGTTGGCGTAGTCACTGCCCAATCCTTCGGAGAAGCCTCTACACAGATGGTCCTTAATGTGTTCCACCACTCTGGCGTCGCACAAATGCAGGTCACCCAGGGTTTACCACGTCTGATTGAAATCTTGGATGCAAGAAAACAACCTTCAACTCCAATGATGGAAGTCTATCTTGACAAAGAGTTCAACAATGAGAAAGATGCAAGGATCCTTGCTGAAAAGATCAAAGAAGTCATGCTTGAAGAGATTCTTTCAGAAATCAAGATTGATTTTGCCAACAAGAAGATTGAGCTTACCCTTGATGCCAAAGGACTGAAGAATACCCATGTCGGTGCCCAAAGGATTGCAGAAAGACTCACTGAGAAAGGATTCAAGGTCAAGACGGGTACAAACGAACTCAAGATGAGCCTCCATACGCAGGATTTGGACTTCAAAGCAATGTACAAGCTCAAGGAAAAACTGAAAGCCACAATCATCTCGGGCCTCAAGGGAATCTCTCAAGTTGTTGTTGCAAATAGGGATGGAGAATTTGTCATCCTTACCTCCGGTTCCAATCTCAAGGAGATCATGGAAGTCAAAGGAGTCAACAAGGACAGAGTGACCACCAATGATATCTTTGATACCTTCAATGTCTTAGGCATTGAAGCTGCACGGGCAACGATCATCAATGAAATCACCAAGGTTCTCGAGACCCAGGGTCTTGATATCAATGAGAGACACCTCAAGCTTATTGCTGATGCGATGACCAGTTCAGGTGTTGTCAAAGGAGTAACAAGAATGGGTATCATCTCCCAGAAAGAGAGCATCCTTGCACGAGCAACGTTCGAGACTCCAGATAAGCAGTTCGTCAATGCGACCATCCAAGGCGGCCGAGATGAGCTCAGTTCCGTCATTGAGAACATCCTCTTGAACCAGGCCATCCCTGTCGGTACAGGACTTCCAGGTCTTTTGGTAAAGATCACTGGTCCACTTATCGATAAGAAGCTTGATAAGGAAAAATCTAAGAAAGAATAATTTTTTCTTTTTATTCTTAGTGTCGTATCTTATTGTAATGATGTTTATTCTTTTTCCTTTAAAGAAACTGAGTTTAATCTTATTTAGTCTGCACCGCAACGTGTAAGCAGGTTTACCGCTCCATCCCCAGATTGGGTTTTAATAAGCCCAGAGATGCCGACTTCTTTTAGCCTGCCCTCAAAATAAAGTGGGAACTGTCTTGTCTCACCTGGTTTAAGAGGGGTCTGTGAAATGACTGATGAGGAGTTGTCTTTTTTCTCGAGAGTGAAGTCCAGAGAGGTCATGAGTGCGCTTGAAGAATTCCATTTAAGGAGCAGCGATGCATTGTTCGTCCCGCACTGAAACTCTAAAATCTTCAGGTCATATGGCTCATAAGCTCCTAACGTAAAGTTAGAAAGGTTGACTATCGTGCTGCTATATTGCGTGAATAATTGTTCGCAGGATTCTTTTGTGATTTGTGCCATTTTTGTCTGGGCAGGATTGGTACTATTGTCCAAATATTGATATGCCGCCGCAGGCCGGTTATATGGATAAATCGCAAGGGCGCAGGTCAAAAACTGACGGTAGACGGGAGTGTCATAATTGGGCTGCACGTTCGAATTCTTTATGGTGGCTGGCTGATGAATAAACGATTTGCAGTAATCAACACATCCTTGAGGGGTGTAAACACTAAATGAGTTTGGATCTTGGGCATTGAAGTAAGGATTTTGCTCTTTAGGGCAAAGAGAGATGCATTTAGAGAACGTCATCATCCCTGAAAGGAAATTCTTCTCTAATGTGGGGATATCTGTCCCAACCGGTTGGGGGAGAGGGGTTAATGCTTTGAAAATAAGGAAGATTATCAGTGCTACAACAACCAGAATCCCCATCGTTATCCAAATCCAGTTTTTAGACTTTTTCGTAACGATTTCGACCCCGTCTACCATCGTTTTATATATGGAAAAGGATATTTAAAACTATGTTAGCTTATTGCATAAATGGACCTAAAAATTAACACAAAAAGACTTCTTATCTGTGAACTTTCACAGGAAGATGCACCTGACCTTGCTGAAGCAGCAAATGACCCTCAGATTGGACTCTTTGTCGGGAAGATGCCTTTCCCATTCACACTTCGTGATGCTCAAACCCTCATACATAAATCCGGCGAAAAACGGAGAAAAAAACCCAGGACTGACTATGATCTTGGCATCATTCTTAAGAAAGAAAAAAAGTTAATCGGATGTTTCAGTCTTTTTCGTGTTGACCATGAGTCACGAAAGGCAGGTATTGGTTTTTGGATACATACCAAGTACAGGGGACAGGGATATGCCTCTGAAGCCAAAGCAGCATTACTTGCTTATGGCTTCACTTCTCTTAAACTCAACAAGATCTACGGGACTTGTGCAAGCGTCAACGCAGAATCTATCAAGTTGTTTAGACGTTTTGGTTTTCGTAAAGTTGGTGTTTTTCGAGAAGACAGGATAAAAACTCTTCCTGCCCTGGGCATCAAGAATAAAAAATATGACATACTCAGCTGGGAATTACTCAAGAAAGACTTTCTTTCCAAACATTAACTCTCGAGAAAGGTATAGATAAACCTAGGGCCTGCGTTTGAGAAAAGGGATGACCGCAGGCGTCTTACGTCGGTATTCTAAATACTCCTGTCTGAATTTCTGTATCAGGACTTCTTCTTCCAGAAGCATCCAAACCGAAAGGATTATGGTAAGCAGCACTATGCTCAAAAACATTGCTGCTGAGGGATAGATCAAGAAGATACCCCAAGCAAGAGCAATATCTGCTGCGTAGATTGGATGCCTGACAAGACCATATACGCCAGTTTTTACTACCTTTGTAATGTTGTTCCGGTTCTGGTACAGCCAGGGGATGTGATGTATAACCCCTTGCGCTTATTTTATAGAAAGCGCTTAAATTAAAAGATAATCCTGGTAGTTTCCAGAACAGCTTTATCATACCTGAAACAGAAATAAATGTCCAGTTGTCAAAGTCACACGCACAGGGTTTTCATAAAGTTAAATTTGCCGGGTAGTGCGTCGC
>CAIQQL010000019.1 GCA_903873955.1 uncultured archaeon | reverse complement strand
ACTTGCTCTTCCTCTGGCACGCAGACCAGATCTGTCACCTCAGCCACGCCAACCGGTTGTGCAGGAACACCAACGACCTCCCAGTCCTGCACTCCTTCTTGTACGTACACTTATGATTCCTGGTCGACTTGCTCTTCCTCTGGCACGCAGACCAGATCTGTCACCTCAGCCACGCCAACCGGTTGTGCAGGAACACCAACGACCTCCCAGTCCTGCACTCCTCCCGTAACAAGTGTCTGCGGAAACAAGATTGTCGAATCTGGTGAACAATGTGACAGTGGTCTTACATATGGCACTGCAACCTGTTCTGGAGACTGTAAATTCATCGTCAAATTAACCATCTCTGCAAGCGATCTTTCTGGTACCTGTACCGGGTATGGTGAACAGCCTTGTTGGCCTGCAATGCAAACGAGTCTGGGAGGGTATGGGGCAAAATGTTGTGCGGTCAACTGTTCAAGAGTCATGGCAAATTCATATGTAGCAGAATTGAGCGGGTCTTATCCTTGGTCCTGGTATAACTATGGTAAGACTCCAACTGATCTTATGTATGCAGGTGCAGCGCCAGTCAATGTCGTATGCAAATCCACAGGGACCGTTGCTGCAACCTCAGGCATAACTGGTGGAGTGATCATTTCTGTTGAAGGGGGAAGCGTTAAAGGATTCTTTTCTCATCTTTTTGGTAGTCTTGTCGCTTTTTTCAAAGCGGTCTATAGCCCTTTCACGGCCCATGCTGTCCTGAGTTCGAGCCCTGCAGAACCTTCATCAACTAATGGTCTTTTGTATTATTATAAATTCAATAATAATCTCTTAGACTCTCTGAGTGGTGCATCTCCTATTGTCACTGGAACACCTTTCTATAATAGCCAGGGGTTGGATGGAGTCTCTCTTGCCTTCACTGATGATCCTCTTTCCATTTCATTCCCCGCAGCCTCAACTTCAGCTTATTCGATTTCTATGTGGGTGAGACCTGACGTCCTTGATCAAATGAATCTTATTTTCCATGCCCCTGCGCCTGAACAGGACTCTCCCCTGAGCAATCAATTGCGTATTGATAACGGCAAATTTGAACATACAACCTGGGATGGATCATCGCATACTATCCTGGGCTCTACGACAATCACGTTAGGTCAATGGTATCATGTAGTCGGGGTAGCCCAAAGTAATGGGGAGATGAGCCTTTTTGTCAATGGTCTTCAAGATGGTTCTTCAATACCTATCGGTACACTCTCAAATGACGGGATCAATTATCTTCTTGGCACGTCCTCTGTGGATGGCTCGACACCATTCAACAACTTCAGGGGACTTCTTGATGAAGTTCGCGTATATAATCGCGTATTGTCCTCTCAAGAGATTGCTGACCTCTTTGCCTCTCAAAAAATTGCGTTCGGTTACTCAAACACCCTTAAGTCAACTTCAGGTTATGGTACGACCACCACCAGCTCTTCTGGCTATGGCACAACAACTTCCACAGGAGGTTCCACTTCTACTACTGGATACGGGACGACCACCACCAGCTCTTCTGGCTATGGCACAACAACTTCCACAGGAGGTTCCACTTCTACTACTGGATACGGGACGACCACCACAACTTCCACTACTTATGGCAATGATGTTCGCTATGGATACGGGACTCCTACAGGGTATGGTGTCACCTGCTCAGATAATGATGGCGGAATCAATACGCGATTGAAAGGCACTACTTCCGGATATCGTTTTGATGGAACGACAACAACGCAGACAGACTCTTGTGTTGCCTCTGGGACGAAGGTAGGAAGTCTGGTCGAATTTTATTGCGGGTATGATGCTACCACTAAACGATATGAAGTCACTTCCTCAACCTACTCTTGTACCTATGGCTGCAATAATGGAATCTGTTTAGGATCGACGGGCTATGGTACTTCTGGATACGGTTATGGTTATGGTTCAACAAGCAATGGGGCGACTTGTACTGATAGTGATGGCGGTCAAGTCTATGGTGTTCCCGGGGTTGTCACCTCTTCAAGTTCAGTCCCCATCTATGACACCTGTGTTGTCGCCAGCGCAGCCAGATATTCCAGCGCAGCTTTATGTTCGGGAGCCAACTGCTTCCTTTCAGAGGGCTATTGCTCAAGCACCACTCCTACTGTGGAACTTGTCTCCTGTACCTATGGTTGCAATAATGGGGCCTGTCTTTATCCTACTCCTGGATCGACAGGATACGGCACCACACCCATCACTGGAGGGTATGGTACTACAGTTGTCGATAATCCTGGAGCCACCTCTCAGGGGATTGTCTGTCCTGCTGTCTATATCGAAGACAGTCCACAAAGCTTGGACTCTCTTTGGTTCAATTGGAAGGCAGTGAGTAAAGGACTCCCTTCAGTACAAGCAGGTTCGGGCTATGGGCTTTCAGCAGGATCCTATCTGTTTGGCTCTCCTGGAGATAAGTCGTTCTCTCTCACCCTTAGCTATCCCGGGCCATACGGGAGTCTGACGAAAACATTCAATCGTGACTTCAAGATCCTCTATCAAGGTTGCAGTGCTGATGGCAGTACCTATTATACTTCTTCAGGTTATGGTTTTATTGCAATCCCTACCTCTAGTAATGCCTCTGCTTGTGCAGGAAATGACCGTACACGTGGTACTGGAGATGACTGTTGTCCTGCAGGCATGCTCTGTGGTGCTTCAGGATGCAACTATCCTCCGGCAACCAGTGCAATCTCCAAATGTTCAGACTATACCAATGCCTCAAGTTGCATCAATGATCCTGCAGGAGTGATTCGTGGAAGAGATGCTACATCTCTTCTTGATGTCTTGGGAGGGAATAGCCTTCTCAACTGCGGAAAAGAAACCTACAATGCCAAGGATAATTGCGTATACACCTCTACTTGTGCATGCAACTGGGATACGGCTGCCCAGTCTTGTTTAGTCTTCTCTGACTATACCAAAAAATGCACAAATGTTCCCCTTCCAGTAAACAAGAGTACGACGTCATGCGGTTATGGATATGGATATGGATGTACTACTCCTAAATATGATCCTACCGGGAAAAATAGGACTATTGATGGTGGGACTACTCCTGGTGGAACGACTCCTGGAGGCACCACACCGGGTGGAACAACTCCTGGCGGAACAACGCCGGATTCTGTCTGTGTCGATACCGATGGAGGCGATGTTCCTGCAGTTTTAGGGACTGTCTCTTCTGTAAACAACGGACAATATACTGACACCTGTCTGCAAGTGAATGGTGATGGTTCAACAAGTGCTGTCTCCAGTTGCACAGGATCATCTTGCATGCTTTCTGAAGCAGTCTGTGATGGTACTGGTTTTAGCCTAAGCTATTATAACTGTAACTCCTGTAATGCCGGGGCATGTGTCAGTGTTAATGGCAAATCGGATTGTACTCGTGATGCAAATGGCGCAATCACCTGTCCTACTGGCAATGGTAAAGGTCAGACGACAACAACCGGAGCCTGTTCGGACGGTTCACAGCTGGTCACTGAGAATGTTGTGTGTTCTCCTGAAGCTATCGCCGCGGGAACCTGCACCCCTAAAACCCTTTCGACCCCTATTCCTTGCGGCAGGGCCCTTTATGCTTTACCCTTCTTTGGCGGGTTCCAGTTAGGGCTTGCTTTGATCATCCTGGGAATATTCTATTTTGTATTCTTTCGAAAGAAAAATTAGTACTCTCAAGTAGTTACAAAATAGGAAGTTTTATAAACTCTTTTTCATATGCACCATCATGGTTGCTTTAAGACCTCACAAAGGGTATGATGAAGGAGCGAATTTTCGTACGGTCAATTGTCTTTCCGACTATAATCGTATTCATCAGCTAGACTTTTCCGCCCTTGTCCAAGAACAGGGACTTTATGCAGGCAGCACTATCGACATTGGCAGCGGAAACTGTAATTTCTTACGTGACCTCTCGCGAGAGTTTCCCCGTATGAGAGTCACAGGAGTAGACAAAAAGAATTATCAGGCTTCCATCCCTAATTTTATTGTAGCTGATGCTCGTGCGATTCCTCTTCCCTCACAACAATTTGATTTCGTGGTGAGCAGTATCATGAGCCAATGGATTCGTGAAGAACCTGAGCTTTTTTATTGCGAAGTGAGGCGACTTCTCTCTCCAAGAGGTGTAGCAACAATCTTCCCCTGCACCATCCCCACATCGACCTTAGACGTGATTTTTAAAGATTCCTATAGAGTGCGACCCTTGACTATCAAAGACTGTCCTTCCAAACCTTTGCAGCTTTTTATTGGAAACCCCTCTTTCTTAAATAAGTACACCTCTTAAAGCGTCCTTGACTTTCTTTCTTGGTAATACGCATCATAGATGCGTAACCCTGCCTCAATCTCCTCTTGAGGGATACCATAGTTATCTCTTTGAGCAAGTATCTCTCGAACATCCGCAGGCGATGCTTCTAATTCAGGGTCAAGCCAGTAAAACTCCTCAGTTATGACTACATTTTGCTGACGTTCAAACCCCTGTACGGTCATGAGCAATTGATCTAATGAACTTGCATTTCGTAAAAACTGCCGTACTAATGACTGTTTAAATCCTAGGGGGACCTGTTTTGGGGTAGTAGGGACCATCTTGTATTTTAAGCCAGACACCTTAAATATCTTTCCTTTTGTTATTACTATAGAAAGGGAACAGATTCGTAAGGTTTTTTAACTCTTTTCTCTCTTCTTTCCTATGTCCAATGAAACCCTGAAATCAATCGATGCAATCATCGGCAGAATAAATACCCATAAGGAATATTCTGAGCGATTGACTAATGAATATCTCAATGCACTTATGCGTGAGGCCAATAAGCACTCGACTGTAATGGAAGTTGAGGCTGGAAAATCCCTGGGAAAGAAGCGGTTGGAACAGATAGCACGTAACGCCTTATACTCTTTCAGAAAAGCTCGAGCACTGCTGGTATCAGAAGGATTTCAGGTTTCGGTGTTTGCTTCATTGGGTCAAATCCTTGAACCCGCAGGGCATCCTTATTATGGTTTTCGTCGTGATGTACGCGGAGTTAGTCATCGTGCCGGTGACATTGAATTTCCTGAAGCGGCGCGTGTACCTTATCTTGTCAAGAATCTTGTTGATTTTCTCAATGAGGAGCTGAATGTGCATCCTGTACTTCGGGCAATAAGTGCCCATCTTTCTTTTGTGAGCATCCATCCCTATGAGGACAGCAATGGTCGTGGCGCCAGGGTCATCCAGAATTTTGCGCTTGAACAACGAAGGTATCCTCCTGCAGTCATCCCTGCTGATGAACGCGAAAAGTATATCCAGGTTCTCAATCCTGCAGTGAAATCCTGGCTGGTCCATCGTTCTTCCTATCCCATGCTACACAATGACGAAGTCTCTTTTTATGACTATGTTGAATCTAAAGTACTCCACGCAGCACAACTCCTGGAAAAAAGACTCTTGGAGCATCGTTCTTTTGAAGTTACCTTTCCCTATAATTGGGGTTATCCTCATTCTGACCTTAGGAAGTCTTTGCCAGCGTTACAAAGAAGGTTAAGCAGCAGGTATGGCAGTAATCTCATCATGCATTACGAACCCAAGAGAAACAGAAGCAGCTCTTCTTTGATCATCTCTGGGAATATTGGAGTCCAAGAGATTGAAGGGGAATTAAAAGAACATTTTTCTGGAAAGATTCCTCCAAAATATCACATTATCCCTCTTATCGACTTTCGTAAGCAATAACTTTTAATAATCCCCTTTTACTTGAATAATCATGGATTATCAAAAAGTCGGTTTTTTATCTGGGCTTGAAATTCATCAACAGCTCGACACCGGGAAGCTTTTTTGCAGTTGCCCAGGATACCTTCGGACTGAAGAACCGGATTATCTTTTAACCCGTCGCTTACATGCGGTTGCTGGAGAGTCTGGGGAGATTGATGCTGCGGTAGAACATGAGGCCGCGTTAAAAAAAGAGTTTGTTTACCAGGGATATAGGGATAGCACCTGCCTTGTTGAAATGGATGAGGAACCTCCCCATATGATCAATCCTCTCGCTCTTGATGAAGCGCTTAAACTCGCGCTTCTTATGCATTGCGAGATCTATCCTGTGGCCCAGATCATGCGTAAGACAGTCATTGACGGCTCAAACACCTCGGGCTTTCAAAGAACTGTCCTTTTGGCGCATGATGGATATATTGAAACCAGTTTTGGTAAAGTGCCTATTGCCACTCTCGCATTGGAGGAAGACTCTGCAAGACAAGTCTCCAAGACTGAAACCCAGACTATCTATAAACTAGACCGTCTCGGTATTCCACTTATAGAGCTCGCTACTTCTCCTGCCATGAACAATCCTGAACAGGTCAAGGAAGCTGCATTAAAAATCGGTGAAATTCTACGCGCTTGCAAAGTAAAACGAGGCATAGGCACCATCCGGCAGGATCTTAACATCAGTATCAAAGGCCATGATCGTGTAGAAGTCAAAGGATTCCAAGATCTTGCCTTGACAAAGAAAACCATTGACTTTGAGATTGAACGTCAGCAAAAGGACCTCAATGCTGGGAAGACTCTCGGAGCTGTACGTGGCCCACTTCCAGACGGCAAGACTGAATTTCAACGCCCTATGCCTGGAAAGGCTCGTATGTATCCTGAAACTGACCTGCCTCTCCTACGTATTGGCCGCGACCATCTCAACCTTTTAAAGAAACATCTTCCAAAACTAAAGGAAGCCATCCGGGATGAGCTTAAGAAACGAGGTCTTTCTGAGGAGTTGATGCTTCTCATACTCGATGGAAACCTCGATGAATTTGAAGCCCTGATTCAAGTCTATTCTAAAGATGCGAATCTTGTTGCGAAAATGATTACTTTATGGAGATCTGAATTTTCTACGAAGCTCAAAAAAACCTCTCAGGAGATCGAGTCTGTGCTTACTGAACGTGTCCTTGAAGAGGTGCTTGAGGCAGTCAATTCAGGAAAAATAACTGAAGGAGATGTAAAAAGTGTGCTGCTGAAGATTGCAGAAGGGGCTCCCTTAACTTCTGCGTTGCAGGTTGAGAAGGTAGACCATAACGTTCTCGAGGAGGAGATTGCCGCGATAATCCGGGAAAAACCCGGGCTTCGTCCCAATGCATATATGGGTCTTGTCATGGCAAAAATGAAAGGGAAAATCGATGCAAAAAAGACCATGGAAATTTTACAACGTCTTACAGGTTCTCTCTAATCTTCGGTCCATACAAACAATTAAAAATCCTCTATCTCATTTACTTCCATGGTTGATTTACAGCTCTTTTCCAAAGAACGAACTTACTTGGGAGCAATAACTCCTCAAGACGATGGCAAGTCTGTCTCTGTTGCAGGATGGGTTTATGATATACGTGAGCTTGGCAAGATCCGTTTTCTAGTCCTTCGAGATACTTCAGGCGATATACAAGTCATCGGTCTAAAGAAAGAAACCGCTCCGGAAATATTTGACGCCATGGGAAGGGTCTCTCGTGAAAGCGTGGTGTTCATCAAGGGAATAGTTAAAAAAAGCGAAAAAGCCCCTGGTGGCCGAGAACTTGCCCCTGAAACTTTCGAAGTCTTGGCTGTTGCCGAGCATCCTTTGCCCATCGATGTTTCTGACTTCTCCAAGACCGAGCTTCCGAAAAGGCTTGACTACCGATTTTTGGATCTTCATCGAAAAAAAGTCCAAGCGACTTTCAAGATTGAGTCAACTATCATGCAGGCCTATCATGAATTTATGACCAAAGAGGGTGCTATCGAGGCGCAGTTCCCTTCGATTATTGGTTCAAGCAGTGAAGGGGGAACCGAACTGTTTTCAGCACAATATTTTGAGAAAAAAGCATTCCTTTCCCAAAGCTGTCAGCTCTATAAACAGATGCTCGCATGTTCGATGGAGAAAGTTTTTGCTCTTTTCACCGTCTGGAGAGCAGAGAAACATAATACTGTAAGGCATCTTAATGAATCGAGACAATTCGATTTTGAGATGGCATTTGCAGATGAATTTGTTGTCATGGATGTACTTGCTCGCTGTGTGCAGTTTATCGTGAAACGTGTCCTTGAACTTCATTCAAAAGACCTTTCTGAATTAGGAGTCACTCTTATTGTTCCGGCTGTAAAATATCTCACCTTTGCACAGGTTGCCGAACTAATGCAAAAAGAAGGAATACACATGGGTAAAGATGACCTTTCCGGGGAAGCTGAAAAGAAACTTAACGATCTTTTTCCAGACACCATTGTTTTTGTCCACGACTGGCCTTTATCAGGCAAGCCTTTCTACATCATGCCAAAAGGCGACGGGCTATCTCGGGGATTTGATGCAATCTACAAAGGGATGGAAATCACCTCTGGAGGACAACGTATACATCTCCCAGAACTCTTGACTGAACGTCTAAAGGTGAAAGGTCTCAATCCAGCTGATTTTGAATCTTACATCAGTTCTTTTAGATATGGGGCTCCTCCGCATGCGGGCTGGGGAATGGGTCTTGAACGCCTTACCATGATGATGCTTGGGTTTTCCAATATACGGGAAGCTGTTCTTTTTCCACGTGATAGGGACAGACTTACTCCCTAGGTTCTTCCTTTTTAGTTAAATTTAATAATCTAGTTTTGCTTTTAGGTCTATGAGGGGTGATATCGGGGCAATTCTCAGGGATGCCCGCTTTTGTCCTCGACCCTTTGCCTCTCTTCTTGACCATTTTCCCCCGATACATCGGGACTTCGTCAGCAGATCATACTCTCCGCGCCAACAATCATATATCGCGTCGATTCTCAGTGACCAAGACCTTGCAGCAGTGCATAATCCTGAGGAATATCTTGTGCTTGCTTTAGTGAACCGAATGCCTCCTGCACGTTGGAAAAAGTATGAAAGAGAGTACGCTATTTTAGACTTCTCGCACTTCATGATCCAACAAATCCCCTGGATCCGCGACGAACAATGGTATTTGGGCATCTTTTTGAATCACACTCCTTCTACCGAAGAATTAGACGCGGACTTTAACTTCCGCATGTTGGGAAATAAATTCCGTGCGTATTACGTTCTGAAATACCGGAACGATCCAACGAAAGTACGACGACAAAAACCCAGAGAGGTACGTTACATCTCCTGAGAGTCACTTTGTTTTCTTTTTTTGAGGAATAGATTTATAAGCAGAGGTTTAATTCTTATTCTCATAATTACCTTGACATCCTTAGACGATCCTCCCCCTGAATTTTTTCAAGACTTTCCTCACAGACTTGCGTATGCGTCTAACCTTCTTCATGATATCTTCCCCCTTTCTCCCGATCGGGCAATTATTGATTCTTTGATTGTTGAAGCGAGGGAAAATCCTGCCACTCTTACCCATTCACTTTCTCCTCCGCTTGTGGGGATTTCCAGGTATAACTCCTTTTTAGTTGAACGTCTAAACAGAGTGACTTGCAGAATGGGGAGGCCGCCGAATGATTTTCGGGCTCATATTCAAGATTCCTTATCCATTACCTCTTTTGTCTCTTTATACATTGAACCACTTTTGCGTTTGTATTACGTCCAATCCGCTCGATAAAACTCATTTTGAGGTCTTACGCAATACCTTTAAATATCACTTCTTCTCATTTTAGTTATGGATGAGGGTCATTCAGAACAGATAAGGAAACAGGCAAAGAGTATTCTTGACCAGTTTGCCGCCGCCTTTGAAGGTGTTTCTATCAAGGAGCGAGCTTTTAAAAAGGAAGTTAGCGGATTTAGGGAAGAGGGTGAACCGGGACTCTCTGACAATGACTTTCGTGAACGTATGTTTGCAAATGCACCGCATGTCTCAGGGGATGCGATCATTGCAGAATCTAAACGGTGGTGAGCTATGGTAAAAACAGCTAAGAAAGCAAAAGATAACAAATCTTCAAGTAAGCGAAAGGCCAGTGTACCTGAAAATTCTAAGAAGAAAACTCTCGTTGAGGAATCTGCCGGAAGTTCGTTAGACGATGCATTCGAAGGCGATGATGATGTAACCTATGCTGAGTCTAAACCTAAAAAAGTCTCTGATGATGACGAGAACCTTGATGATGAAGAAGTCGTGCCTGTTGAAGAGTCTGAACGTAAGATTACCCTTGTTGCCTCGAAGCCTTTAATGCAGGTCAAAAAAGGTGATAAGATTGTCGTTGATGGCAAGATACTCGAGGTTGATGCACATTATGTCCTCATCGACCATGGGTCAACGAGAGAGATGGCGATAGAGCTCTTTGACTCAAAGACTGACAAAGACTATCAGCTCCGTTATTTTGACGACCAAATAGAGCGTACGCTTGACTTTTATGAACTGAATGAGATCCTTTATAACAAACGACCTTTCTCAAAAGTCTCTTGGTAATCTTGCTCTGATTTAATTTTATGCATATTTACTATTTAGGTCCACTAGCTAAAGCTTAAAAGTTTTATTCCCTCTTTATTTCTTAATTCTCGTCCTCATGAATGAACTCCTGCGTTTTGATATGGGCATAAGTAACATAGGCATGCGGTCTATTTTGCGCAATCTTACTGCTAAATACTCACTTCAAGTCAGAGCTATTTTAGATGAAGGCCTGACACTCACCGACTCTTTTCGTGAAGGTTTATCATATCTTCTCTATAGCCCTCCCCATAACGACCCTAAAAATCTCCCGCTTCGTTTTGTAATGACCAGCAATTCTTATGGGAAGATCAGCTCCACTGACTCAAGTTCGGTTGTAGGATATTTTGAGTTCATGAGGGTCATACCCAAGTTTCGGCCTTCAAAATCATCCATCGTGAGATTTGATGGCCATCTTGCAGTAACTCCTGACTATCTTCTCTCTAAACTCAAAGTCCATACTGAGGGAACCTGGGATACCGGAATTTATAACGACCATCTTCGGGCCAAACGAGGAAAAACTGTTCTTGAGAGCAAGCTTGGCACACCCGATTATCTCACCTTGGAAATACTCGGGTTTATCCGAAGGGCGAAAGATCACTCTTCCTGGAGATCGCGTGCGTCACCAAGTCCTTCCTTAGAATCCTCCTGAGCTTCTAGCTATCTTAGTTTTTAGAGAACTCTTTTTTTGAGGCTTCACAGAGCTGGATAAACTCTTTTGGCGACATATTCCCTCTTTCCCAGATTTCTATCCTGATCTTATCTCCCTTTGTTCGGGGTATTAGGTGAAAGTGGGTATGCATAATGCTTTGGCCTGCAGGCGATCCATTATTGAGGAGCACGTTATATCCCCCATGTTTTTTATTCAGGATTTTCCCAACCTTTCCAACATGGTCAATCAAGTCTGCTTTCACGCTAAGAGGTATCTGATGCAGGTCCTTATAATGTTTTTTCGGAACTATCAGGAAATGCGCATCGTCGTTGACCGGACTATCCAAAGAAACAAAAAGCAGGGTGTGCTTGGTCTCATTGATAACTATGAAAGGATATCCTTTTTTATGTTCTTTCACTTTTCCGTTGATGAACTGGCAGAATAGACACCCCATCTCAGGGTATCTATTCCTGTCTTAAAAAATCTTTTTATAGCACGATTCCTTTCTTCAGCCATGCAAAAGCTCCTTTTTATCTGCACAGGAAACATCTTTCGCAGCATGTCTGCAGAATATTGTCTTAAACAGTATCTTTCCACCCTCAAGAGTGCGCCGGCCCTGTCAGTTTCATCAGCAGGAACCGCAGCAACTCCTCAACTGATGCATCCTGCGGTTCTTGGAACACTTCTTGCATTGGGAATTGACCCCCATAACCATAAACCGCGTCAGTTAACCTCTTCTCTCCTGGATAAAGATACGACAATCATTGCCATGGGAAAAGACCATCAGGATTATATCCGCCGTCATTTTCATCGTCAATCATTCCTTTTTAATGACCTCTGCTTTCATAAAAAATGTTCAGTACTTGACGTCAATGAGGCTATCACCGATTATGGGGACAACCCTGTCGCTGCCGCCCAATATCTGTCTGATACCGTGAAGTATATTTATCAAGCGACCCCTGCACTTTTTCAGAACCTTTTACAGGCCAACCTTTAAAAGTCACTTTTTATTAAAGTGTACATGAGCATTAAATCTCGTTGTCATCTTTACTGCATTAATGGACTAGCCAAAGGATGTCAGTATTGCGTACGCGGCAAGAAATTGGTACTATTTGTTTCCGGTGTCTGTCCTCGAAATTGTTATTACTGCTCTTTAAGTGAAAAACGAAAAAATAAAGATGTTGTTTGGGCAAATGAACGCGTCTGCAAGAGTCCTGAAGAAGCTGTCGAAGAAGCTGAGCTTGGAAATGCGACTGGTGCAGGTATAACTGGTGGAGACCCCAACCTCTTTGTCCAGCGAACCTTATCCTATGCTCGGGCTTTCAAAAAACGTTTTGGAAAACAATTCCATCTTCATATCTACCTCCCTACCGATACCACCACCCCCAAACGTCTTTCTGCATTTTCATCCTCTATTGATGAGGTGAGATTCCATCCTGCTTTTTTAATCCGTCCAATGAATGTTGAGGCTACCCGGCTCGAATCTGAGAAAATCCTCAAAGCTGTCGCTATTTTCGGGAAGGCCAATGTGGGAATTGAGCTTCCCATGTTGCCAGATAAAAAGAAAGAGATTCTCTCCTACCTTAAACAAATGGCTCCCTATATAGGGTTTATCAATCTCAACGAATTTGAGGCAAGCGACACTAATTTTTCCTATCTTACCAAGCATCATCGTCTCAAAGATCAAGGATATCTTGTTTCGGGAAGCAGGGAAGCCGGTTTGTGGGTTCTCAAACAGCTTAATCGTAAAGGATTAAAGACCAAAATTAATCTATGCACTGCTGACTCAAAACTTAATTATCAATACAGAAACCGTCTAAGGAACCATCAAATCCTCCCGTTTGGGAAGAAAACCTCTGAGGGCACTGTGGTCTATTATGCCATCTATCCTCGGAATTCTAAAGAGCTTCAAATCCTCTCAAAACATGTGAAAGGGAAGGAAGCCTTTTTTGACAAAAAGAAACGAAGAGTCCTCGTAAGCAGGCGTCTTGCCTTGGCATTAAGCACCAATTATACCATAATAAAGTCTGAGGAGTATCCTACGTTTGACGGGATGGAAGTCGAAATTCAAGCCCTTAATTAGGCCCAGTCGTAATCTTTAATAAAGCCGTTTTTCTTGTGAAGTCATGCTAGTTCAGGATAAAGTAAAGCATTATCTCGAGAAGATACAGAAAGATAATCCTACAGTAAACGCTGTGCTGAACCTTAATCCTGAAGCTTTGTCTGAAGCAAAACGCATTGATGCCAAGGAAAAGAAAGGTCGACTTTATGGATACGTTCTTGGTGTAAAAAGCAATATCAATGTTAAAGGGCTCATCTGCAATTGCGCGTCAAAAACTTTAGAAAACTATCGGGCACCTTTTGATGCGGCAGTCATTGAGAAGATTCGTGCTGAGGATGGGATTATCATTGGCATGATGAATATGGATGAGTTTGCCTGTGGAGGTTCTGGTGAATTTAGCGCATATGGCTGCGCTCAAAATCCTGCCGCACCTGGCAGGGTTCCCGGAGGATCCTCTTCAGGGAGCGCATCAGGAGTCGCAGCAGGTTTTTGTGACCTTGCCTTAGGAAGTGATACGGGCGGCAGCATTCGCACTCCTGCAAGCAACTGTGGCCTTGTAGGGGTAAAACCCAGTTATGGGTATGTCTCAAGATATGGTCTTATCGATCTTTCCATGAGCCTTGACCAAATAGGTCCTCTTGCTACTACGGTTGCTGATGCAACCCTTCTCTTAGACATCATCCGAGGCAAAGATGAAAGAGATACTAAGTCTGGCACATCGCAACCCCTTTCCTTGCGGAAAGTTTCTAAGGCCAAAATAGGTCTTGTTGTTTTACCTGGAGTTGACGGACGTATTCAAACATTGATCTCTCAACGTGCCCAACAGCTGGCCAAGTCCTATGACTGGACGCTTGAAGAAGTAAAAATCAGCCATATCGGCCTAGCAGTCCAGACCTATTACCCTCTGGTTTATACCGAATTCTTTTCAGGTACCCGCCGTTTTGATGGAAGGCGTTACGGGAAAAGGATTGAAGAGTCCTGTGGAGAGGAAGTTTTACGAAGAATCCTGGGAGGAAAGGAGATTACCAAAGCTGAATTTGGAGGAAGGTATTATCAAAAAGCGTTGGAAGTCAAAGAAATCATCAAGCAAGAGTTT
>CAIQQL010000018.1 GCA_903873955.1 uncultured archaeon | reverse complement strand
TATCGCAGCTGTTTTCCTACTGATTGAGCTTGGTTTGAGCGCTTCTATTTCCCTCCTTTTCATCGCAGTCATCCTTTTATTAGCAGGAATCATAGTAAGACTCATCAGGTGAAAGGAGATAACATGCCAAGAAAAAACAATATAAAAAATACTGTAAAAGATGCAGTGGATGATGCCCGAGACAAGGTAGACTATGCCAGAGATAAGACAGAAGACTTTATCAAAAATAACCCTCTGACTTCAGTTGCTATTGCCGCAGCTGTAGGCGCAATTGTCGCGTTGGGGGTCAATGCATTGGTAGCCAAAGAAAAAAAGCCGTTTTATAGACGTTTTAGAGATTTTCTTGATTAGGCACTTGCGCCCATGGTAAATCTTGAAAAGGGAACAGTCATCTTCAAAAAGGTACCTGAGGATTTTATAGTTGAAGAAATCGGTGAAAAGTATACCTGTCAAATTTCCCCCACTTCAGATGTACTTGAACATCCTTCTGTCGATTTTGGAAAACTAGACTGCAATGACCGAAGACCCTTTCTGTCCTGTGACTTAGAAAAGATTAACCTTGATCATTTTTCTGCATTAACCATCTTAAGCAAAGAATTGCATAAATCTCCCCACGAGTTAGGATATGCAGGCACGAAAGACAAATGTGCTTGGACCTGCCAAAGAATTTCCATCTATAATCCTGAAGTTGATAAGGTTCAAAGCTTTTTCCATCCAGGGATGCTTCTAAAAAACTTCAAATGGGCAAAGCACAAAATAAAGATTGGCGATCTTAAGGGTAACCGATTCACTATCCTGCTCAGAGATGCCGATAAAGACGCAATAAAGATCCTGAACCGTCTACGACATACCCAGGAACTTCCTAACTATTTTGGTGCACAGAGATTTGGCTCATTAAGAAAGGATAATTTTCAGATTGGGAAGCTACTGCTTAAAAAAAGATTTAAAGAGGCTGTTTTTTCCTATCTTTCTGGTTTTGGTGAACAAGAAAATGAAGAGATAAAAAAAGCCAAGAAGAAGTTCAAGTCTGAAAAAAATCTTGCCGAAGCGATTTCTTACTTTCCTCCAGAATTAACCTCAGAACGTCAAATGCTCGAGCATCTTTCGACTTATCCTCAAGATTGGATAGGGGCGCTGATGATTCTTGGTGAGAAAACCTTATTGTTGATGTGCCAGTCGGTCCAAAGCAGGATATTCAATGAAACTCTTGAAAGAGCGGAAGATGAAGGCTTAAAAATTGCGAACCAAAGCCTGGCTTTGATAGGGTACAACTCTGATTTTTCTTCTGGTAGGCTGGGGACTATTGAACGAGAGACTCTCAAATCCTATGATCTCACCTCCCAGGACTTCAACAATTCCTCGATTCCCTTTCTAAGCCTGAAAACTTCATTTAGGAAAGCCTATTTTAAAGTACAGGACATCAGGGTAGAAATAAAAGAGGATGAATTTTACCCTCTGAGTAAAAAGATTGAACTGTCATTTACTCTTGACTCGGGTACTTATGCCACAACCCTCCTTGAACACTTTTTTATTCTCAGAACACAGAATGTATAATCTACCTCTCTTTTTTTAGGCCATTATTGTTGATTACTTAATCAGCATAATCAAAAATTACTCGCATTTCTTGCTGTGTTTCCACATAAAATCAAAATAACTTTTATAAGCCTTAGCAGCCGCAGCATTTTCTATGATGATCCCCTCAGGTTCGTCAGTCCAAATGAGGATAGCCACCTTGTCTCCGTAAATATTGGTTACCGCCGGACTTTCAGTAATTCCGGGTAAATAGCGATGTTCGCTTGTCTTGCTGTCCAGTTCTTTTCGTCCTTTACGTAAGATTAGTTGTGTGCGAATACCTTTTTCCTTTTTCATCCTGTCAAATTGATAAGCAAATTCAGGCATTATCTCAGAAAACTGACCTTCGGACCCAAAGACAAAATTATCTTTACCAGTACGGATCATATCGAGGAACACGGATTTCACTCCTTTAACGCCTTTGAACAGCCTGACCTGGCCTTCAATCTTCTGTCTTTTATGTCGTTCTTGCAGCTCGGGAAGAATGGTCAATACATCTTCCTCCTGTTCTTTTAGGTACTCTAAAATCCGCCTAGGCCCAGTTCCTTGAAACCACTTAACCTTCCCGACCATAGCATAACTTACGAATCCCTTCTCTTGCAGAAGTTTAAGGGCATTATATGCACTACTCCTGTCCAATTGGGCTAACTTGGCTATTCTTCCCGCTTTACAAGACCCGTGGTCATTGAGTGTAAGATATACCTTGATCTCATTGGGACTAAGTCCAATATTTTCTAATGTTTTTCTTATGTCAGTCATCTTTTTTATTCCTTAGAATAGGATACGCTTCCACTATTTAATCTTTTGGAGTGTTGAAGATTTTTATTCTACAAAAACCCCAATGCAAATTCATCTACCTAGGGTGATGACAAAGATTAATTTAAACTCTAAAAGAAGATACTGTCAAACCATAATGGAAAATCTTCGGTCTTCTAAACCTTTTTTGTTAAATCTTGCGGATGAATCACCTTCATCTCAGCTGAGAGGATAGGGCTTTCCCGATCATAGCAAACTCCCCGAAGATTGTAGATATAACCCTGTTCCCTAAGAGATTTTGGCTGGCCGATCAACGCAAGGGTAGTCCTTATTCTATCTACTGCACCAATCTCCTGATAGACCTCTATCCCTATCCTTCTTGAAACTCCCTCTTGAAAACCTGTTTTTTCTTTCGCTAACCGAAGGAGCGCCGCAGGGATGCATGATGCGATGTGCACAGGAGAGCAAAACGGCCTCTCTTCGACACCTAAAAGCGTATAAAACTGATTTCGTGCATGAGTGTCTAGAGAGAACGTTGTTTCATATAAGGGCGAGGCAAACTCTTCGGGTTGTCCCAATCGTTCTGCAAGCGTCGCTTTTGCTTGAAGGGCCTGTCCTTGATGTGTTTTTGCTTCTATTTTATAAGAGGTTTTTCCAACCTGTGGATCCTCTATAAATGAAAACGTGACCTCCTCATCAGGATAGACTGGCTCTTTAAACGCGAAGTCAAGCGTTTGAATCAGACCCAACTCGACCCGTTTACCTATCTCCCCCCTAAGGATAGATTCTACAATCCCCTCTAAAAAAACAGCATAAACTGGAGTATCTCTAAAGCCTTGCCTTAAAGCATATTCTTGACTTCGATGGAGAAGATTCTCATCATGAATCAGGCTTCCGAATTTAGCCATCCTTTCTCTAGAAACTGAAAGATTACTTATCAAAGGGTCTGATCCCATGGTGGATTACTGCGTGTTATTTTCTTAAATCTATCTACTTGAGTCGTTTTGAGACTAGGAAAGGCTTATTAATCTCTTCGCCAGCTCATTGATTTTGTTAAAATCTGCTTTTGGCCCATCATGGGAGGATAAATAACCGGAATATTTCCCATAAAAGTCTTCCCGACCACTTAAGTATTGCTTCCATTCGCCTTTTTTCATATGCTCGGTCCCATGCATTGGAACAAGCTTGATATGCGCATGATCCACGCCCGTCCCTTCCATGATCAAACCGACTCTTCCCACATCATTAAATCCTTTTATCAATAATTGAGAAATCTTTTTTGCTTCCAATATAAAACTAGAGAGCTCTTCATCAGGTAGGCCTAAAACATCCGAAGAATAATGTTTTTTCGGGATCAATACTGTAAATCCTTCCGTATTCGGGAAAGGTGACAACCAGGCCAGATACCTATCATTCTCCCAGAAAGCACCATCTCCTAACGGTTTTATCTTTCCGGAAGCGATTTCACAGAAGATGCACCTTCCTTCAGCGTTCTTTGAATCATACTTAACCATATAATCTCTGAGCCTAAGTCGTTTTTATTAGTTTCTAAACCGCCCTTCTTATCGGAATAGAATTGATATGGCTTTTCAGAAGGCAAGAGAAGCCAAAGCCATGATTTTTAAGGATATGATCCTATAATCGGATATGAAATTAATACTAACTTCAAGGGGTCTATCAACCAAGAAGCTTGGAAGAGCGTTCATAGGTTTACTGGAGAGAAATGCATCTGAAAGCAGAGTCCTCGTAGTCCATACTGCCCAAAAGCAAGAACATCTGCTTTTTGTTGATGGAGTTGGAAAGGAATTATCACGAAATGGGGTTCTTTTACCAAATATCAACTACGTCAATATTGCAGGAACACAGCCCCCTACCTCCCTAGCTGAGTTTGACGCAGTCTACATCTGCGGTGGAAATACCTATTTTATCTTAGACAGAATGAGAAAAACCGGTTTGGCAGGATCCCTTAAGAGATATGTTAGAGCTGGAGGAATATACCTTGGCATTAGTGCCGGAAGCATTATTGCTGGAAAAGATATCTCTATCGCCGGTTGGGGAATTGAAGGAGACTCAAATGATGTAGGACTAACGGATCTGCAGGGGCTAAACTTTACTGACATTGCAGTTTTTCCGCATTATAAAGACAAACTTAAACGTGAAGTTCGCGAGTTTATGCAGACCGTTCAGTATCCCGTCGAGGTTTTAAGAGACGGAGAAGCCTTGATGATTAACGGGAATAATCATAAAAAAATCGTTCGTTAATCAAGACCCTAAGGCCTGATTTTGGAAGCAGGCCAATAAATAAGAATTTAGCAGAGTTTTTTAGACTCTTGACAGACAAAACAAAAGGCTTTTATAGAAAATAAGCCCTATGAAAATATGTCTTATGATTTACAAGATGTGTTGCATATGCTGCGGACGTATCATTTAGTAGAGCTTGAAGCTGAAAAGTTCTGGTTCATTGCTGCTTTTCCTAGAAAAGATAAAGCTCAAAAAGTAAAAAGCGCACAAACTGTACTAAACGCAATCGAGGAATACAAGAAATTGCCCCTTGAACTAAGAAAGGAACTAGAAAAAGACAAGAGCGCCCACGTCAGTAAACTAGTCGAGTTAGAAAGAATATGCAAAGAGTCAATTGCATAAGTTAACGATTGGAAGCAGGAATAAGTATATCTTTTTTACGGGCCATTGTTCATCTACACCTTACTAGGTTGCATCATGCTTAGTCTATTGCCTTCAGTGTCAAGAAAGGAGACATATATTCCAATTCCAGGTATCTCCATAGGTGCTCCTAAAACCTTGCCTCCAGCAGATTCAACGCTCTGCATCGACTTCTTAATGTCTCCGACACCAATTACTACTGAAGGATATTGGGCTGGCATGTCCTCTTTTTTAGGATAAAACCCTCCATTAATTGCGCCAGGGTTTTTTGGACGACCGGTTTTTTTATCACTTTCCGTGGTAGTAGCAAGAACATAATTCCCCATATCTTCCCCTAACAATTGAGTCTTCCAGCCAAACGCAAGTTCATAAAAATCAGCCATGCGTTTTCTATCCTCTGCAGGCAATTCAAAGTGAACAACAGGATTCATTTCCATATATCAATTTAACTTGCTGAATTAATAAAGATTATTAAAGATAAATCTTATTTAAAAAACACCCTCGGCATCATCAAATCATGGATTAGGTGTTGTTAACGAAACCGTTGAGAGGCATTACATGCAATTGAAGTCCGGGATATACTTCCTATGTTCCAAAAATAGACAGAATAATGACGCCCAAGACTATAAGCAGAATAGCCCCCAATTTTGGCAATAAGGTATTATCCTTAGTCATTTTTCCATAATATTTGTGAGCCGCTCTTTCAAAAATGATAACTGCCAGCGGCTGAAGAGACGCCAATGAAGCGACTAAGGTTGCGGTTAACCTGCTCATGGCGAAATAAAGAGTTAAAGTTGCTACTAAAGTGATAAACTCCCCAATAAACGCCCATTTAATGTTCCTAACTTCGATTATAAATTCATGACGAATATGCCTGCTAAACAAACCCAACATGATAGTTAAGCCAGAAATAAAAATCGTTATTGCCAATCCTTGCATAAACGGCATATTATTTGTAGAAACTTTAATGAAGAACTCGTAGCATCCCAGTATCGTGATGTAAAACGCAAGAGGAAGAATTAGCAAGCTTGCTTTTATCTTCTTAGCCCTTAAAGATAACAAAATGACTCCGACTAGAATCAGGGCTATTGCAAAGTAAGCAATAACTGGCAGTCGTTCACTTAAGAAGATAAATGAGAGAAAAGCCACGACAACCGGATAGAGATATATGAATCCTACGAGATATGATACGTCGGAATCTTTCATTAGGAAGTAATAAAAGTAATAAGCAAATCCTGATAATATCCCTGCAAGGACTGGAAAAAGATAGCTGGCCGTATTAAAATCCCAACTCAGGAACAGGACCATAGATAAACCAAAGAAGATATTAACCAAACCAGAAACAACTGCATACCCTAAAGAAAATTTAACTCTATGAGAAATAACATATTTATCAAATGTGTTCATGAACCCAAAAATAAACGGAGAAAGTATTGCGATTATAAGAGCAAGGTTCATAGTCTAGGGTCTAAAAAGGAATTTATAAATTTGAGTAAAAGAAGCATCGGATTATAAGTCATCATCCTTTAAAAAATTAGACAGTATCCTTCTGCCATAATTCTTTTTGACAAATCTCTCTGGATGAAACTGAACTCCATAAATCGGTTTGTTCACATGTCTCACCATCTCTATCCCGTCCTTTGATATCGCCAGAGGAATCAGGTTTTTTTCAAGTCTTTTCACGACGTGTCTATGATTCTCGAAAACAGAGAATCGGTTAGGTAAACCTCTTAAGAGCAGGTCTTGATTGATTTTATTTATTGTTATTATCCCTTTTTCATTTTTAGGCAGATCACCCATTTCTGCCCCATATGCTCGGCAAACAAGTTGAAACCCCAAACAAATGCCTAAAATCGGTTTTTTTATTTTTTTGAT
>CAIQQL010000017.1 GCA_903873955.1 uncultured archaeon | reverse complement strand
GTCAAAACCCTGTGCTTTCGCAATAGCAAGAATAGTTGTGGAATCCACACCACCGCTGGTTAACACAACAGCACCTTTTTTCATACACCTCTCCTGTCCGGTTCCCAGGTATTGTCAAAAGTTTTTGCTCTTTTTTAACAATATCCCTTTATTTTTATTCTGTTGTTACGTTTAAGCTTGCCTCCCCCTGCCTGGGCAGGGTTTAAAGTAGTTGAGAGACCACATGGAGGCAAGCGATTATGCCCAAAATAGCCCGTTTCATCATCTGGATCTGTTCTAAATTCACAAAGAGTGAGATAGAGCAGATCATTTCCGGCCTTGCGGATATTCTCCAGGACCGCAATCCGGAAGTAAAACCGAAAGACGATTTCAAAGAGAAGCATCCCAATTACAGAAATTTTGCTGTTCCACCCTTACCGCCTTTAACAAAGTCTCCGAAGAAAGAAGTACCCAATAAGAACTATACGTATTTTCTTGCGGAATACGTAAAGGTCCACGGCAGGCCCCTGTCTCCCGTACGGTGCCGGGCCGGCTCTGTTCGTGTTCCTGACATTGTTGTGTGCCCCTGCTGCAATGCCCCTCACAACTATCTCTACTACAATGACGGGAAGAAGAGGACCCAACTTCTCTGCAAGGTCTGCGGTCAACTCTTCCAGGCAGACAAGCGATTCCAAAGGAAGACAAAATATTACTGCCCCTATTGCCACCATGCTCTGTTTACATGGAAACAGCGGAAAGAGGTTAGCATCTACAAATGCTGCAACAACAACTGCGAGTACCGGATGCGGAGGATGAGCAAGCTCAATGAGCGGGAAAAGGAACTGGTGAAGACGCGGAGTTCGCAGTTCAAACTCACCTATCAATACCGGGAGTACCACTTTGCACTGAATGAGTTAACCCATTCCGCACCGGAGCATGAGTTCCTCAACCTTACAAAAATTCATAACGGACCCAATGTCCTGGGACTTATCCTTGCCTTTTATGTCTCTTTTGCATTGAGCGCCAGGAAGACTGCTTATGTCTTACGATCGGTCTTCGGCATCTCCATTTCCCACCAGACAGTCTTGAACTATGCTGCTGCGGCTGCCTTCTATTGTCATAACTTCAATATGAAGCACAAGGGGCCCATTGATCTCATCAGTGCAGGTGATGAAACCTATATCAAGATTATGGGTAAGCAGCATTATGTCTTCCTGTTCATTTCGTCGGATAGCCTGAAGATTACTGCATACCATGTGGCCGACAGTAGGGAGACGTTGCCTGCAATCATTGCTATGAACGAGGCGATCCGTACGGCGGACCCGGAACAAGGGATCATTCTTGTCACCGACGGCAATCCTTCCTATCCTGCAGGGATACACTACCTTAATGCACAAAGAGGCAAAAATCTTGCCCACAGGAAGGTGATAGGACTCCAGAACTTAGACAGTGAATCGGAAGCCTATAGGGTTTTCAAGCAGCTCATTGAACGACTGAACCGGACTTTCAAACACCATGTAAAACCTTCGCATGGCTTCAATAGTCTCAATGGCGCCATAGCACTTGTCACTCTTTTCGTCACTCATTACAATTTTTTGAGACCCCATATGTCCCTCAAGTGGAAACCACCTGTTCACTTGCCTGAACTGGAAACAATCACCACCATCCAGGGCAAGTGGCAGAAGATACTTTCTCTTGCTGCATAAAGGCTGCTTCTCTTCGATTGTCAAAGAACAATAAAAAAACCTGCTGTTTCTCTATCTTGTTAAGCACGTAAAACATGGCTTATGTGCATATCTGACACATCATCCTACACCCAACCTCTTAAAAACCTTTCTCAACATCCTCAAAGTTTCTGCTTTCATATCTCACTTACTTCTTTTCATGAAACTTTTGACAATATCATTGAGTAGGCATATCCGAATTCGGATATGCCTACTCAATGATATTGTCAAAAGTTTCAT
>CAIQQL010000016.1 GCA_903873955.1 uncultured archaeon | reverse complement strand
CTTGCCAGGCCCGCTCTTTTTGTTCCGCTTTCATGAGTTCATACATCTGCGCACAGTCCTTACACCAGACAAACCGCCGGTCTCTGTCTTTTTTACTTATTGGTTTATCCTCCCCGCAGATTCTACAGGCTGTCATTTTTTCTCTTTTCTTCTCAGCGATTCTAATAATCGGATTTGAGCCTCAGCCTTTTGTTTTGTTGTTTTTTTGGCAGCCAAGCGCCCGGTATCTTTATTTTTAACAGCGAAGGATCCATCGGAGTTGCGTATAATCTTCCAGGGCATATTCTTTCTACTTAGTAGAATGAATCCTGCTCCTTACCCAGAGTGCTATGAAACTCCGATTTCTGATATTACAGTTATGCCCCAGAAGCCTCTTACAGATGATGAACTCTTTGAGATGATGAAAAATCACCCTGAGTTTGAATTCCTGCCGAAGCCTGCGAGTTGGTTCAAGAAGTATAATCTACCTCCCGTCGCGGCTCGCAACTTCAAGGAGTTCATAGATGATCGCGCGTGGGAAAAGGCGAGGGAGATGCCTGTTGACGAGAAGGAAGTTCGCAGGGATCCAGCCCCTGGAGGCGTGCGACCTGTATTACCGTCAGAAGAGATACCTGTGGAGATTATTTCACGACCTATTAAACCGGACGAAGTGTGGGGGCTTGTAGAACAGCAAGAAAGGGAATCAAAGACCGAACCTACTTTTAAAATCTCTGAGGTTCTCAGCGAAGGAAGTGCTGTCCCCCCACAGGAGCCATCTGCTGAGACTTCCAGCCGTTGAAGGGTCATTCCATTTTTCTCTGGTTTTGTGGCGAGATAAATATCGTTCACGTTGGGCCTTATCTCCTTTAAGAGTGTAATCATCCATTCCCTTTGCTCCAAAATGTGTCGTTTTAGTTCGTCCTTTATTCTCAAAGACAGCCGTATATTTATGTTTGCCATCTGTGGCTGGTTTTACAGAGATTAATTTCATTCTAACCAAGCCCAGTTTTTTTTATTGATGATTTTTGAAATACTATGATATGTCACACCAAACTCTTTAGCCAAATCTGCTTGCGATTTATCTGATTGGCGGATTTCTCGGACTTGGATTTCTGTGAGTTTAGCATTATGATGTTTTATCCCTCTCATATCAGTCCCATCTCTTGCTCTATCTAACTGATTTTCAGATTGTGTTCCTGGTTCCAGATGGTCTGGATTTACACAGTTTTTTGGTTTACACTTATGTCTCACAACGAGGGGGTGGGTAGGTAGTTCGCCATTTGCCAAGAGATATGAAAATCTATGCGAATCAATATGCTTTCCTTCATACCAAAACTGCCCGTATCCATTTTTACTAAAAGTTCCAGTCCAGAGCCAGCATTCTCCACTTTTATCAATATATTTCTCAAATCTATTGATAATAGAATCCATACAGACTTTACTCTCATTGCGCTATTCAAATTTTACGCCATTAGCGCGGTGGGATCCCCGGACTCCATCGGTCGGTGGTAATCTCTTTTTACCAAAGTCTCAAGAGCATTCTTGATTGTCATCTTAGCCACAGGCGTCGGTTTCGCGATTTCTGCGACAAGATGTTCCTTGCGCTTGACGGCCATTGCCTCATCTACCTCTTCCTTAGAGTAGCCCTGCGTTAGCAAGTGTTCCACCTTCCGATCATAGTTATCCTGGCGCATATAATCACGGTATGATGAGATGGCATCATATACTTCATCACGTGGCTCACCAGCGATAGGCTTGGGAAGGGTATCTAACTTTCCTCGTAACGACATTTCAAAGCCGTTCAGCAGCCGAGGAGGCATGATGATTCCTCCAGCTGGCGTGATGGTTTCGCCAAACAGAGGACCTTGAACGGTCGGCACGAAGCTCGGGCCTCTGTATTCAGGAGGCAGTTCAGGACCCACAATAAACGGCTTCCTACGCT
>CAIQQL010000015.1 GCA_903873955.1 uncultured archaeon | reverse complement strand
TATGGCAACTGCTCATAAAGTTGAGGTGAAAACGTTTTTTGAACGTCCTTAACTGGTGTCTGAAGGCATTGCTCTGTCAATTTTTCGGCAGTTACCTCAACTTTATGAGCAGTTGCAAATTCCCTACCCATTTTGAGTTATGTGACACTCCATAATACTGAATGTGACCTCTCACTTTGGATCCGAATATCTTCCATATTTTCTTCAGTGGATGCCTATTCCTCTCCTTCTTGATCCATGCTGTGACGTTCTTGAGCTTCGTACTTATAGTTTTAGCTCTAGTCCTCACCTTAGGGATCATCCATCCCTTTAGGGACTTGCCAATATAAAAAGTGAATCCAAGAAAATCGAAGGTTCCTTGTTCTACACCTTTTGCCGCTAGCTTCCTATCAAAAGAGACCAGCTTTGTCTTCTCTTTATTGAGTTGTAGCTTAAACTTCTCGAGGCGTTTCGGTAGAGCCTTCATAATCCGCTGCGCATCCTCATCGAACTGGCAGCACATTATACAGTCATCAGCGTATCGAAATAACCGCACTGCCCCCTTACAGTGAGGCTGCACCATCTCTTTGATCCACACATCAATTGCATGATGAGCAAAAATGTTAGCAAGTATTGGACTACAGATGCTCCCTTGAACAACCCCCTCCTCACTGACCTTCATCTCTCCATCCGCAAGGACTCCTGCCTTGAACATTCGGCTTATGTATCTCATAAACTTCGGATCCTTTATCTTCTCTTTCAGAAGATCTTCCAGGAGCAGGTGATCGATGGTTCCAAAAAAATTCTTCAAATCTATGTCTATGACCGTCTGGATTTTCGTTTCATACAGGTGTTTTTGAAGATCTTGGATTGCATCGTGACAGCCTATTCCCGGTCTGAACCCATACGAGCACTCCAGAAATAGCGGTTCGTATATACTTTCCAAGACTTTCTGCATCATTCCCTGCACTATCTTATCCTCAAGGTTACTGATTCCCAAAGACCTCGTAGCTCCAGGTTTTCCTTCCTTAGCTATCAGCACTTCTCGTACTGGCTCAGGTCGGTACGCCATGTCCTTCATTCTTTTGAGAAGCCCTTGAATGTTCCCATCCAGATTCTTTCCGTAGCTTGCTTTGTCTATTCCGTCTATTCCCACCGCCTTATTCTTATCGAGCTGATGGAAACAACTGGTTAAGGACTCCTTGTTGAAGAGATGCATCAAGCAATCAAACTTCTTATCCGAGTCCTGCGAAGATAGCCAGGCTATCCTGTCTAGTTTCGTTCTCGTCGTTTGTTGGGTCTCGGGTGTTCCCACAACGTATCCCTATTCAGGTTGATAATCTACCCAGGGTCCTTCCCTCCACAGGCATTACCCTGTTTCACCGGTACTACGACCCATCTGAATCCCCCATAGCCTTCTCGACTCACTCGCTGTTATACTTGCCAGTCAATACCTTTTCTAGGAGCTATGAGGGTTTCCCGCGTTTATACACTATCTTTCATTGCATGCCGTGTTCTTAGACCCCGGAGAGTCACCCATACCTTCCCATAATGGCATGAGCGATGGTGCCTTCTGTCATTTGCAAAACATCAGCCTCTCGTCATACATTTTTTCGAGGCTCAATCACTCAGCTTTCGCTTTACGGCCTACAGTTTCTCTCGTCTACGCTTAACGTAATTTGTTACCTCCTGACGTTCAAGACTAGATACAGGATGGGCGGGTCGCCCTTTCCTGACTGCTCTTTCAGCAGC
>CAIQQL010000014.1 GCA_903873955.1 uncultured archaeon | reverse complement strand
CCCCAAGACAATGATAGCGAAGGATTTTTTGTGGCGAAAATGACCCTTCTAAAAGAGATGCCTGAAAGGAGCAAGGAATAAGATTATGAACGTAAAATTCCTAAAATCACCAGAGAAAAAGAAGATTGTAGATCAACTCCAGGAACAGTTCGGCATAGAAGAACTGCCTTATCTGCTGCTTGAAACTGGAAAGGAAAAAATCAGAGGATATTCTGGCCATTTGAGTAAAGAAGAGATTTTGGAGATTGGAGAATCTGCCCATATCGAGATTATAGGATTATATATCTTAAAAGAAGAACAAGGATTTAGACTGAGCTTTGATGCCACGCAACTGCTTGCAGGACAGATTAAAAAGCAGGTGGTTGAGATAAATGATGAGCAGCTTGCTCAATGGATGAAAGGAAATGATCTGCAAATAGCACTCGAGAGAGGGACCTACGCAGTAAAGCATAATGAAGATTTTGTAGGCTGTGGCAAGTCTAATGGAGAAGTTCTGTTCAATTATGTGCCTAAAGACAGAAGAGTAAGAAGATAAAATGAGGGGATCATGGAAGTTTTTAAAAGCTCGGTCCAGGAATTGAGTCGAGAGAGGATTATAAAACTAAAACCTTATTATATTTAAACCTAAAAAACTAACTAAAATCATGCAGAAAGAAGAAATTGAAAAGATAAAAGAGGCTGGCAAAATTGCAGGGCAGGTTGTCGCGTATGCAAAGGAGATGATTCAGCCAAAAATGCCTCTGTTGGAGATTGCAGAGAAGATAGAGTCAAAAATCGAGGAACTCGGCGGAAAGCCAGCGTTTCCCGTCAATCTTTCAATAGATGAGATTGCGGCACACTCCACCCCGGCCTGGGATGAGACTCGGACTGCACAGGGATTGCTCAAGGTCGACATCGGAGTTCACTTAGAAGGGTATATTGCAGATACCGCATTCTCATTAGATTTGGATAACAAGGAAGAGAACAAGAAATTAATTGAGGCCGCAGAGGCAGCTCTTGCTAAGGCTGTAGAGAAGATAGATATGGAGATACCATTAAGAGAGATTGGGAAAGCGATTGAAAAGACTGCAGGAGTTAGGGGTTTTCAGGTTATAAGGAACCTCTCAGGGCACTCAATCGGAAGATATGACCTGCATTTCGGAGTAAATATTCCCAATTATGACAATAATAAAGAAGAGGATATTGGAGAAGGACTTTACGCAATTGAACCATTTACAACAACAGGATTAGGTTCTGTAAAAGATGGAAAACCCTCTGGGATTTATGTCATACAAAAACAGGGAAATGTACGCGATGAATTTGCACGGACAGTATTGGCATATATTCTTACGGAACATAAGACTCTTCCTTTCTGCGCAAGATGGATCTATAAGAAATTTGGTTCGAGAGGAATTGTCGCCTTAAAACGAATTGAAGAAGCAGGAATCTTGCATCAATATCCCCAATTGGTCGAGCGTGGTGCTGGAAAAGTAGCGCAGGCTGAACATACCATTCTGGTGACAATTCAAGAAAAGTACGTGACCACCGCATTAAAAAATTAAAAATAACTAACCAGTGTAAATTGGTCCGACTTCAAGTCCAGCTTTAGCAGTTTTGAGATAGTATTCTTCCAGCTTCTTATAACGCTTGGCGGTTTCAGGTGAGACTGAGGGCTGTATTCTTGAGAGAGCATCATCAAAATCCTTTCGGGCAACAGTCTTTGCAGCCATGTCACGACGCAAGGCGTTAAGGGCAGCTTCCATGACTAAGGCTTCAATATCTGCTCCAACATATCCTTCAGTTCGTTCAATGAGCTCGTCTAGTTTAATATCCTTGTCTAAAGGGGTATTTTTAAGATGAACTTCTAAGATTGCTTTTCTACTTTCCTTGTCCGGTACGTCAACCAAGATTATCCTATCAAATCTTCCCGGCCTTAACAAAGCAGGGTCCAGCATGTCTGGACGATTGGTTGCAGCAATGATCGTCACATCTTTAAGGCCTTCAAGCCCATCAATCTCTGCAAGGAGTTGATTGAGGACCCTATCAGAAACTTTATTATTCATTTCAATACCTCGACGTCCCGCTAAAGCATCGATTTCATCAAAGAATATGACACAAGGAGACACCTGCCTTGCACGTTCAAAGACCTTACGAACACCTTCTTCAGATTTACCAACCCACATGCTCAAAAGGGAAGGTCCTTTAACCTGGATAAAATTCGACTCACTTTCCTTGGCGACCGCTTTTGCAAGCAAGGTCTTGCCTGTTCCAGGAGGACCATAAAGAAGAATTCCACGAGGGGGACGAATACCTAAACGTTTGAATGCCTCAGGACTTCTGATAGGCCATTCCACAGCTTCTTTCAATCGTTGCTTGGTCTTTTCAAGACCACCCACATCATTCCAACCGATATTTGGAGTTTCAACAAGAACTTCTCTCATCGCTGAAGGTCGAACAACTTTAAGCGAATCCTCGAAATCATCAGCTTCGACGATTAATTTATCAAGAACTTCTTTTGGAATTGCTTCATTGTCTTCAAGCTTTAGACTAGGAAGAACTTTACGAAGGACGTTCATAGCCGCCTCTTTGGTCAATGCTGCAAGATCTGCACCAACAAACCCATGAGTTTTACCTGCAAGAGCCTCTAAGCTTACTCCTTTGGCCATCGGCATATTTCTTGTATGAATCTTAAGAATATTCAATCGTGCTTTCTTGTCAGGCACAGAGATTTCAACCTCTCGGTCAAATCTTCCAGGCCTGCGAAGTGCAGGATCCAAAGCATTAATACGATTTGTAGCACCAATAACAACGATTTTTCCACGAGTCTTAAGACCATCCATCATCGTCAAAAGTTGGGAAACAACCCTTCGTTCAACTTCCCCTTGGACCTCTTCACGTTTAGGCGCAATAGCATCAACTTCATCAATGAAAATAATGCTCGGAGCATTTTTCTCTGCGTCTTCGAATATATCACGGATTTTCTTTTCAGATTCACCATAAAACTTGCTCATGATTTCAGGACCATTAAGAAGAATAAAATTGGCTTCCGTTTCATTAGCGACCGCTTTTGCAAGCAAGGTCTTGCCTGTTCCAGGAGGACCATGTAGGATAACCCCTTTAGGGGGTTCGATACCAAGACGATCAAATATCTCAGGATGTTTCAGAGGCAATTCGACCATTTCTCGAATTTTTTTCACCTCTTCAGTAAGACCTCCGATATCTTCATAGGTAACATCTGGGACTGCTTCTTCAGATACGTCTACGGACTTGTTGTTGAGTACAATTTCAGTATTTTCATTGATGATACATGACTGATTAGGATTTGTGGCAACAACTAAAAATTTAATTTGTTGAAAACCGGAAAAACCAAAGAAGCCACCTAGAAGATCATTAATATCTGAGCCCATCATATCGGGGAAACCTTCCCCCATTTCTCGTCTTCGCTGAGCGCCTCCTAAAGAGATGAGGTCACCTTTGACCACTGCTCTTCCAAGAAGGGCATGCTTGAACATCTCGGGATCGCCTTGCACCATGACTCCTTGCTGAGCCGGAGCAATGCCGACTTTTATGGCGGGCTTAATTTGTGCCTTTTTCACACTGATTTGCTCACCGACACTAGTACGAGCATTTCTACGGATAAGCCCATCAATGCGGATTATTCCCTCACCGACATCAGCAGGGTAGGCCCGATCAACAATTGCGACAGTCTCCCGTTCTCCTTTGATAGAAACAATGTCTCCGCGATTTAGGCCCAAAGCTTTCATAAGATTAGGATCTATTCGTGCAATGCCTTTGTAGGCATCATCTTGAAGAGCTTCAACAACTCTTAAACGAATCTCATCAGGATTAATTGTCCTCATTGCCAAACCTCACGCTAAGCCTGCCGAAATCTTCAAAACAGAGCCGGACCATTTCGTCCATTTGTTTACTTGCTTGATGATGCTGTTCGTTCATAAATTCAATAATCTCCTTAGGGATGCTAATAGCATGACTGTTCCCAACAACACGCAATTTGACAATATAGGTTTTATTGCGGATATTTCTAAAATGGTCCAAAGCATTTAAATCTTCTGGATGATAAATCCTATCCTCGCATTGAGGACAAATAACTGCCCGTAAAGAAACTCCCTCTCGGTGGATTTCAGTGGGTTGCATCTGTTCATTGCACTTCTTGCAGACAATTTTAGTATCAAATATATCCGTCATAGTATCTCTATTGTGTATACACAAGAAGTGTATACTATTTAAATTTTTTGATAAGGGTTTTTAGACAAGTAGATAAGTATTTGAAGTGAATCTAAGATAATTAATGAAAAGATGGTGAATAAAGCTGAAAAAATTCTTCTGGTAGGAAGCGGGCTTTGGTACTTGGGAGAAGGAATGCTTGGGCCCCTATTCACGATATTTGCCCAGAATATTGGAGGAGATATCCTTGAGATCTCCTGGGCTTGGGCCACTTATCTGCTGGTCATGGGAGTATTGAACATCATTTTAGGTAAATACTCAGATCATTGGAATAAAGAGAAGGTGATGGTTTGGGGATATGGCCTTAACGCAGTGTTTACCTTTGGCTATCTTTTTGTCTCTAGTCCATTCCATTTGTTTTTTGTCCAGGCAGGATTAGGAGTGGCAACAGCTCTTGCAACACCAACCTGGGATGCGTTATACGCAAAACACGAGGATAGGAAAAAAGACGGAAGTGCATGGGGCCTTGCTGCAGGAATTCCCGATATCGTCATTGGGATTGCAATAATTCTTGGAGGGTTGGTGATTAACTATTTTTCATTCACCTTGTTATTTATCATCATGGGCATAATCCAGGTCATTGCGACAGTATATCAGGCACAGATACTCTACTGCAAACAAAAAGAGAAAGTAAGAAATAATCGACATTAGAAGAATAGATCCATAGTCTATTTTACTCATCGATGAATCAACAACCTAAAGATTATCTGTTGTCAATACATCACCTAAAAGAATCTCATATTTGCCATTGGCCTCGCGAATCCCTAAAAAAGCGACACTCATGATTGGGCGTAACTTTCCATAACCATTGGTGAATATAACTTTATCAAACTCTTTTGCGCTCCCGTCCGGATTAAAAAGACGTCTTCGCCAGTACGGCTTAATCTCCCTATATTCAATCTTCTTGGTCCCATGAAGAATTTGGTCGAACCATTGTCGATAGAGGGTCAATCGAAGAACTTTTTTCATAGAAAAGAGAAACGAGCAGAGGTTAATAACTTTTTTATAGAAAACCCTCTGAAATGGAAAAGAGATTTAGACAAAACGTAAGGGACATAATCTTTTAGGGAAAGAGAAATTTATCGGCGAGAAAAAAACGAGGTAAGAAAGGTTTTAAACTAGAGGAAAAAAAGAAATTTGTATGAAAGAGGAGATAAACAGAAGGAAAAATCTAGGATTAGCTGATATTATAACAGCGGGAGTGATATTAGGAGGCATAAGCGTCTATGGATTTTATGAAAAAGATTTTGCTCAGTTGATGAGGGGTTATTTGCATGTGGCAGACCCTATCCATGAAGAGCAGGGGTATTCACCAAGAGAAGGACAACAAACAAACTATTTGTCCTCGCAAAGAACAAATGAAGAAACCAAAACTTTATATAATAATACGGGCACTACAAAGACATGGCACAAGTAACTGCGCGCATAAAGATTAAGGGGAAAAACTTTGAGATTGTTGTAAACTTAGAGGAGGCCCTCAAAGTAAAGGCAGGTAAAGGGGATATTATTGCTGCAGTAGGATCGCCTAACGTATATCATGACCTACAAGCTGCAAAGACAGTCCCTTCAGCAGATCTTATGGAAGCGTTCGGAACCACAGATCTCTATGAGATTGCAAAAAAAATCATTACTTCGGGAGAGGTTCAAAAAAACCAAGAGTTCCGTGATGCTGAAAAAGAAGCAAAAATAAAACAAGTGATTACCCTGATTATTAAAAATGCGGTGGATCAAAATGGCAGGCCCTATACAGAAGAAAGGCTTAAAAGAGCAATAGGAGAGGTCCATTATAGCTTTGACAACCGACCTGCAGAACAGCAGATGCCCCATTTACTGGAAAAGCTAAAAGAAGTCATCCCTATAAGAATCGAGACTAAAAAAATACGCCTGATTATTCCTGCGCAGTATACGGGACAGGCTTATGGTCTGCTTAAGGAGTTCAAAGAGAATGAAGAATGGCTGGCAAACGGGTCATTGCAGGCAGTGATTAATATCCCTGCTGGAATGCAGATTGACTTTTATGATAAACTTAACCATGTTACCCATGGTGCAGTCCAAAGCGAAGAGATTATAGAAAAAGAAAATTCTCCTTCTCCAAAAAAGAAATAGATTTCCACCTAAAAAGAGTTAGCAGTGTCGGAGACCATTAAAATGCAAAAAGAGGAACAAAGCAAGAGTGATATGCAAGAACAAAATGTTCAGGCATTAAAATTGAGTATTGAAGAAGGATCTGCTGCAGCCGTGTCTTCCGGGGTAAGCAACAGTTTTATATCGAATTTTGCTCTTGCATTAAAGGCGACTTCTTTTGAGATAGGAATCCTCAGCTCTCTCGCAGGTCTGCTCCCTCAGCTTATCCAGCCGTGGGGTAACAGCCTTGTTGAAAAAAAGTCCAGAAAGCAGATAGTGATGACCTTTGCCCTTTTCGAGGCCTTGCTCTGGATACCCCTTGCACTCATCGGATTCTTGTACTGGAAAGGAATGATACAGCAATCGGCAGTCTATTTGGCCATCGTGTGTTATACACTTCTTAACATGTTGAAAGGGGCATATTACCCTGCATGGTTTTCATGGATGGGGGACCTGGTGCCGGTGGACCAGCGAGGGAAATATTTTAGTAAAAGAAACCTGGCGTCAGGCCTTGTTGAGATAGCCTCAACTCTCATCGGTATTGCAATTATCGATGCGTTTGAAAGCAATGGATATGTGCTGCTTGGTCTAGGGCTCCTATTCATTCTTGCATCGATATTTAGAGTGGTGTCCTATGTGATCATCAAACGGCAGTACGAACCTTCATTTCAATTAAAAAAAGAGGGGGGTTTTACGTTCTGGCAGTTTGTGAGAAGGTACGATAATTTTGGGAAATTTGCGGTTTATCAGGGTTTTCTTTACTTTGCGATTATGATTGCAAGTCCATTTTTTACCGTTTATATGATCCGCGAGCTTAATTTCACCGTCGCTACTAGTGTAGCAGTTACCATGAGCGGATCCATATTTTACCTGGTTTTTCTTCCGGTGATTGGCAGAATATCAGATAGATATGGCAATCTGACCTTGCTTTATCTTGCAAATCTTAGTTTTGCTCTCTCGCCGGTGTTATGGCTTATCTCAAAGAATCCTTGGTGGCTAGGGACTGGACCTCAGATAGTCATTGGATTGGGTAATGCGGCGCTCGTTATTGCAATTACCAACTTCAGCTATGACGCCGTGACCCAGAATCATCGAGGATTGTGCATCTCATATACCAACATCCTCATCGGCATTGGAACATTTGCTGGAGCGCTCATTGGCGGAGCATTGCTTAGCTTTATAGGGGATATCGCCATCACGACATTGTTTGTCTATGTGTTCATTCTTTCGGCAATCCTGAGGTTTTTAGTGGGAATCTTATTTCTTCCTAAGATTAAAGAAGTGAGAAAGACGGTGGAGAAAATGCCTTTGTCACTTCAGTTACATCATCCATTTAAGACACTCCAGGTAGAAGTGCGACAACTTAACCAACTCAGTAGGAGTGAATATACGGAAGGTTTAAAAATTTGGAGAAATTCAAAAAGATATGTTCTTCAAAAAAAACCAAAATAAGGAAATGCGCTGCCTTAACTGCAGGGCTCAGTTTAACAAGAAATACAATTTTTGTCCATTTTGCGGTCAGACCGCTATTAACCCTCAAGAGGAGCTGGAACAATTTGGGATGTTGGGAAGGACTGACCTTACACCTGAAGAATTGAACAGAAACCAGCGATCGAATGATAATTTGAAGGCAATAGACTACTTCATGAACTCGGTATTGAATGGATTCATGAAAGGCATGGAGAATACCCAAATCAACAACACTCCTAACGGTATAAAGATCAAGATTGGTCTGCCAGCAAAAAAGCAACAGGAGATGAAAACAATACCGAGAGAGATTTCTCAAGAACAGATCAAGAAGATGTCTGCATTACCAAGAGAAGTCGCAAAAACGAGTATCAAGAGGATTGGCGATAAGATTCTCTATGAGTTGAACACGCCAGGAGTGATATCCCCAGAAGACATATTTATCTCAAAATTGGAGTCGGGATACGAGATTAAGGCTATTGGGGATAAAAAAGTGTATATCAACAGCCTGCCAGTGAACTTGCCGATAAAAACACTCATGCTTAATCAAGACAGGTTACTCGTCGAATTTATGACCAAAGAGTAGAAAGTGATCGCGCCAAGAATCGAACTTGGGACCCCTGCCTTATCAGAGCAGTGCTCTAACCAACTGAGCTACGCGATCTCGTAAATGGCTATTCTTGAGTGTTTATAAAAGTTATCGTATGCCTTGAAAAGAAAAGATTATAAAACAATTAAGATTGCCTAAGCAGATGAACATATTAAAAAAACTTATACTATGCCTTATAATCATTGAGATTGTCCTTTCCGCGATTCTGGCATATAGTGCCCTTACCAAAACGACGCTGTGCGTCTCAGGTTTCGATTGCGGAGCAGTGCAGGATTCGGTTTATGGCAAGATTTTCGGCATTAAACTAAGCTATTTAGGGGTCTTTGCATTCACAGGGCTGCTTATTGTCTTCTTTTTGTCACTAAAATACCCTAAAGAAGGAGGATATCTTTTCTTGGCCAGTGCAACGATTGGAGGAATAGGTGCGGCTTGCTTCTTGTTCATACAGTTTTTTATTATTGGAAAAATATGTTCCAGTTGCCTTGCGATCGACACCTTGGCCCTGGTGATATGTTTTGACAGTTGGTATACCTTCCTGCAGGAAAAAAAGACATAGACTGCACCGATGGTCTATCGGTATGATTTCGCCTTCCCAAGGCGGAGAGCCGGGTTCGACTCCCGGTCGGTGCATGAATATTCAAACCAATGTTTCAAGACCCGCAGGAGTCAGATCTTCCGAGAGTACATTCAGTTCTCAATATCTTTTTAAGAGCCCATTGCCATGATAGGCCATGCCCCAAAATAAGCGATTGTCAAGATTCAGGTGCAAGGGTTGCGCAGAATGCTGCAAAGATTTCGGCAGACCAAATATCCTTCCGCTCTTTGAATGGGAGAAGGAGCTGCTGCAAAAGAACGCCAAGAAAAACGGATTGAGACTGGACATAAGGCCTCTGGAAGCAATATTCGATGCAAAATCCGGGAAGGTGATAACACTTCAATACGGTATGCATAATGCACCCTGTCCATTTTTAGTGCACAAAAGATGCCAGATATATGCTAAGAGGCCCTCGGTATGCAGACAATTTCCTATATCTTTCCCCAAAAAAGAGCTCAGCCTTTCTGAGGAGGTTTTTTTTCATTGTCCAAATTTTGATAGTGAATCTGAGTTTTACAAAAGATTTTCAAAGGGCAAGGCAAAAAACGAAAGAGCCTATAGGAAATACCTTAAGAAAACCTATGGGTCCTGTTATACCGTCGCCTGGGAAGTACTGCAGTTCCAGAAGAAGATGGAAAAGAAGATAGACAAACTCATAAACCAGAAGAAGATAAAACCTAAAAAAATAGAAGAGAAGGACATCAAAAATAAAGAAGAGAGGCCAATCCTAGAGTTTCTGGTAGACTTAAAGGAGATAACCAAGAAGGAGCGAGAGCTCATCATCAATAGGTTCAATCCTAAAAGAATCCTTGCTAAACCTTAAATACCTCTTTTCTTTTATGAAGAGGCATACCGAAAAAGGGGAAGTTTATGAAAACAAGAATAATCCGTAAGAATTATCAGAAAAAAAGTTTCATCAGGCGATTCTGGGACTTTCTCCAAGAGGATAGCTGGCTATCTTGGCTGGTCTCAATAGTGCTCATTGTTTTTATTGTAAGGGGTCTATTCTTCCCGGCACTCTCTTGGGTAACAGGCACAAGCCTCCCCTTAGTCATCGTAGAGTCTTGTTCTATGTACCATCACGAGTCAAGTCTTACTGACTGGTGGGCAAGCAATAAGGACTGGTATCTAAAAAAGAACATCACGTATGATGAATTTAATAGTTTTAAGTTCAAGGGAGGACTGAATAAGGGAGATATCATCTTTGTCTGGGGGAAGGGCCCATATAAAATAGGGGACATCATCATTTTCAATGCTGGAGCCGCACACCCGATTATACATCGTATGGTCTATGACGCCCCGATAGAGACGAAGGGAGAGAGTATCCATAACACCGAGCAGATCCATATTATAGGCGGAGTTGATGAGACGAACATCAATAAGGAGAGCATCGTAGGAAAAGCGGCTTTAAGGATTCCTTATTTAGGATGGATTAAACTTGTTTTCTTTGAGCCGTTTAGAACCCCTGATCAGAGAGGTTTTTGCTCCTAGAACAAAAAGGTCAAACAAAAGATTTATATGGGGCAGGGGGTTATGTAGGAAATGGAATTTTGCGAAAAATGTGGTGGTATGCTCAAAATTGAAGAAGAAAAAGCTATCTGCGCCAGTTGTGGCCATAAAGCCAAAAAGAAACCAAAAATTGAGGTTTCAGAGGTTATAGCTAAGAAAGAGAGTATAGAAGTCATCAATGAAGATG
>CAIQQL010000013.1 GCA_903873955.1 uncultured archaeon | reverse complement strand
TCAACCTATTTTACTTGATGTGTGGTAGCTATTTGAATTTGTCATGTTTTAACAGCTACGTGAAAATGTCAGGGTATGAAGACAAAAATTATCCTGACTATGAAAGAAAGACAAAGAGCTGAAGTATTAAGCAGGGTACTTCGAAGGAAAAGTAAGGAGGGAAAGCTAACCGTAAGGGAGTTAGCTTTGATTTTCGAATTATCAGCGAGACAAGTTTACAGACTTAAGTCTCGATATAGAGAAGACGGTTTCTATGGGCTAGCCCATAGAAACCGTGGTCGGGCATCACCACGTAAGATGGCTAAAAGATTAGAGGATAAGATAGTGGAATTAGCTGCTTGTAAATACAAGGGTTTTAACGATTATCACTTAACCGAAAAACTTAATGAAGACGAGGAAATCAAAGTATCAAGGCAAAAAGTACAAAGTCTCTTACGATCAAGAGGGATTCCTTCCCCCAGATCGAAAAGAAGACCCAGGCATAGGACTAAAAGAGAGAGGAGTAAACAGGAAGGGATTATGCTCCAGACAGATGGATCCTTACACGACTGGCTGGAAGGGAGAGGAGGCAAACTCACGTTGATAGGCTTGGAAGACGATGCCACTAATTTTGTATCTCCGGATTGTCTCCTAGACAATCATGAGACCACTTTTGGCTATTTTAAACTATTTTACAACACCTTCTCAAAATACGGCCTGCCGTTAAGCATATATGCCGACCGTCATACAATCTTCCAGGCATACAGAGAACCAACCATAGAGGAACAGTTAGAGCATAAAAAACCTGAGACTCAAGTAAGTAGAGCCTTAAGAGAATTAGGTATAACTTTGATCCCTGCTGGTTCTCCTCAAGCCAAGGGCAGAATCGAAAGACTTTGGGGCACCTTTCAGGATAGGTTCGTTTCTGAACTAAGATTAGCTAATGCTAAAACCAAAGAAGAAGCTAACGAAATCCTCAAAAAATTTATTCCCCAATACAACAGACGCTTCATTAAAAAACCAGCTAACCCGATTAAAGCATGGAGACCCATCCCAAAAAACTTAGATCTAAAACAAATCCTTTGCATTAAAGAACAGAGAACTGTCAATAACGACAATACAATATCCTGGAAAGGGAAAACCCTCCAAATACCTAGATCTGATGTTCGCTCTTCTTTCGCTAAAGCCAAGGTAGAGCTGAGACATTTACTCAATGGCCAATTACAAATCTATTATCAGAATAACCTCATCGCTAAATTCTCTAAATCCTATCTGGAATCCCTTTCTCCCATTAACTCTTCCAATACTAAGGAAGATTTTTATTATAAAGAGGCGGCTTAATTATGTTTAAAGTAAATATTTACCCTGACATTTTGACTTGGCCACGACACCTATTTTACTTGATGATTCTACCTCCCACCTTTTCTTTGCTAAATGCTATTCCACTGATATAATTTCTCATCATGAAAAAAGTATTATTAGTTATCGGTATTTTGGCAATCATTGCGGTTATCGTACTTGGTGCCGGTGGATACTACATGTACAAAAAGGGTAGTACTGTCATGAACAAGTACGGACAGGAAGAGATTGAGAAATTCATCACTACTAAGAGCCCGGCTGAACCTGTCGCGAATTCTCTGCGCAGGATAGTCAATGGTGTCAAGCTTCAGCAGTCATGGAGCTCTGCAATGCTTCTGAGCGTTGCCATCGCAAGCATTCAGGACGGAACTGTGACAGCCGACGAGGCAAAAATGCTGGACGAACTTGCTCCTCTTGCGGAAGACAAGCAGCTCTCAAAAGAAAAGATGATGGATTTTTTCAAGAAGCATGAGAAGACAATCCCTCATAAGGGCACTGCTCCGCAATAATTGCTAAAGATCCCTGAGTTTGAGGTCCTTTTTCCCGAATACGAAAGCGCAAGCCAAAAAGGCAACGCATCCGTACATCAAATTTTCCAGCACGACAAGTATGTTCATCAACAGATCGAATTTGCTGTATTCCATATAAACGGCTCTATCAAAAAAGTCCGATTGCCAACCGGCTAGAGTTAAATAATGAACCCATTTTTTTAAAACTGGAATGAACCAGAGGAAATCTCCTTGAATATGCTGCAGAATGGGCGCCGCGATACCAAAAACAACTATGACTACTACGGCTGTCGAGGATGAGAATAGTACCCCTATAGAAAAAACCACGAGCAAGACCGCTATTCCGCTCGTCAGTCTTTGCATTACACCCCACAAGAAAAGAGCCGGAAGGGAACTATTAAGCATAAGCGCTGCAATGTAAGAAAAAAGTGCCCCCGCTGCCAGAAAAATGAAATAAAAGAAGACACAGCCGAGAGCGCGCCCGGCAAGATATTCGTATCGCTCAATCGGACGTATCATTATCGAAGTTACCGTTCTCCTCGAGATCTCTGATTCAACGGCTCTTGAGGCAAAGAGAACTGTGATAACAAGCCCGATAAAATAATAGAATTTTAGAAGGGAAATTATCGATTCATGGTAAGCCGTTTCCATGCTGTATTCGCGCATCCCATACATCATATATTTCTGCTTGATGAATAACGGGGCCAAAAAAGTTAAAACGAGCAGTAGCCCGAGCATCAAAAATGCCCTTTTCTTATGCATCTCGAAAAGACTGTTTTCCACTACGAGAAGGATTCTTTTAAGCATGCTCCACCCTTCTAACAGTATCGAGGTAGATATCTTCAAGAGTTTTTCCCGGATTTTCATTCATAAGAGTTTCTATACGGCTTGAAGCCAGGGCGCGTCCCTTATCAATGATAACTATATGATCGCAGACCCTCTCGATATCGGAAAGAATATGTGTCGAAAGAAGGATCGTTCTCCCCCTTGCCTTTAATTGTGTTATCAAATCTGCAACAAGCCTTCTTCCCTCCGGGTCGAGCCCCGTGCTCGGCTCATCCCAGATTATTATGTCTGGATCGTGTAAAATAGATTGAGCAAGTCCCACTCTTTGCATCATCCCCTTGGAAAAAGTTTGCATATCCTGATTCCTAACATCCGAAAGTCCGACGAGATTCAACATCTCGTCTATTTTTTTCTCAAGAGTCAAATCTTCCATACCTGAAAGTCTGCCGTAAAGCTTAAGAGCATTGAATGGAGTATGATATCCGTACGAAAAAAATATTTCGGATTGAAACCCTACACTCTTTCTTGCACAAGAAGAAACCGGATCTTTCCCAAAAATTCGGACCGTCCCTTTGCTTGGATATAAAAGACCGACAAGGCAATGCAATGTTGTTGTTTTACCTGCACCGTTTGGGCCTGCAAGCGCCCAGATCTCGCCCTGATTTATTTCTAGAGAAAGATCGTTAACAGCAAAAATTCCGTCCGCGCCAAAGAGCCCTCTTTTGTAAACCTTATGAAGATTTTTTATTTCTATCGCGAGTTCACTCATGAAAAAACCTATTTCTTGAGATATTCGGAGACAACTCTCTTAACCGCCAGATCAGATCCCTTAATGCTCCTGATTATTTTTAG
>CAIQQL010000012.1 GCA_903873955.1 uncultured archaeon | reverse complement strand
CTTCACAAACTGAAAACCACACCTCCTGTTGAAAAGGAACGTGAACTATTAAAACTTTTTGAGAAGTTTTTTTCTTTCTCAATTCCAAAAGTCTATGATGCAAAGAACCTCGCGCTTGAACTTGCGAAAAGGACGCGCTTCCTGAAAGATGAAGTTGTAGCACAGGAGCTGAGGGAAGAAGAAAAGTCAGGCAAAGGATTTATCAGGGGATTTTACAAGGCATTCAAAGATTACCTCATCAGCAGTCTTACCGAAGATGAATTTTCAGACCTCTATGCACAGACCATAACCTATGGACTGTTTGCAGCAAGGACGCGAGCCGAAAACGGATTCAACAGGAAACTTGCCTACGACAATATTCCGGCGACGATAGGCATCTTGAGAGATGTTTTTCAGTTTGTGTCTTTAGGTTCTCTCCCTGCACAGATGGAATGGATTATAGATGATATTTCAGAAATCCTGTCTGTTGCGGACATAAACAAGATACTGCATCAATATTTTCACGAAGGGAAAGGCAAAGACCCCATAGTCCACTTCTATGAAACATTCCTATCCGAGTATGACCCCAAAGTCAGGGAAATGAGGGGGGTTTATTATACCCCCGAACCTGTTGTATCTTACATAGTCCGATCATTGCACAGTATCCTGAAAGAACAGTTCAAGAAACCTGACGGATTTGCAAGCAGCACTGTTACGGTCTTAGACCCCGCAGCAGGAACGCTTACCTTTTTAGCAGAGACGGCAAAACTCGCGGTTGATGAGTTTGTATCCAAGTATGGAGAGGGTGGCAAAGAGAATTTCATAAAAGATCATATCCTGAAAAACTTCTATGCCTTTGAATTGATGATGGCTCCGTATGCGGTCGGTCATTTGAAGATGTCCTTCTTGCTTGAAGAGTTAGGCTACAGGTTGCAGAAGGATGACAGGGTAAAGCTCTACCTTACCAACACCCTTGAGATGGAAGAACTTGCACAGACGGAACTTCCAGGGATGGCTTCATTGTCTGAAGAAAGCCATTTAGCAGGAAAGGTGAAGAAAGAACAGCCCATCCTGGTGATATTAGGCAACCCACCGTATTCAGTGAGTTCCGTCAATAAATCGGCTTTCATTGAAAAGGAAATGAACCTCTACAAAGAGGATGTCCGATCTGAAAGGAACATTCAACCTCTGTCAGATGACTATATAAAATTCATCCGCTTTGCCCACTGGAAGATCGACCGAGATGGCAAAGGGATTATTGGGATGATAACAAACAATTCCTATCTCTCAGGACTAATACATAGGGGCATGAGGAAGAAATTATTTGAAAGTTTTGATGAGATTTATATCTTAAACCTTCACGGAAATAGCCGCATAGGAGAGAAGGCACCGGATGGCGGTGAAGACAAAAATGTTTTTGATATCCAGCAGGGCGTAGCCATAGCTTTATTCATTAAAAAGGAGAAAAAGAGGAAAGCTTGTAGGGTCTTTTATCATGATGTCTATGGATTGAGGGAAAGTAAATATCGATATCTAAGCGAAAAAGAGATTAGAAACACAAAGTGGGCGCAGTTGAAACCATCAGCCCCTCACTATTTCTTTGTTGAAAAAGATTTTGCTCGACAAGGTATTTATAATAAGTTCGCGCCCTTGACCGAAATATTTAACAAAAGCTCTGAGGGTGTTAAGACCCATAGAGATCATTTTGTTGTTGGTTTCACAGAAGAAGAAATCAAACAACGTTTGCGAACTTTTGTGAGTAATCTTGCTGATGATTTGGTTGCTCTAGCATTAGACATAAAAGAGACAGCAGATTTTAAGATTAATACTGCAAGAGCGTCTATTAAAAAAATCGACTGGAAGGAATATATCAGGCCATATTCTTATCGCCCTTTTGATGACAGACATATCTGTTATCTGAATGATTTAATTGATAGAGACCGATTAGACATAATGCAACATATTATGGATAAAGATAATCTTGCCTTGTCCTTGACAAGAAGATTAAGAGATCCTTTCTGGCAGCATGTTTACACCACACAGCATATAACCGATAAGACGCTGCTTTCGTCCAGAGACAATTGTTATTGTTTCCCTCTTTATCTTTACCAAAAAGAGACTAAATCTAAAAAGCGATCTTTAGGATGTGCAATGATGCTCTTTGAACCAGAAGCAGATTATGGAGTGAAAAAACCTAACTTATCTGCCGACGTTGTTGACAGATTAACAAAGACGTTTAGGAAGACCCCTTCCCCCGAAGAAATATTCTATTACATTTACGCTGTCCTCTATTCCGAGACATACAGGACAAGATATGCAGAGTTCCTCAAGATAGATTTTCCAAGAGTGCCGTTTACAAAGGACTATACGCTGTTCAAGCGAATGTCTGAATACGGCAACAGGCTTGTTGACCTGCACCTGCTAAAATCATCAGACCTTGATTCACCAATTACAAAGTTTCAGGGAAAGGGAGATAACAGGGTCGAGAAGCTGAAATATGATGAGAAGACCGGTTTAGTTCACATTAATGCTTCTCAGTACTTTGAAGGTATTTCACAAGCAGTATGGGCTTACCAGATCGGCGGCTATCAGGTCTGTGATAAATGGCTTAAGGACAGAAAGGGCCGTATACTATCTCTTGACGAGATACAGACCTATTGCAGGATCGTTACGGCCATCCAGAAGACCATCGAGATACAGAAGTCTATTGACGAGAGATATGAAGATGTAGAGCGTGAGCTTATATTTTAGACTGTTCCCTCTGTACCAATACTGGAAGCTGTAGCCAGTCATTGCAGATGGGAAAAGCGATAGATAATTTTGAGAAGAATATTCTGGCCGAAT
>CAIQQL010000011.1 GCA_903873955.1 uncultured archaeon | reverse complement strand
TATTGCATCTTCTGTGGGTAGGGTTAGTTTAGCGTTTAATGCGTCAATTTTCTTCACAAATGTGCTATCGTTATGGGTATTGATATATGAAAACACCTTTGAGTGAGCTTCGACTTGAGTTATTAAATTTAGTAAAACATCTAGCGCTAATGCTTTCGAAGATAAGACAGAGGGTTTTTCTTTTTGAGAAATGTCTCCTGCAGTATCAGAAATTATCCCTAACATAAGTATGGATGAGGTATAAGTTAATTCACTTCCAACTTGGTTTTCTGTATCAAGATAGTATGACCAATTAGGAGGAAGGGTTTGCATGCTCATTGCACCTAAACAATGAGGAGCTGAAAATCCGATTATATCCGGACTTCCCTCACAAGAATATAACGTCTTTGATAAGAAGAGAATTGTTCCCCTTTTAGTTTTTAAATCATTATATCGATCGGCAAAAAAGAGATCATGCTCTCCAATCTTTTGTTTTAACGAGCTAAATGCATTAGTATTAGTATTTATCGCGCTCATATTTCTTGTCTGAGCAAGCATCTGTTCGCTTTTTAGCGTCTGGGTTAATAATGTCGATTGCATCAATTCCGCGGATTTATTTCCTTCAGAGGAATTTACAATGACCCTTCCAATGATAAATCCAAGAATTAGTATTATAATAACTCCTAATAAAACCCACACCCAAAGTTTCATAGTTAGACAGAGTTTTAGTTCTTTAAATAGTTAATTAAAGATTTTTCAGAGGAATATCGACTAAACATTTAAAAACCTTATTTTATATCAAGACCTATCTCAATTTTAAAATGGTCGAGAAAGAATCCAATCTAGACAAGATTCAGCGTCTGACGGTGAATCAGAAGAATATAAGAAACGTAGCTACGTCTGCGCATATCCACCACGGCAAGACCGCTTTTACCGATAATCTTCTCGCCGCAGCAGGTATGATGGCTTCAAAGAACGCAGGAAGCCTTGACGAAGGCATGACCACCTGGCAACATGCTGATGAACAGGAACGTCTGATGACGGTCGACGCCGCTAATGTTTCGATGCCCCACGAGTATCTTGGTGAAGAATATCTAATCAATCTCATTGACACTCCTGGGCACGTTGATTTTGGCGGTAATGTCACCAGGGCCATGAGGGCCATTGATGGTACTTTTGTCCTTGTCTGTGCAGTCGAAGGCATCATGCCGCAGACCGAGACCGTCCTGAAACAGGCACTTCGTGAAAGAGTCAAACCTGTACTTTTCATCAACAAAGTCGATCGTCTGATCAAAGAACTCAAACTCACCCCTGAACAGATGCAGCAAAGGTTCATGAAGATCATCGCTGATTTCAACAATCATCTGATGAGAATCGCTGAAGATGAATTCAAGGAGAAATGGAAGGTCAATGTCATGGATGGCAGTGTCTCTTTTGGTTCTGCCCGTGAGAATTGGGGCCTTTCCTTGCCTTTCATGAAGAAGAAGAATGTCAGTTTCAAAGACATCTATAAAATCTACGAACTTGAAGGTGAGGCCCGTAAGAAATGGGTCTGGGAAAACGCTCCGCTCTATGAGGTAGTCATGGATATGGCAGTAAAGCATCTTCCTAATCCAGTTGATGCACAGAAATACAGAATCCCTAAAATCTGGAAGGGAGACATAGACAGCAAGTTTGGCCAGGATCTTCTGAATTGCAATCCCGAAGGAGAAGTCGCTTTCGTCATCACCAATATCATCATTGACAAGAAGTCCGGCAAAGAGATAGCCGCAGGCAGATTGTATTCTGGAACCATTGTCAACGGAACAGAAGTCTGGGCCAATAACCTCAAGAAGAAAAGCAGGGTGCAGCAAGTCCTTGTCTACAATGGTATCAAACCCGAGCAGATGGAGCGAGTCCCCGCAGGAAATGTCCTTGCCATTTCAGGCCTTAATGCTGATGTCGGAGACACCATCACCATCAATCCACAGACTCCTTTTGAAGAGATCAAACATATCTTCAAGCCAGTCATCACCAAGTCCATTGAAGTCGTCAGATCCGCAGATCTTCCAAAGCTTATTGAAGTCCTGCGAAGAGTCGGAAAAGAAGACCCGAGCATCAAGATTGAAATCAATGAAGAAACCGGTGAGAACCTCCTTTCGGGCATGGGTGAATTGCACCTGGAAATCATTGAAGGCAGAATCAAGAATGAGAAGGGACTTGAAGTCAAGACAGGTTCGCCTATCGTAGTCTATCGTGAAACGTTGACGAAAGATAGTGGAGAGATTGAGATCAGGACCCCTAACGGCCATAATATCCTCTTCATCAGCATGGAGCCTTTGGAAGATGCCGTGTATCAGGCGATTGAAAATGGTGAACTTCCTGAAATGAGACTCAAGAAGAAAGCTGAAGATGTCTGGAAAAAGCTCAATGAGAAAGGAATCTCCAATGAAGAGGCACGTCAGTATTGTGAAATCTACAAAGGCAATGTCTTTGAAGACAGGACCAAGGGAATTGTCCTGCTTGGAGAGGTCATTGAGTCCATCATTGATGGCTGGAGACTTGTCATTGATGGCGGCCCTCTTGCAAAAGAACCTTTGATGAAGACCAAGTTCTGCTTACACGACATCAAGATCCACGTGGACAATGTCCATAGGGGCCCTGCCCAGATTTACCCAGCAGTCAGACAAGGCATGCATGAATGCATGAAGAAAGGTGGAGCAGCAATCCTTGAACCCGTCCAGACCCATCTTATTGAAGTCCCTGTGGAATTCATGGGCACGGTGACCCAGCTTGTCGGAAGCAAGAGAGGAATCCTCATTGATGTACAACAGGAAGGTTCAGACACTTTCATCAAATCAAGAATCCCTGTCGCAGAGATGATTGGCTGGAGCAATGACTTGCGCAGTGCCACTGAAGGCCGAGGCGTCTCTAGCCTTATGGATCAGGATTTCCAGAAATTACCTTCTGAACTCCAGATTGAAGTCATCAGGAAGATCAGAAGCAGGAAAGGCCTTGCTGAGAACCAGTAAACCTTTATTTCTTCAAATACGAACCAATCTGACCATAATCTTTCCGAGGTTTCCAATCGCCAACTTTCGCTTCTTTGAAAAACCCTCCGAAGATATGTGCCTGGGTGTTAAGCCCTAATGCAGACACCAGATCGTCTAGATGCGCAAAGAATTCCTGTTCAACTGCTGAGGTGACCAGAAAATCGAGTCCTGCATAAAAATAAAGATCCCCTTGCCTGCTCACAAATCCCCTTGGAGAAGTTTCCAAAATGGAAGTTATCTCCCGGGAAGGAAGGCGTTCTTCTTGCAGCCATTGTGCATGAGAGTAGGGAAGAGCAGGTTTTGCGATATGCAGTTTTCCTTGCGCAATATAAAACATCCTCCTACTCCGATGATATTGCGCAGTTGCCTGTGTCTCGACCAGACCGTATCGGTTTCCTGTCTTGTCCATCACAGACTGCAGCCATCAAGGTTTTTATTGTTTAGGGCCCTGCAGCATTGACTATCTTTCTTCCAACATTAGATATAAATAGAACAGACCCTTTTTTCATCCATGTCGAGACATCTTGCCTTCTTTGTCCTTGCTTTAAGTTTATTGCTCGCCGGTTTTTTCTATCTGGCATTGACTGCCCATTATACCGGATATAACGTGCAACAAGGTGAACAAAACAGCGTCTGCTTTTCCCAGGACTGTTTCCAGGTTGAGATAGCCTCGACGCCCCAAGAGCAAGAACGAGGCTTGATGTATCGTGACACGCTTCCGCTTGACAGGGGAATGCTTTTTGTCTTTGCAGGTCCTGGAAAACCTGCTTTTTGGATGAAGAACACCAAAATCCCCTTGGACATCCTGTGGCTTGACTCGCAGGGACGCGTCGTCTATGTCCATGAAAACTCACTTCCCTGCACAACAGCAGACTGCCCAGTCATTACCTCCCCGGCTGATGCACGATTTGTCCTTGAGATCAATAGCGGCCTTGCAAAGGCAAAGCATATATCCGAGGGTTCGCAAGCAAAATTCATCCTTAGCTAAATTTCATTTGCATCCTATAACACAACGGGAGAAGATTTAAATATAGTTACCCTTATATAGTTACAACATTAGACCGTCACCATGGCAACTCTCGAACAGTATATTGCGCAAGTGAAGACAGGACAGGACCTTCTTGACTTAGGCGTAGTTCCAAAAACTTCTGACAGCCACCTTGCCCTCATCATCTCTCTCAGACTCCAGGCGCTACGTGACAAGATCCTCGCGGGCGTTGATGATGAGATGTTAGGATGCTGGATACCTGCAGTGAGCGAGATGAAAGTCCATGTCGGAGAAGTGGTCAGTGACCCTGCGCTCATTGAAAAATACCAGAAAGAAGGCATGAAAGTGAGAGGAAGGACCAACGCTTCCCTCAAGCCAGTCCAGGGACTGGAAGGGGTCATCAAATGCGTAGACCGAAGAAGGAATGACAACATCGGAGTTGAATGGTCTACCCGATTTGACGAAGGACATAACCTGAATGGCAATGCTGCACCTGGAAAAGGTTTCTACATGAAAAGCACAGATATCGAACTTCTGGTTCCCGGAGGCGAAATCAACGAGGGCCTAAAGTTAGCCAAAACGGTTGTTGCCGACAAGCAGCTCGGTCATAAGGTCAAATTCAAAGCGCCCCTAAAAGTATACGCCTGGGACAATGATGGCTCGCGCGATACCATTACAGTACCTCAAGAATCCTTAGGGCAGCTCTTTGAATATGACTCCTCTGCAAACAGGCTAGGCATCTCGTTTGAAAATAAAATACCTAGCACCAACCGCAACGTCTGGAGATTTCAGGTTGCTGACCTTCAGCAGGTGCTTCTCACCTCAAGTCTTGGCCAGATGCTCCCTCAAGATAAAGAAAGAACAGTCTATGAAGAGGCGCTTGCACAGCTCTTTCCAAAAACCATCCTTGACACCAAGCGCGCCGAGCGCATTGCCATGCAGCTCTTAATGGCCCGCGATGCGGTCTATTATGGCCCTCCAGGATCTGGCAAAAGCAATGTGATTGAAGACATCATGGGCATAGCCAGACAACAGGGGCCCATCTTTATTGTTGAGGGCTGCAAAGTACAATGCAATCCGTTCAGCCTCTTTGACACCCAATATGCCAAAGTTGTTCAGCCCTGCCCGGAATGCAAAATGAAATACGACCCAGACTATCGTACCACCGGCAGGTTTAAAGCACCAAAGGCAAAAGACGTCAAGGTCGTGGTGGCTGAATATGGGGATGGCAGAGGCATGGAAAGTGTCCATGGGACGGTAGCCATCTGGCCACAGCATCTTTCAGGATTCAAAGTCCCACAGCTTGATGGTTCCACAAGCAAAGAAAGAGAAGACGCGTTCGACCCTGAAGGATTTCAACCAGGAATCCTTGTGAGGACCAACAATGGCATTGTCAAATTTGATGAGATTGACAAACTCCCACCAAAGACGCTTGATGCCTTCCTCGCGCCCCTAAATGACAATACCATGAAGCCAGAACAATTACGCTTCACATATCCAGCCCACAGCCTCATCCTTACCACAGCAAACGACCACACCGTCATCCCCCTAGCCATGAATGACCGTATGATGCTGCTTGCAATCAGAAGACCTGAAGAGGTCTCAGTCTTTGACCGTATTGATACCGTCTCTTATTATAAAGAAGGAGAAGAGGTGGAGCATGTCCCTCTTCCTGATACACAGGTCATGCAGCCATTCCATCTCTCGCTGGAAATCCCCATGCCTACCCCGATACGATTTGCCATGAACTCCCTCTTCATGAAATTCGACAAGGAATATACCGGAGCAGGCAAAAATGAGGTCATGGCCAGCGAACGCTCGCGCAAAGATGCTCTTGACGGATCCCGCGCCAAACTTTATCTTGACCGAATCTTCTTTGGGAGCACACCCCAGATCATCACCGCCCCATATGCCATCGCCGGCATGAATTTTGCCATGCTGACCCGTATGCAAATTGAAAACCGTACCGATGAGCAAAAGGCAAAGGAAGAGCTCATCAACTGGGTCAACACCGAATATCCCCCAACGCTCACACAGGCAGAAAACAACTTCTGGTGTGAAGCTTATAAGCACATTGCCATTGCCAAGCAAAGAGTCCCAGAATTGGAGCAGAATTTTGCGCGAGAGCTTGCTTCCTACCGGGAAAATCCAGCAACCTTTTTAGATGCATTCACAAGAATCAATCAGGCACTCCAACCAAATGCTAGCAGGACTGACCTGCAAGCCAGGGTTGAACTCCCTTTCATGGATTATCTTTTCCAAAAACAACGGAAGATGGCACTGGTCTGCAAAGACCAGTTACCTGCGCTGATGCAGTACTATCTCAAATGTGAAGAAGGATGCAGCTGCAAAGTAAGCTAAGGAGGCACTATGAAGATTGATGACTTCACCCGAGCTGACTGCAACCTATTCTGGCGACCGCCTCTTGATTTCTCGAAGGTACAACAAATCATTGAGGAAAGACTCATAGAAGCCTGGCAAAGGGGAAACTCAGCCTCCGGGACACTTGACGCAATTGTTTCCAGCCGAGAGGTCATGGGAGCGTTAACTTCCCAACTCTCTGAACATCTTGATTATCAACGCGGGGTTGAACTCGCAACCGCAGAGACCCAAAGGGAAAAAGCCGTCGCCCAGGTCAATGCCCAATACCAAGCCCAGATTACCCAAACCGCACAGCAGTATGAAACACAAATCCGTACTGCAGAAGCAGACGCACAAGCAGCACAGGAAGCCCTGCGGCTTAAACAGGAGGCATACAGTGCAGCACAGGTGTCCTTAGAGGAAATGCGAGGTCGCGTCAAATCTGAACTTGCCCAATTGGGAGGAGCAGAAGGATATCAGAAGCTATTACAGATCAATCAAGCGGTTCTTGGAGAGGACGCTGCACCCGCAGAAGCCGTGAATCTTGAAGAGCTTATCGGAGAAGAGAGGAGCGCAGGAGCAACTCTTGAAGACAAAACCCAGATATCACCCCCTCCCCAACCCTACCTTTCAGGCGCTGGAGAGGGGCCTCATGATGCAATACCGGAGACATATCTTGAACAAAAGCGCAAGACACAAGGCGCTCCGCAACCTTCTCCCAGAAAAAAAGGAGGTCTTTGGAGAAAGGTCTGGAAAGCCCTTAATTATGAACTCTGGCCATGAAACCGCAAACTCCTGATCCAAAAGAGAACAACCCTTCTGCTAAAAGCGCCCGCAGAACAACGTATCAACTTGCCAGGGTCCTTCCGCTTGAAGAGTATATTGCCCGTTTTAACCGACGTTATGAAGGAGAGGGGGCTTTCAGGGACATTGTCCATTCTTATTTCAAACTTAGCGGATTAACGAAGTTCACTTTAGGGGTTTCCAGATACATTTATCCCTCACATCATAAAGCAAAGACGCAAAGCATGATCCATGACTACGCCCTGCAAATACGTACACAGCTTGAAAACGCCGCAAGAGTGCAGGGACAAATCACCGGCCTGCAAGCCGTACATCAGGAAGCCTCCGAAAAAGCACGCGTGGTCGAGGAATCCCAGCAAGCTTACGAGGGATTTGAACACAGAAGATACCACACCCTTCAGGAGAAAGAGCAGCGTGTCAGTGCATTGCAAAGCGAGCTTGAACAAAAAGTGACTGACACCAAAACAGCGACTGAAAATAGAAAAGAGGAGATCATAAGAACGACAGACGCGCATGCAATCGTTGTTGATCGGCTTAAGGCGAGACTGACCAAATCAGCAGTCATTAAAGTAAACCCCACTGGCGAAGTGGTGTTCGATGACCGCCGCATCGTCACCAAACTTGAAGACAAGTTCCTTGATGAGATCATCACTGAAATTGACAAGGAAGGGCATAGTGGATTTCTTTATCGCCTGAGAAGGACGTATGAGGATCTGGTCAGCCACGTCGATGTGGTGGAAACTTTGGCAGAGCTCCCCCATGTTGACTGGGTAGGCTCGGCAATTTACGCCCGCATGCAGGGCTATCGTCTGCCAGCCTATCCTCATCTCGTTGCCACAAAATTCGAAGGAGGAGCCGCCAGAAAGTCTTATATCTCCAACGTCGACTCGGCAATCGCCCTAGACTGCAGCGGCAGCATGACCAACAATCAGCGGTTTGACATTGCCCAGAAAACCTCCCTTGCCCTCCATTCGCTCATGCGAAGAATTGACCCAAAACACCCCGAGAAGAACCACACCTCCCTCTGCTGCTATCAGAAGGGTATTGCACAGCAAAGAACCACCATTGAACTTATGAAAGAAGTCCACCCTGATGGTGGAACGCCGACGCATTTAGCACTAGACTGGCTTATTCAAACATTATCCCATAGCCCGGCAGGCATTGCCTATCTTGTCACGGATGGCGATCCAGACAATACTGAAGAATGTATTCGCGCAGCATCAAAATTCAAAGACTACCCGCAGCTCCTGCTGCGTATTTTCCTCATTGACAGCAACGCTGGGACCATCGACAACACCAGGCGTATCGGCAAGGCGGCAGGCCCAAAAACCAGAGTGTTTCCCATCTCCAATTACCAGCTCTCAGGCGGCCTCATCAAAGATGTTGCCGATGCCATTGGCGATATCAAGACGATTGACGAACTCTGACAGTTACGGCGAAAGATTTAAAAGTAGTTACTACTACTTAATTACACTATACACCATGACCGACTCATCTCATCCAGCAGCTGAATCTCCAACACTTGATGCACTCATTCAAAAGTATGGAAGGCCAGAACCTGCAGAGACCCGCGCACAGGTTCATCGCAGCTTTGAGAGAACTGCTGGCGCTGCTGAACGTTCACGTCTCAGCGCTACACCGCAAACAAACGCGGCATCCGCAAACACGGGAGACATACATGCTGAAATCGCCGCCATTGAATTGGACCTCGCAGAGCTTGCTGAACAATACGGAAAACTCAACGTTGAATTCACGAATGTTGTAGGATCCAAAAGAATATACGGGTGGGGCGATGTTTTGAAACTCGGATATTATGGAGTCAGAGGGAATAAAAAAGCTTCCCGGGAACTCAAGATAGACGCTGCACGAAGAAGGGGCAATTCCATTGAAACGCTTGTTGACAAGATGGCTGAAGTGCTCCAGGACCAACACCAAAAGGCAATCTCAGGATTAGGCACAGCCCGAGGAGTGCAGACTGAAAATATCACCCATATGAAAAGGCTGGATAAAAGCCTCATTTCACGCCTGCGTGAAGGATATGTCAGCGCAGCAGACCTGGACCAGGGAGGACAGGAGATCAAACGTCTTGAAAGCGAACTAGCCGAAATTAATGGGACCCTTGCCAGATATGAATCAGATGTCATCCAGGCAAGAACAGCTGGAGACATGAAGAAAGTCCATCAGCTCACCGCGGAAATGACCCAGGTCCTCGACATAAAATATGGAATTTATGACGGCAAACTTGCCGCTGAAGGCGCAGTCAGTGAAATGCGACGCACCATGATGGAGGCATCTGAAGGCGCCCAATCGGCTAAAGGGGCAATTGCCGCGAGCAGAGTCAACTACCAGGCAATCAACGCATGGATTGACGCCATGACGGAGCTTGAATTCAAATACCGACATGCAAAGGAAGATTTTGTCCCGGTCTTCAAGATACAGGGCAAGATTGCCGCTGGCGGCAGGCAGGCTCTCGATATGAAAGATGCACTTGTAAGAACTGCTGCAATCTCCAACAGGCTCATGGAATATAACGTAAAGCTTGTCCAGAAATTAACCGGAGAAGTATTCGATCTTGTCAAAACACCATTGTATGACGCAGACAAAGCGATGGAAGCAGAAAGCAGGCTCAGAACCTATCTCGACGAACTCAATCAGAACAAGAGAGAGTGGGCTGAAGCGCAGCAGCGCATCTCTGAGCCTATTGCGACCCCACACTACGACGAAGCAAAATAGCGGGAGGGACTATGAAACCACAACTCTCGAACCACATTCTCACAGGGGATGCTAAACACACTTATCTTGCCAGCCTTGATTCTAAATTAACCTCCCTGGCCCAGGGACTGACCCATGAATCGAGCAGCTTTAGGCAGGGGAAAATGAGAGATTTTGGCGCAGCTCACGGTTGGGATTTCGACAGGCTTGTACCCCAGGACCAAACGTATGCCTCCTTGTCTCAACTTGTTGAACTTGCAAGGCAGGAATACCAATGGTTTGATTGGATGACCCATAAGCAGGACCCCAGCACTAACAGGGGATATTTTGATGAGGTCACGGTTTCTTGTGAAAGCGGGCTTCCTGAAGTCTTTAATTTTGTTGAACTTGGACGACTTAAGACAACTGCACAAGAGCTCCTGGCAAAAGGAAGAGCATATGGCACGCTAAGCCAGGATTTAGCAAACCTTTTACGACAAGATCTTGTAGAGCTTGCCCAGGTCCCTTTAGGGGCACAAGAGCTGCATCGCGAGGCTATGCGCCGCAATTTCCTTGAACAACTCACCACCGCCTCGCTCATTGGCTGGCAGATGGGAGCCATAGGAAAATTTGACGCCGAGCTTGTCTTACCGATGGGAGGCGAAGAGCTGTGGACTGTCTCGGGAATAAAATTCCTTTCTACAGCAAACATGTTCGAAGCCTACACCATCGACGCCTGGCAGGATACACGCAAAAGACATATCACTGCGAATGAAGGTGATGGAAAAGGAAACATCTCACCTGACCTGCAGAAAGCGCTCACCTTTGATGCAGACAATGCGTGCTGGTATATCCTGCGCTCACTTGATGAGCACTTTGAAACCTTGCACCCCGTGCATGTGAGCAGAATGCTCATAGGGCCGTTTGAAGGCAGGTACGCCACAAAAAAAGGGGCCATTGTCCCCCTTGATATCACCGCAAAACTCCTTGCTGAAAATCCCGAAGCAGGACTCTTGCGATGCAGCAGACAATATGCTCTGGCACCAAATCATGTCACCAAAGGCGGAAAGTTACAGCAGGTCATCTATCGGGAAGTCTGGACAGATGAGATCATTGTGGCCCCTGCGGCATATGCCTCCCGCGTAAGCGACTCAATCCTTGGGACCAATGTGCGCGTCTTTACTTCTGGAGGCACCTCATGACCCTTGAAATCTCCCTTGACAGCTATGTCGCCGCTGATGGAAAGAAAGTAAAGGAGATTATCCGCGATGGAGCCGGTGCAGCGCGCGGAGGCGGGCAGGCCCTTGCAAAGATGGGCAGAACAGGTTCCATATATGCAGAGGTTGTAACCCTCTTTTCCGATAACACCCGCAACACCCCCTCACAAATCCGATATCTTGAGGCCTATGAAACGGCACTGGGGGTTTTCAGGGCCAGCGCCCTTGAATTACGCAAAGCAATGGACATCTTGACACTAGAGCAAAGGCTTGCAATCCAGACTCCGGCCGCAGAATCACAAAAAGCCTTGCCAGGCACCGCATCAGAAAATCCCCTCACCCGAGAGATAAACGATGCCATCTTTTTATCCAATAGATATGCGCTCTTTCTTGCAGGCCAGGTCGGTCTTGCACTCCTGAACTCGCAGCCAGCCACAACAGCGAAAAAATTCTCTTTTGGCAGCGATTATGATGCAAGCAAGGACAGAGACCTCCTAACAGCCCAACTCGCCGAGACTGCAAGAGGGGACATTGCCAAAATTGTCGCCGACCGGAAGGGAAGGGATGAAACCCCTGGCGATGAGGATATCCAATATTCACTTGAAGCGATATTCACGACCTGGGTGCAGCAGTTTGACTACCATACCTTCAAGGACATCGCAACTGCGCGGGGTATCGCCGATGCCACCTTACGATTCGGGAATTTTTCTGCAACCAGCGGGGTGTTCAAACGAAAATACGACGTCGTAATTCTTGATGACAAGTTCATGAATGTCACGCGCGATGATGTCATAGCATCGGGCGAATTTGGCCAGGTCCTCTGGGGCAATTTTCTTAAGCTCGCAGCCTACCAGCCAGACAGAAAAATAAACCCCTTTGATCCTGCAGGCGTTGTCTTTACCTATGGTGAGCCAGGATGCGGAAAGACCTTCACCGCCCACGCCTATATCAGATCCCTTGCAGACCTGTGCAGAACGAAAGGGCTGCCCTTCTGGGGACTAACGCACAGCACCACAGACTATGCCTCCCATTACCAGAACAAGACTGCCAATGAGCTCTCGGCCCTTGCAGGAAAGATCAAGGAATTCCCAGGGATCGTGGTCATGTATGTAGCTGACGCTGACAATATTTTCCAGTCACGAAAAAACCCAAACCTCACCGCTGAACAACAGCAGACGTTAGGCGTGTATTTCAAGATGTTTGATGGAAGCATGATTCCCAGGAACGGAAAATTCCTCGCAGTGATGGACGCCAACTACATCGATGGCATTGATGATGCAACGAAGAGCAGGCTTTTTGATGAGGTGGTTGAGCTCAAGAGATTTGACAAGCCCGAACATTTTGCAGAGCTTACACGCCGAGCCCTGACCAAGGGGCTTGGAGGGTTTGACCTTCCGGCGGCGGACTGGCAGGACGTCGGGGCATACCTCCTGAAAACGCCATTAAGCAATCGCGAGATTGGACATGTGCTGGGCAAGATACGACGTGGATTCACCGTCCCGGAGGAGATCATCACCCAGCCTTTTGCCGAGCTTGTCGCTTACCGAAATGACCAACTCAGGGGCCAGATCACCAAAACCGGCATCATTACTGCGTGCGATATGTACATCGACAAGCGTATGCAGGTTGAACGAGAGTCCAATGATGCAAAATGCAGGGAAGACAGCGCAAGATTCCTCGAATTCCTTGCTGCAAAGGCATCCCAAACAACACGAGCCGGAAAGGAGTCATGAGCACCATGCCAGGAATTCTTAAGTACCTAGCCGATCTGCAAGCGCTCGGAGATATTGCCAAAGGAAGGCAACCTGGGTATGACACCAGCAAACTTGAACAAAGCTTCCTTCGTTTTTCTGCCTTGAGCACAGGAAAGGAGCTGAAAGTACGGCAACCAAAGCTCTATGCAGTTGCAGGGGATGAGGTTGCGCATCTGCAATCAGCAATGCAGTCGTTAGGGCTTTCAGGTTTGCAGCAACCGACGCGGATCGGCATTGGAGGAGGATTTGCAGGAGTAAACCGCGAGATCGTCATCCTTTCTCCTTCTCAACTTGAAACAGACCTGTATTTTTATTCCAGGGCGTATCTTACCCCTCTCCTTGAGAGCATCTTCAAAAACGGCACAACGCTGATCAGGGATTTCTCCCTTCATGAAGCGCTCTGCGGCGTTGCGGCAGCCTATCGCGATTCACTTTCCCTGAGCGAGATTGCCCTTTTCCCTGAACGATTCACCCCTGGGCCCTATACGCTCGCTGTAACCTTAGACACGCCCCAGAAAAGCGCCAGCAAATTCAAGGAGCTGAGCGATCTGCTTGCCCAGGCAGAAAAAGAACCCAAACTGTCTCTGCTTGATCCTGCGTTCATATCCAAAGCAGCTGCCCTTGGAAGCGAACTTCGTTCTCGACTCGGCTCTCTTTCCAGATATGAATCACCCGATTCACTCTCCTTTAGCGCACAGACAAATTCTACGGTTCTCTATGAGGGGACCAATGAGCAGTACTTTCTCTACGTCCCTGCAACGAATAAAAATATCCTTGTGCACTTTGGAGAACCAGTGTTCAAACAAGAGCGACCTGCCCCTGCAAATCTGACCGTGCTCAGAGGAGAGGCGTATGAAAAAACTCTCGCGACGCTCGTAGAAGAACAGGTTTTCAAACCGAGCCCCGCCGTCCTTACACGCAGGATCAGGGATTTACAAACCCTCTATGATACTGCGATGCGGGCAAGCCAAGGAACGATCATAGAGCATAATACAGAATACAAACATATCCTTGCAGAACTTAAGATTGCTGAAGAGGTCTTGAAAAAAACACGCAATGCACAAATATCGCGAGGGTACGTTGCAAAGCTGCCTGCCCAGCTTATCGAGTTCATGGTCTGCCCTGAACAAGATGACCCTGTCCTGCATGCCCTGCTTCCCCTGCTCTCCTGGAATTCCCATCTTCGCTCCTATCACAGAACCGCAAGCTTCATCAAGAGATTTACCGAGGGTGACGACAACGCACGAGCCCGCATGCTCCATGAGACCGCTGCAAATATCTTCTTCAATTACCAGCAGAATAATGACGTGAATGTCTGGTTATACACTGCCCATCAGGCATTTTGCGAGCAGCAAGGAATCTCTTTCAAGAGCGCAAATTAATTTTTCTTTTCAAGCAGGACTTGCTGATTGGAACCTCTTCCATACAGGATCGTGAAGTCCTTGAGCACCTGTGCAGCATATCCTTGAAACGTGCCCAGCTCTTCGGTTCCCCCTGTGTAGACCACCTGGCTTCCGATCATCTTGGTCACTTTCCTCGCTGCATGGTCGACCACCAAAACTTCGTTGGTCCGGGGGAAGAGCAGGGTTATTGCAGGCTCGACTCGCGCAAGCATCTCCGTCACTGGCTTGTCACAGTCAAACTTTGCATACAGATGCGCTGACAGCAGTGTGCTTCTTTCATCGCGCCGGAGAATGAGCAGATATTCCTTTCTTCCATCGCTCTCCTTCATGCCTTTACCCAGGATATGCACTTTAGGGCTGACAAAAAGATCATAAATCTTATGGGTATCATTTCCAAAGCCCGAACGCAGCGAATCTCCCAAAGAATTCAACAAGTAAAGTTCGCGCTCAAGAGGACTCAGCGAGGAGGCGGTAGGGGCATGGTCTAAAAAAGGAAGCGGACCGTAAAACCTGTTCTGCAAGGCATTCAACTTCTCATCAGTTTCCTGCCGCAACGCTTTTTCCCTTGCTGTAAACTTCTGTTCCAGAGATTTCGCCCTTTTCTCTATCAGCGCAAGACCGCTGTTTATCGCAGGATCACGCAATATCTGATAGCCGGTGATACCGATCCCTATAACCGCGCTGGACAAAATGATCCCGGTTGTAACTTTTGCCACAGTCTTAAAATTCATGCTTACTCCTTTTCCAGCTTGACTGCAGTGCCTGCTTTATGAATCGCCCTGAAATCAGCCATCAGATTGGATGCCATGGCGGCATAGGGAGGCATCACCTGCACGCCTTCTGCTCGATAGGTCTGTCTTCCTTTGTCAAAGACCGTCACATTAGCACCCACATAGTCGACGAGCGTTGCTTTTGCATCATTCCCGAAGTACAGAGCCCGCTTTGGCATTGCGTGCTCCAGACGCTGGGAAAGATTCGTCGCTGTTGAGCCAAACAGATGCAGGGAGTAAATACCGCTGTTGGTGGGATTTAATCGCTCAAGAAGAATTTCTGAAGTAATGCCCTCCTTTGTTGCGGCTGCTACTTGTTGTTCCCTGCACACCACGCGCACATTTCCTAAAGGGAGGTCATAAATTAGGTTGGTTGGTTGCTGCATCATTTCTGTACCGGATTTCATATACAATTCAGCGTAAAGATCACGTTCAAGAGGAGTGAGACCTGGCGCGCCGTTGGTAGCTGTAAGGGATCCTATTGCCCCTGCAGAGATAGCGGCCCGTTCATCTCTTTCCTGTTCTAAGGTCTGGATTTTTGCAGTCAGGTCATTGCTTAACGTGAGAAATTTTCCGCTCCAGGCGTTCGAGATTGATTGTTCTCTTTCAGCAAGAGTCCGGTCCATCTTTTGCCGCAGAGCGCGCTTTTCAGCAGCCAGCCCGGAATCCAGCTCTTTTTGTGTCTGTTCATGTTTCTCCCTTAATGTCTGCAGGGTCGGATCAATAGAAACATCATACGCTATCTTTCCAAGGGCAAGTGCGGCTGCGGTTAAGACAACCCCTGCACAAACCTTCGCGACAGTCTTGAATTGCATACCAAAAGAGAGGAACAGATGTTTTTAAATGTTTTTAGTGTTACTACTTTTTAGTTACCTCATTAGGAATCTTTTTAAGTACTGAACGATAGTAACCCCTATGGCTGAGAAGCATTATGATCAGGATCTGGCAAAGGACGCATCACGCACGCTGGTCGGAGATGTAAGCTTGCGTACGGTGGCACAAACAAAAAAACCACAGGAGCTGCAGGCGTTCTGTATGCCGGGAATCGACGCTGTGGAGATTGTACAGGTCTATGACCGCCTGGGCATCCCCCGGGCAAACATTGTAGGCATTGAACGAGACCGATCCGTCTACGAGCAGATCCGTGCAAAGAACCTGGGGATACAGCTTGTCCATCAGACCCTGGAAACCTTTCTTGAGCAACAACCCAAACTTGGGTTTGACATTGTCAGCTGGGACTTCATCGGCCCTATCAGCCGTGACCAGATTGAGTGGATGCGCCTGCTCAAGATGAAACAGACCAAAGAGGCATTTGTGTTCCACAGCGCAAACCTCGCCCGCAGAGATGCACAGAGCAGGGCGCTGTACATGACGGGCCATATCGTACAAGAGGCATTGCAAACGGGACCTGCCATGCAAAGCCCTGAGAAGACGCAATCCCCAAACCCGGCAAACTCCTTGTTCAATACCATCGTCTCTCATATGCACCGCATCGGGGGCACCACCTATGAACGATTGAGCACGAATGGCGTCGGCAAAGAAGACAAGGAGCTCTCCTATTCAGGACTCATCCATCTCGGCCTCTCAGGATACAACCGGGGCAGCGCCGAAGAGATGTTTAATTTTGGCATCGGCGGACGTCTTGCAGAACAAAGAGAGCAGGTCATGGAGTACATCCAGGCTGAACTCAAAAAACGAGGCAAGGACCTCGACCTGAGCTGGGAAAAACTGCTCGAGACCCATATACCCTTACTGCTGATGCATGAACGGGTAAAGCTCATCTGCAAAAACCAACAACTTCCCCAAGAGGTCGCCGAGGTCGTCAATGACGCCGTCAATAGGGCTGCACTAGGCAGGGCATATTACCCTGCCGATACAGAAAGCTATAGCTATATCTCCAGTTCCGGGGCGCCTATGCTCGGAAATGTGTCCTATCTGGTCTATCCCGAAAAGGTTTTCCAAAAGGCACGACAACTTGCAGCAAAGGTGGGATATCCTAGAGGCTGGTGCGCAAAAGACACCCTGGGCATCGCAGTTGCGGCAAGAGCCTATGGCCAGACCTTGCTTCGCCACCAACTCCAAAATCCTCCTGCCCAGCTGCATGGTGTAGAAAAACCAAGGATCTTCCTCGGCAATGCGGCAAAACCTGTCCTGAGCAAAAAAAGATTCCTTGCTGAACTTGAACTAGGAGCGAGCGTTGAATCAATCCAGCAAAAATATCGCGGCTGGGACAACAAGCCACTTGCCCAGTGGAAAGCCCATCACACCCTTGGAACGTACAGAGAAGACCTTTCAGAAGAAGACCCTCTCGATGATTGCGGGCTTGAAAAGATCACCAAAGATGAAGCCATCGACCTGCTTCGTTCAGGCATCCCCGTCGAAGACATCCATGCTTCCTATCCCACGTCATTTAGTGCAGGACAGTTGCGCGCGTACAAAGCGCACCTGACGATGGGTACGTATCCCGTGGCGGAAGAGGCCAAGGCACATGACTGAGAAACATTATGACACTGACTGGGCGAAAGCAAAAGCCCGAGCTCTCCAGCAGGAATTTCCAAAAGAGCATATCTGCAATCGAAAGAGACCTGAAGAGACCTATGTTCTTTGCCTGCCAGGCATCGATGCTGCAGAGCTCCAGATCTATGATAATCTTGGCATACCGAGAGGGAATATTACTGGGCTTGAAAGAGAGCCCCATGTTGCAAGAGAACTCCAGAAAAAGAACCTGGGGATCAGGGTAATTCAAAGAAGCTTAGAAGACTATGTACAGGATGAGGCAGAATTTGCATTTGATGTTGTAAGCCTTGATTTTATAGGTCCGCTCAACCTTGGGCAGATTGATGCATTAAAGGTTTTAAGAGAAAAGCAAAAAGTGCATCGTTTTGTCTTGCACTGCGCGCATCTGCTCACGCGAGATAAACAAAGCCAGGGGTTTTACATAGCAGGTCAAGCAGCAAGAACCCTTCAAGGAAATTTCCCCGAACTTTTGGGGCAGTACTCTCCTGACAGGATACTGCATATAAATGCAGCGTTAACAATCCAGGTAGAAGCCGCGTTTGAAAAAGCCCATGAAGAAGGATTTGACCAAGCAGACAAATCAGAAGCTTACTCCCAGTCACTAAGGACAGGACTTCAGGGATTTCGTGAAGGAGGCTCAGAAGAGCTCTTCCGTTTTCTTGCGGGCGTTGGCAATTACGAAACAAAAAAAGCGGCGGCCCTTGCCGCAATATCAGAAGTGAAGGATAGAAAGAATGGGCAACCGCTCTCTGAAAATAGAAGATGGGAACGATACCTCAGCGAGCACATGTATGCCGATCTGCACAAAGCCGTCAAACTCCGATGCAAATGCAAAGGTCTTCCAGAGGAGCTCGCGCTTTTGATGTTTAATGCCCTAACAATCACCGCTGCAGGCAAACCGTTCTTTGTAGCAGGAGAAAATTATCGGAGATACTCCTATATCTCGGAGTCCGGCTCTCCTATGATCGGAGACATCTATTTGGCAGAGCGCCTGCCTGAATTTCTCAGAGCTTGCAAGAAAGTAGCCCAGAACATAGGCTATCCTCGCGGTTTTCTTAACTGGAACAACCAGGCTTTAGGGGCCTCATTAAGGGACCTTTCCCTCGCCATTCCCAAAACCCAAAAATACATGCTCATTGAAACACAGCCCCCTAAGGAAAGGGAGTTCTTGGGCAACTCAGCAAAGCCGATCCTGACCAAGAAGAGATTCTTGGCAGAGCTTGATGCAGGGCACAGTATTGAAGAGGTTTCTTTGAGCTATCGGGGGTTTTCAAATAAGCCCTTGGATGTCTGGCGATCAGAATACGCGCAAGGAGCGCCCCCTCTTGTCCAGGACGAGACTCTTGAGGAAGAAGCAGGCCTGGAGAAGATAACCAAAGAAGAAGCCGTTGATCTTTTAAGTTCGGGAGTTCCTCCTGAAGAAGTCTGCAAAGTCTATCCTTCCTCATTTTCTCTTGGCCAGCTCAGAGCCTACAAAGCACATCTTACCATGGGGACGTATGAAAAGGAGTTGGAACATGACTGAGAAACATTATGATACTGACTGGGCGAAAGCAAAATCGAGGGTCCTGGTAAGGGAGGTGTGCGCCAGAAACTTTTCCCCTTACAAAAAAGGGAAAGACCTTTATGCACTTATCTTACCTGGCCGTAATGCGCGGGAACTCTATGAAGTCCTTGATCCGTTAGGGGTGCCTAGGGACCATGTGACAGGACTTGAACGTGATAAAAAACTCTACGAAGAGATCAAGGCACAGCATCTTGGCATCAACCTTCTCCCGCTCTCTGTCGAAGAGTATGCTAGGCCTGGGCTTGAAACACATTTTGACATCATTTCCCTCGATTACACCGGCCCCCTCAATGTCGGCCAACTTGACGCTCTTTCTTATATCGCCAAGCATCAGCACAAGGACCGTCTGGTCATCCACATGGCAAACCTGGCGCGCAGAGACCATAACTCCCTCATGCTCTACGGATATGGCATGGCAGAACATAACGGACAGGGGGTTGAAGCCCTCATGGCCGCTGAACGAGGAAAAGAGGAAGGGTCCCTCGTCAACCAGAGCATCGAACAGACTGCAGGATATCTCCATAAAAAAGACCGCGGTGAAGCAATCAAAGGAGAACGCGAGATAGCGCACAGTATCCTGTTCCATAACAGCTTCAATGGAGGAAACCATAGTCTTGTCGAGAGGGTTTTCCGATTCTTTGCAGGAGAGAATTATCTTGGGGAAGTGGCGCTCATAGAAGACCATTTCCGGCAGGCGGGAATTGAGACGCATATCGATCCTGAACACCTCCTTGAGTCGACCGACAAAAACCCGATCATTGGCGTGCTGCTCCAAGAGCTAGGCGTCAAATACCTGAAACAGTACTGTGACCTCGATTGCATCGCCGCATTACCTGCACAGCGTTATCTCCTGCTCAAGGCCATCAATGAAAGCGCAAACCCCCGCAAATGTTTTACCCCCACTGATGGAGAAAAATATACCTACCTCTCAGAATCAGGCGACCCTATGATCGGGGAAGTGGTCTTTGCATCCTACCAGCGAAGAGGCATTGAAAAAGCGCAGGAGGTCGCCCGTAATCTAGGATTTCCTTTCCGATGGAACATTCGGGACCGTAAAGCCCTTATCAAATCGTTCCAGGTCTATCAGGAACATTGCCTTGCACTCTCCAACAGTCTGACCACACAGGACACGGAGATAGTGTATACCCCCCATCAATTCCTTGGCAACGCCTCAAAACCTGTGCTCAGCAAACGACGGTTCATAGAGGAACTTGAGGCTGGTGCCAGTATGGAAGGGATACGACACAAATATCGCGGCTGGGACAACAAGCCACTTGCCCAGTGGAAAGCCCATCACACCATGGGCACCTACACCCTTCAGATGCCTGAAGAATCACCGGAAGATGGCGATATAGACAAGATTACCCAGGATGAAGCCCTTGACTTCCTCAAGGCAGGAATCCCCCCTGAGGAGATTGTGGGCACCTTCCCGACCTCTTTTAGCCTAGGGCAGTTACGGGCCTTCAAGGCACACCTGACGATGGGCACCTACCAGAAAAGAGATGCCAATTAAACCTGACAGTAAACGAGCCCTGCGCAAAGGAAGCGACCAAAAAAAGCCAAGAAATCTGCCGACGTCAAAATACGGCAGCATATCCTATTTTGTCATCAATCATACCCTGAATATTCCGATATACCCTCGCTGAGGTTCAAGACCAGCAGTCTCGGGAAGATTGTGTTTATATCGACAAAACATGAAAAAGAGAAAAGTTTAAATACCCCATAGAATAAGAACAATTACAAAACATCATAACAAAAGATGGCAAAAACAAAACCAACACTCAATGCAGTTTTCGTGGGTCATGTCGACCACGGAAAATCCACCACTATCGGTCGTTTAATGTTCGATTCTGGAAAGATTTCCCCTGAGGAACTTGAAAAGCTCAAAGCTGAAGCACAGAAACATGGAAAGGCAGGATTTGAATTCGCTTTTGTCATGGATAAATTCAAAGAGGAAAGAGAAAGAGGAGTCACTATCGATCTTTCTTACCAAAAGCTTATCACCAATAAGTATGAAGTAACCATCATTGATGCACCTGGTCACAAGGATTTCGTCAAGAACATGATCACTGGAGCATCACAGGCAGATGTCGCATTTTTGACCATTTCTGCCAAAGATGGCGTCCAACCTCAGACCAAAGAGCATGTCTGGTTACTTCGAACTATGGGAGTGAAGGATATTGCTGTCAATATCAACAAGATGGATGCAGTTGAATATAAGGAAGAGGCATTCAATAAGGCAAAGGTCGATGTTTCTGCCGTGCTTAAGGGCGCAGGATATCAACCTGATAAAATCACTTTCCTTGCAATCTCTGGATTCAAGGGAGACAATGTTGCCAAGAAGTCAACCAATATGCCTTGGTACAAGGGTCCAACAGTCCTTGAACAACTTGATCTTTTCACCGCTCCTGAAAAACCAACCAATTTACCTCTCAGAATGCCTCTCCAAGATGTCTATGAAATCACCGGTATTGGCACTGTTCCTGTCGGCAAGATTGAGACAGGTATCATGAAAATCGGTCAAAAAATCATCATTCTCCCAGGCCGTTCTGGAAAAGGAATTGAAGGGGAAATCAAGACTATTGAAATGCACCATGAGCAGATGCCTCAGGCAGAAGCCGGAGACAATGTTGGTGTCAATATCCGAGGCGTCGGCAAGAAAGATGTCGCACGTGGAGATGTTGTCTGTGATGCAGCAAGCCCAGCAACCATTGCTGAGGAATTTGTCGCCCAGGTAGCAGTCATCTCACATCCTACTGTTATTGCCAAGGGATACACTCCAGTATTCCATGTCCATACTGCACAGGTCCCATGCCAGTTCATTGAACTTATTGAGAAGACTAGCCCTGATGGAACCACTGCAAAGAACCCAGACTTCTTGAAGAATGGAGATGTCGCCAAAGTCAGACTCAAACCTATCGGAAACCTTGTCCTTGAGACACAGGCTACGAACCCTCATATGGCAAGGTTTGCCATCAGAGATGCTGGAGCGACAGTTGCTGCAGGTGTCTGTATTGAGGTCAAGCCTAAGAAGTTAGTTTAAAGATTTGTTTTTTCTTTTTTTACCTATTCTGTGTGTAATGATTCTATTGCTTTTAGTTGTTTTATTAACTTAAAGTTCTTAGTCTAGAAAAGGAACTGTTTAGAAGAGACATGGTAAAAAGGCGTAGCTAACTTCAATTCAAACAATAAAAAGTCCTTAAAAGAGTTTTATTCAAAAAGACTGTTGACATCAAAGTCACTCGGTCTCTCAATGACCTCATCATCAGCAGACCTTGCATGGGTCCTTTGCGGAGTGGATCCCACTTTCATCGCGCCATTCTTCAGATTGTAATATTCTTTGACTTTCCCCAGCTTTTCATAGAGCCTGATCAGTGCACTTTCCACTTCTTTCTTCTCAATAGGATTAAGATCCAAGGTTGCGAGCATCTCATAGGTCTCCAAGGCATGCTTTCGCTTGTCACGGGCCATAAACTCCTTTGCCTGCATCTTGAACATCTCCTTGAACTTCATCTTGATCTCCGGCTTTTGTTTGGGTGTCGCAATCGCAATAGCCTTCTTAAAAGAGATGTCTGCTTCGGCAAAGTTCACTGCCTTGATGAACAAGGACATGGATTTTACAAAATCATTGACCTTCCCCTCATAGGTAGTATTGATATCTGCGACATTACGGACCAGCTTTCCTGCCTCCAGATACATCATACGGGATTCATAGATTGATGCAAGCTTGGTCATGACAAAACGTTTCGTGTCAAAGTCCAAAGGTTTCTTAAGACATGCCTGAAGATAATCCATCTTGACATAATCACCTGATGCAGCAAGCTTGGCGTCAATCTCACGTCGTGAAAGTGTAGCCTCTTTGCTGTCAATCCTTCTTGATCCACCACTTAATTCCATGGTAAAAGTATCCATCGTCTATTTTTAAGCTTTGTTATACTCAGCAGGCATATCAAGAATTGTCGTCGAGAGACCTCGCTACCGCATCCAGGGAGACTAGAGCGCACATCCCCTGCAGAGGAAGTCGATAAAAAAAGCAAAGGGAAGCATACTTCCCCGAATAAAAAAATAAAAGCCTTTCCTCCAACCAAAGGCTGAAAAAAATTAACTATCTACCGCTTCGAGGCCATCGAAAAGTTCATCAACCTCTTCAGGTTCCTCGGCAAAGGTCTCCTCTTCCGTCCCTTTTTTCTTTGCCATGCTCTTGGTTTGATTCAAGGGTATATAAACATTAGGTCCTCTTTCCCTCGAGAGTTATCGTTATACTTCAAGAACAAAAATTTTATAAAGGCCTATTTCTTTGATTGTTAGCACACAAAGAAAAGATTACCGAATTATTATCGTGTTTTCTTAGACACGCCTGATGAAAAAATCATTTGACAGAAACAAGAAAAAGCCGTTTAACCGTGGCTCTGAACGTTCTTTTGAACAATACCGTGAAGGCATGAACCCTACAGACGCACGTATCGAACAAATCGACATCTCGCAAAAAGACAAGCGATTCAATCTCCATGGCATGGTCGATTCCGTCGAGCAGACTGGAGGCCCGACCATTTTCTATATCACTGACGGGACAGGCCTTCTTGCATTGAAAGCCTTTGAAGGGGCTGGAGTCCGCGCCTATCCTGAGATCAACATCGGCGATGCGGTCTCTGCGACCGTCACCATCCAGGAATTCAACAACGAGCTTGAAGGCGAAGTGAGCAAGATGTCCAAGCTCACCGAAGACCAGAAAAAGGACCTGCTCAATGAAGTTGCTGAGACTGAACGCAAGCGCGCAGAAGTCGTGCCTATCCCTTTCCTGGTACAGGACGTCATCTTAGAAAAGCTTAAAGACCGTTTTCTCAAGGCTGCCGGGGAAATCCGACTGGCAATCATCCAAAACCGACCAATCGTCATCAGACACCATAATGATACCGATGGTTATTCTTCAGGGTTTGCTCTGGAACGTGCCATCTTGCCTTTGATTGTCAAACAGCATAATTCGGTGAAATCTGCCTGGGAATTCTATACCCGTGCACCTTGTAATGCTCCACTCTATGAAATCGATGATTCTATCCGAGATACATCTCATTCCCTCTCCCATGCCGCAAAATTCTCCAATAAAATGCCGTTGATACTGATTGTTGATACCGGATCGGGTAAAGAAGACCTGTTAGGCATTCAACAAGGCCGAGTACACGGTATTGATTTCATTGTCGTAGACCATCACACGTTTGAAGAAGATGTGATTTCCGCTGAGACGCTCGTACATATCAACCCCTTCCTTGTGGGCGAAGATGGCAGCAAATACTCTGCAGGCATGCTTTGCACTGAACTTGCACGTTTCATCAACCCGGTAGAAAATATCCTCCCTATCCCTGCCCTTGCAGGCCTCGCTGACCGTATTGACAATCCAAAGACCATGGAAGGTTATCTGGAGCACGCTGCAAAGAGAGGATATGACAAGGAGTTACTGGGGAATATTTCAACAGTCATTGACTTTGTCTCCTCTAAACTTCGATTCATGGAAGCCAGGGAGTATATTGAAGTTCTCTTTGGAGAGCCAATAGAAAAGCAAAAAGCACTCGTGAGCTTACTTGCACCCTACATCCGTAATCTTGAAAGCAAAGGGCTTGCAATTGCCAAAAGCGCAGTAAAAACTGAAAAGATTGGAAAGACTACCGTTCAGATTATAAGCATTGAAACTACCTACCCACGCGGATTTTATCCTAAACCTGGAAGATGCGTCAGCTTATTGCATGATTGGGCGCAGGAAGAAAAGAAGGAGACTAATCTAGTCACATTAGGAGTATTAACTGACGCAATGACGATTCGTGCTACTGAAGAGTCTACATTCTCTGTACAGGAGCTGATAGAAAAACTTGAAACTGAGCTCCCAGATGCCTATGTTGAAGGCGGCGGGCATAAGAAAGCAGGATCCATCAAATTCTTACCTAATAAGCAGCAGGAAGTCCTTGCGATTACCAAAGAATATATTCGACATAAATAAAGATTTTTCGCTTGTTTGTTTAGAGATATCATAACCTTTTTATAGCAATCAATCTCCCTAAACTCAAGCCCGGATGGCACAGCGGTTACTGCGCAAGGTTGCTAACCTTGTTTCGCGCAAGCGATTCCCAAGTTCAAATCTTGGTCCGGGCGTTTAGAAAAAGTTTGACGCCCTGAAATGAAAAAAGGGCGGTTCATAGTTTTACACGGGCTCTAAAAAAGGGCGTTTGTAAAATATTTGACGCCCTGGCAGGCGTGGTTTAATAGCCATGCCTACGAGGGAATATGGTGAGTATACATAACTACGAACAAAGATTCAAACGAACAATAGAAAGAATAAAAGAGTCTAAAGAGATTTCTGAAAGCAATAAATCGATTATATTCGGCT
>CAIQQL010000010.1 GCA_903873955.1 uncultured archaeon | reverse complement strand
TAATTCGTCTACCATCAAGAGTTTACGACCAACAGCCTGATATTCCAAAGCTCTGCGGATTGGTTCCACCATAGCTTGGGCAAGAGCGACACGACCTTCTGGGGTCTCAAGTGCCTGTGCGATAAGGGATTCTCTCTCAGCATTAATTGCGCGTTTATCTAACATTTTTCTTTTCTCCTTTTATGAGTTGATTTATAGGGGTTATGCCTATAAAATGAACTTAATTTAAACTTATATAACTAACTTGATTTCGATATAGGTGTTAGTAGCAGCAGTTGGAACTGAGCCGACTTCACCACTTGAAAGAGCCTGATCACCATTAACATCAACACCAGGAACGCCGCTTCCAACCTGACCAGCGAGCTTAAGAAGACGAGCAACAGCACCAGAAGCCTGTGTATTTACTGGATCAAGAATACCATCAACTGCATACAAAGCATTATATGCGAGTGGGGTAAGAGCAGTAACGGCTGCTGAGAACTGATCAGTGAAAAATTCGCCACCACTGTGATAAACAGTCATCTTGCCAGAAGCCTTGGTCTCGTCAAAATAATCGGAAACACGATTCTGCCATCCGGAAGCAACACCAGGCATAGCGGAAGAACTCGTCAACTTGGAGTCTCCAGCAATCCCGTAAGGAACTGGGTTAGCGGCACCCTGAACAACAATTTCGCCGTTAGCATTAAGAGACACAATCATACCCTCGCGGATAGACTGACCAGTTGCAACTGTGCGTTCTGCTGCAACTACATGAAATTTTTCTATAAGAGCCATTTTAATAATCTCCTTTTAAGGTTTACTTATTTCTAAAACTGTTACTTTCTTTTTCTTCTTAATTTATCTGTAATGTTTACTTTGATATGTGTTAGTTACGTTCGTCTTAATTCGCATCAGTTTAAATCGTAGATATACTTATCTATTTTATTATACTAATAGTTATTCTTTATTTTCTTGTGAATTCCTGCTTATTCACGTTAAAAAGTTAAAATAAATTTTGCAATAAAAAAGGCGATCCGATTAAGGATCGCCTTTTTAAGCTTAAACTAACGTCTTACTTAGCGTCTTTTTCGCCGTACATTGTAAGACTCTGATCGAACTTGGAATTACCAATTGTGAACTGATTAGCAAGTTTGGACTGCAAATCATTTCCAGTTTGAACTTTGGATTCCATTACGATAGCTGGAATTGAATGTCCTGTGGAGGCAGTTGCAACCTTCTTAGTTCTCTCTGGGAACATCTGGTCAGCAACAGCCTGAATCTTGTCAATCTCAAATGCTGAAAGAGCTTTAACAACACTGTCAAAGGTTCCTCTATCGCTAGCAATTCTACCATTAGAAGCTAACCAAGAAGCAGTATCGCGTGCAGATTCTCTACGAGCCTGTGCGATTCTCTCAATCTGAACATCTTTCTTCTGCTTAACGAGTTTGAGATATTCGTCATTATTGGCAGGCATGCCTTTCTGAGTTTCTTTTTCTTTGCCCATGTATCCATCACCCATTGGGACATCAGGACCATCAAGCTTTTC
>CAIQQL010000009.1 GCA_903873955.1 uncultured archaeon | reverse complement strand
CTTCTCTCTTGCAACCTCACCGTCAATGAGGAGAACTATTCCATGCATTTACTCATCAATGGCTCAATAGGTACAGCCTATTATCATGCCCAGAACCTCTCAAAACATGTTGACTATTATTATAACATCACCTGTATTGACACTCAGGGCAATGTCAACACTTCTGAGACCAGAGTCTTGCGTTTGGATTCGACACCTCCTCAAGTCAACAATCTTACGTTCTATTGGCTAGCAACCTTGGCTGACACCTATATGGTGGCGAACTTTACCACCGACCGTCCAACAAATATCACTATGGAGTATTATAATATGACTGCTATGAACATCAATTATGATCGATATTATGTCGAAGGTACTTCCCAGGTCAAACATACTCTTTATCTTCCTGCTGACCTTTATGAGTATGACCATTATTATTTCAGGGCCTGTGACCGGATTTCCAACTGCAAGGGAGTGAGCGGGAACTTCTATGCTGATGATACAAGCCCTAATATAACCTATCTCGATCCTACTCCTGAAAATGACACCTCAACTTCCCGTTCTTCCTTTGATATCCGTGCAGATGTCCGCGACCATGGACAGATAGATTCCTGTACCATGTCTATGCAAGAGGTCCTCTTTGGTGACGGCACTTCTGGTCCACTTGTAGTGAACTCCCAGAATGCTGTAGTCAATAATTATACCTTCCTTTCCGCTCCGGTCTCACAAGGGGATGTTTCTCTTCCTGTGGATAACGCGGATGGCTTTTCCATAGGTGATGAAATCCTGATCATCCAAATGCAAAATTTCAGTAATGGCAATGCTGGAACTTATGAGTCTGCACGTATTCTTTCGGTTGCAAGTAATTTTATTACACTGACGACTCCTTTAGTCTCTAGTTATTATTCTGATCCTTTATCTGCCCTCACTGAACAGGCAACCATCACCCAGATTGTGAGAGTACCCCAGTTTACCTCTGTGACCTTGAACCCTGCAACCAGTATCACTGCCCCTAGCTGGAATGGTTATACAGGAGGAGTGGTCGCCTTTAGGGCAACCGGAGAAGTACTTTTGAAAGGATCCTTGAATGTCAATGGAAAAGGCTTCAGAGGTACAGGACATATCTCCTTATATCATAATCATGATGGTACACAAGGTGAATCCTTCTTGGGCGCTGGGACCTTAAGCACAAATGCATCGGGAATCGGTGGTGGAGGAGGTCAGGGGACTCATGAAGCAGGAGGCGGAGGCGGAGGCGGTCTGTCTTCCAAAGGCCAGAATGGAGCTACAAGTGAAAATCATCATCTGGGTGGCCAAGGCGGTATCTCTCTAGATGATCCAACTCTTTCTGCTCTCTTTTTTGGCGGGGCTGGAGGCGAGGGCGGGGCCGATGAAGATGGAGGCCATCCTGGAGCAGGAGGAAATGGGGGTGGTATTATCTTTGTTGCCGCCTCTGCAGTGACCGTGACCGATCTAGGTAGTATTAGCGCTAACGGTATCCGTGGTTCTGACGGGAGCAATCTCGGCGGAGGATCCGGTGTCGGTATGGGCGGTGGAGGCGGCGGTAGTGGCGGCAGCATATTCCTCCAGTCGAGAAGTCTACAAGCCCCTACCAAAATCATCAAGATCCAGGCGAATGGCGGGGCTGGAGGTAAAAACAATGGTGCAGGAGGGATAGGGGGACAAGGCAGCAGCGGCATCATCTCCGTCTATGCGATGCATGCCGATGGAGCCTCTCTGCCGTCGCATTTCACTGGAGATTTTTATAAAGGCCCTCAAGTAAAAATCTATAATCTTGACGTTAGTCCCTCAAATTCCTCCCATGCTATTGCAAATCTCTCGTTATCCAACCTGATCTATGGCGGCACGTATACCTATTATACTACTTGTATGGACATAACCCGCAATGTTGGTGTCTCTGGTGCCCAACTTTTCAGGATTCTCTTCAAACCTGTTCTCAATTTCACCCTGAATTATGTTGATGGAGACCTATCTATAGACCGCAGATCTTTTACTTATATCAACATCACTGGTGTTTTGCAGGATCCTCCAGTTGGAAACCTGTTCTTGCTCATTGATTCGAATCCTATTGAAATAATCCTTAACAATTCGGAAATTGACCATAGGACAAATTCTTCATCCCCTGAGTTTTCCCATGATAAGCGTTACAATGTCACCTTAGTATTCCCTGAACAGCAGGAGTATGCTACCACGTATGTAACCCATTTCCTTTATATTGGACCAGACATGACCCCTCCAACGATTACTCTCCTTTCTCCACAGAATTACTCCTGGTTGAACTTGACAGACGTCAACTTCACATTCTCACTAACAGATAATTTTGACGGGAATATCTCCAATTGTACATTTTATTTTGATGATGTTGCTCAAATGACTGATTACAATCTCTCTCAGCAGGATCTTCACACCGTGCCTTTGTATGGTCTTCCTGAAGGAGTGAATCACCGATGGTATCTTGCATGCTCAGACAATAGTAGCAATTCAGCAAATTCCTCGACATATACACTCCATCTTGATTTCACCCCTCCTTCCCCCTATATATCTGCACCGGATGACCATTCTATCTTTGCTAATCCTGACCCTCAAATCACTGTGCAGATAGATGACCTTCTTTCTCCTTGGGCATATTATGATGTCCTGGTCTATAATTATTCCATAGATTACAGGTCACTTTTAGGATTCGATCCTGCATGGTCCCTCAACAGTCATGGATTATACCAGACCAATCAACCGTTTGATATCCCTTTGGTCAATCTTTCCAATGATCATTACCAAGTGATTATCCGAGCAACGGACCTGGCAGGAAATATCATCAATTCCTCTACTTACCATTATCAAATCAACAATACGTTCATTGACCTGCTCGCACCTGCTCCGGACTCGCGTTGGGGCATTGCTGAAACCGGTTCGGGCATCGACTTTTCATTCACTGACCATGATGCTCTCTATCCAGAGGCATACTGTGACATCTTCTTTGATATCAATGACAGCGGGAAATTTACTAATCTTACCCTACCACAGACGTTCAATACCAATGATTACTCCACTATCACTCTCTCGCCTACCCTTTTACCTCAAGGTTTGAATATGCCTTGGAGAATCAACTGTACGACCCCAGCATATACACGTATGGCAACGAGCAATGTCAGTATCGATTATGAGGCTCCTTGGGCTTACTTCAATTGGTCTGACATGAATGTGAATTATACTCTGCATGGAGTCTCGCCAACTATTCGTGTCTATGATAAAGCCGCCTTGGACTCGTTTGTCCTGGGCCAGGATTTTACAGGAGTTCAGGTCTTTGATCTGCTATCCACCTTCTCAGGTGACAAAAAGTCACGTACCTACCGCCCAGTCTATGACCTTGGTGTTGGAACCTATCACATCAAAGCGCTGTTCAATGACACCTTCGGCAACAACAATGAAACAGACTGGGCAGAATTCAATGTCACCACTGCCCATCCAGTCAATTCAATCTTCGAGGGTGGAGGAGAGGGCGTGAACTATTGGTGGTCTTTCAGGACTATCAAAGGCGGTGCGAGCAACATCTCTTGTAGCGCAGCCAATGACCAGACCGAAATCACTCTCTATCGTGATGATGAACTTATAGGGTCTTCCATCGGAGGGATTGTATCCGATTATACAGTCCTTGATAACGGGACCTATCTCTATAACTGCTCTTCACCTGAAAGCCAGAATTTTACTGCAGACAGCCGAACCCGCTCTTTTAGAGTCGTAAATAAATTATCGCCTAACCTTCAGTTATACACAAATCCCAATAAATGGGCCGTCATCTATGGACAGCAACCGCTCATCAACTGTGCATTTATTCCTGAATCTGGTGAAACAGACGCTATCCCCAATGAGCAACGGCCTGAATTATCCATGGCACCTGTAGGCGAGGATTTCAGTCCTCTTTCTTCATTGCAACTTGACGGCAAATCTCTTTCTGTAGGCACTTATGACTTTGGCTGCAAGATTGATGAAGGCACTAATTATTTCGGCATAAACGTCTCCCATAGGCTTGTCATCAACCAAGCGATACCCCATCCCATCCTTACCTCAAACGGTGTTAACTGGGGGCTTATCACGCATGGGGATCCTACCGTCCACTCAGAAGTCAACTGTACCGCGACCCATGCAGAAAATCCTGTCAGTCTTTATAGGAACGGGGAACTCATAGGTACTTCCGAGGGCGGGACCGTCATTGATGAGATAGACCTGCCGGTCGGCGATTATTTCTATGAATGCAATGTCTCCAAGACGCAAAACTTCACTTCCGGCTCGTCGGTTAACACGTTGCATGTCTTATATAAATGGCCTGCAAACCTTGTCATGCACAATCTCTATTGGGATAGTCATCTAGGCAGCCATTATGGCGATCCACGTTGGGTCTCTCCATTTGTCAGCTATAGAGTATTGCCTTCGAATATTTATTGTACGGCATTGAATGACCATGAAGCAGATCCTACCCTCTATCTTGATGGAGAGTCTGTGACCAATCCTTATAACACCACTCATGATGCAGGAACCTACCTCTACACTTGCAGGGTCGATGAAACTTATGATTATGAGGCAGGAGAGATCAATGTAAATTATACTGAGAGCCTGCGTCCTGAAAGCCATCTGAAATTCAAGTTCAAAGGTATCTGGGAAGACTCTCCTACCCCTTCTGCCCAACTATTTGTCCGTAACCACCAACGTATCCCTTATGGGGCCAATATCTCTATGGATTTTGGATGTGGCACCTATGGAGGAGGCCCTCCTGGTGCGTGTTTCCCATGGGGCTATTCTGGAACCGGGACACTCTACTTTGAAGATGAACCTGTCACAACACCTGATGTGCGAAATCTGCCGCCAGGCAATTATACCTATACGCTCTCGACAACAGGAAATGATGTCTATCTCCCTATGGATCCTACGCGCAATTACACTTTCGAGATCATCCCGGCCAATTCGACTGTCAATCTCACTTCCAATATAGGGTGGGTCATACGGCCTGGAAATGTCACGAAGATTACCTGTAAGGTCAATAATCTCCAGTCTGACCTGACCCTTACGAAGAACGGAAAGCGTGTCGGCAGCCCTTATCTTTATGAAGGTCCAAACACGACCACATTCTATACAACTACCTATCCCGTAGGAGACTATAACTTCACCTGCAGTGTAGGCATGTCTCAAAATTATTCGGCAAAGGTGGTCAGCAGGATGCTCCAAGTGAGAAATTCTGCCTCATGCACCCTCACCCTTGATCCTACCCTTCAGCCAGACTATAGTGCTAATGTCACTGTCTCTTGCAGTTGCACAAATCCTGAGTCTTACGACCATCTCTTCATGCTTAATATAACCTCCAAGACCCCTCTGAAAGAGATCACCAAACTGAATTTCCAAGAACTTTCATTCTATCCTGGCAGATATGAGTTCAGGTGCCTGACAAACCAGACGAAGAATTATGCAGCAGCGATTGTTGATATCAACTATACTGTCCCAGGTCTTGAACCTGTCATCAACCTTTCTTTGTATAATTTCTCAGATGACGCCATCATCCCTCAACATACCTTCTTGAACATCACCGCTAAACTTCTTAGACCTGCTGCGGGCAAACTGATCCTCTATAGCCAGGACCGGAAGTCAAAAGATGCTGTAAGCCCGATATTATTCCGTGATTATTTTGATAAGGCAGGCATCTTCACCGTATCTGCAGAATTCAAGGGAGACCGACTTTACGGACCTAAGATTGTCAATATATCGGTTAATGTGACTGACGCTGACGCCCCAAATATCACTTTGCTCTCACCTGAGAACAACGTCTGGTTCAATCCTACAATCCAGCCTTTCACCTTCTGGGCAAGTGATTTTGCTCCACTCCTTGACTGTTCACTCTTGATCAATGGTCATGTGATCTCCGAGTATCCTGAAGTGCCTAGCGGGACTGACAGCAGCAGCAACTTCTCCATAGGAGTATCCGAGGCAGATGTCCATGATGGGGTCAATCAGCAATGGACCATCCAATGCACGGATACCATGGGTAATACTGCCCGCCAGTCCCAGATTATCAACATGGACCTTGAGGCACCCTTTGTAAACATAACCAGTGGTGACATGATGGTCTCCAGTTCCCATCCTCGAATCTTTGTGAACATGACTGACAACCTCGACACAGTTCTTAATTATACCATATATATCGACGGGCAAGAGGCCAAGTCTGGAGGAGGGATCAGAACCAATAACCTGACCCGACTCACTCTTCCTACGCTTGAACGAGGCAGTTATCAGGTTATCGTTGAGGGGATTGACAATGCAGGCAACCGTCAGAACTCAACTCCTGTGACTATCACTATCGGCGGAAACCTTCTGTATATGCTCTCTCCGGAAGAAGATGGGTGGTATAATGTCAGCTCGCTTCCTTTTGTGTTCTACTATGATCTTGAAACCTATGCTGATGACCTTGCGGTCATGAACTGCAGCATCTATATCAACGGCGAATACAGGGCCTCTGACCCAAATACCAAAGTCAATGAGCATACTACATTCCTTCTGGATAATCTTCCTGATGGACGAAGCAATGAATGGGACGTCCAATGCAATGCGTATGGATCATCGACCCAAATTGAAGACTGGCAGACTTTTAATCTGGATACTGAGCCTCCTGTCTGGAGCGGATTCAATGTGAGTGTCCCTTCAGGCTCTGAATATTCCTTCCAGGACATCCTCTTCACAATCAACTACACCGATAATGTACGTATGTCCTCCGTCATGATTGAGCATAATTTCAACGGAGACTATATCAATGAAAGTGTGAACTGCATCCCTAATGATGAAATTGAGCCTACCCTTCTTAGCTGCTTCTATGACAAATCCCTGAAAATAGGCAATTACTCTTATGCCTTCCTGGGGACAGATGGATTAGGATGGGAGAACATGACCTCCTTTGTCAATTATACTGTGGTACGCAACGTGAATCCTCGTCAAATCCTGCTCAATGACAATGATAGCGACATCTGGGTCTACCCTAACACCCAAGTCAATGTCACCTTCAGGTTCTTAAGCCCCGATTATGGTTCAATTTCTGCCTCTCTTCCTGAACGAGGGTATCTGCCTCAATATTGTACACCCTCAAGTGAGACTTATGGCTCCTCTTGTCTTTTTGTAGAACAATATGTTGGATCAGGTGATTATTATATTGAAGGAAATTTCACAAGCAACTTTTATGATGAGACTGTGACGCTGAACCATACAGTCCATGTCATGTCTCCTGCGATCTCTTTTGTCGATCCTACCTCTCCTGCAGGGTTCATAGCAGGGAGGGACATCATCGCAAATGTGACGACTGGATTCCCTGAGATCTCAAATATCACGGTCCGGCTTTCCACAGCCGATGGCATACTCGAGGAGAGGACAGTCTCAGGCATCAGCCAATATAATACCACCTTCCATAATCTTCCTGATGGTGCTTATGATCTTTATGCAGAGGCATATGACGCGTTCAATAACCATAATAACACTGAGACCCGACGTATCTACATTGGAGTCATCCCTAACGCCGAGTGCGATTACTGGCAGAACATTACCTATCCTGAGGGAATCTTTGAACCTTATAATGTAACCCTTGACAACAAGAATATGCAGACGTTTAGTATAGGATTCACCGGGCTTACTATCACTCCTGATGAACTGCTCTCTTGCTCTGTCCATCTCCCTAATGGCAAAGTCACCATCATCAATGCGACAGGGTTAAGCTTGACCAATCAGAATTATTCGTTGAACTATACGTTAAACACCACGGATATCTTTGTCAAGTCACCTGATCCTGGCCAAGGCTATCTTCCTTGGGTGATCAAGCGTTGCGTCCTTGCCAAAGCCGATGGTTCGAGTCTCTGCGTAAAGGACACCAAAGGAAGAATCTTTGTGCACGCTCCGGTTAAATGGGACGAATCTGAAGCGACAGCTGCAGTGACCTGTGCCACAGTCAATGGGGTATATTTCAATAATACTGGGCAATGCACCTTCCTCCATGATACCTTCTTTGCTGCACAAATGGTCAACAATAACCTTGAAGAGATTATCGGGGCCCAGTGTATCAACAATCCAAACAATCCTTGTACCAACAATTATTGCCAGGGTATCTTCTTCCCTACCTGCCATCCTAATCCTGGTGACGTGGGCTTTCAGATGATGACTGATGATCCTAATGGCTATGCCACTTTCACTCTTCCTTTCTCAGGCTATACAACCCCTATTGCCTACATGAGATACATCAACAGTTCAGGGAACTTTAAACTGCGATTCAACCAGAGTCTCCAGTCCAAGGCGTACAGTATCGCCATCTCCAATCTGCCACAAGTGAGTGCAGTGAATACCTATGGGTTGCATCTTGAAAACAGCGTCACCACCTATTCGCGTCAGCCTGACGGCACTTATGCAGTCACGCTCTATCGTCTTACTCCATTCACAGGCACTCTTGATGCCACTTTCAATATCTCCTTTGCAAACAAGACCTTGAATGAGAATCGTTCACTGGTCCTTGTCATCGCCTATGGTTCCAACACTAACCAGGGTTCGCCTGCCTGGTTTAATGTCACCTTTAATCCATTTTACGGACTTATGGGGCTGAATGAAAGTGAGAACTCTCCTGTGACCCAGGACATGCAAGGTCCTTGCGGGGACGGGGTCAATAATAATTTCAATTATCTTGGTTTAGGAATTTTCCCAAACTGGTCGTACAGCCTTGACTGCTTTGATCCTGACTGCAACAATCAACCTGGACCTCTCCAAAACAATGAGTTTGGAACAGGACGCACAGGACTTTGCAATTACCATATACAAAAGAACTGCAGTGATGGGTATGACAACACAGGTTATGGATTGACTGACTGTCATGACCCTGTCTGCTTCCATAATGATTCGGCCTGTCCAAGTGTTGAGGCGAACTGCAGCGATATCAATGCCAATACCAACTTTGATTATACCCTTTGCTCTTCAACCAATGCTTCCTGTGGACTTTGGGATAATCAAGGGCACATTTGGGATGCAACACATCATGCAGCCATCACCAGCTGCCGTGACATCACCTGTAATGGCCGTGTTGGCGGGCCTCAAGGTCAGTTATGCAACTATCAACGTGAACTCAACTGTTCTGATGGTTTCAACAACAATCTTGTTGGTTCACTTTATGACTGTCTCTTAGGTAACCTGACCAATAGCACTACCATTCCTACTCCTCTCAATGCTGCAAAATATGAATGTGCAAACTTCTGCAGGCAGGAATATCATGTGGCCAACAAGACGGGAGACCAATGTTTTGATAACATTGACCATAACTGGAACGCTATCAACCTGACTGGCAACTACTCAGACCAATACTCCTACAACCCTCTGGGAGGGATTGGATGTAGATGGGGAGGTTATTATGGGATTGGACAGAATTATATCCCTGACCCTGCGTGTAACGGGCAGTATAACCGCAAGGGCCAGCAGTGCCAACTTGGCATGGAGACTAACTGTTCGGATGGATTTGACAATGCCTTCAGCGCTGATGCCGGGGTAAATTATCCTCGTGCAGGCTGGTCAAAGAATCTTTCTGCCTATCAAGACTTCTACAATCAGTCCTTTGTTTACAGCGGTGACTATGATAACTATGCCTGCAAGATCCATGGAACAAAAGTGCCGGCAAGTGAAAGCGACTTTGGCTTGCATCCTGAATGGTGCTTTGATGGCATTGATAACAATCTTGATGCCTATTATTTCAACGGAACGGGTTTTGTCCAGAATCTCTCTACGGGTACTGACTGTGCAGACCTTTCCTGTTATGGTGTGACCAATCCAGCAAATCCATTACAGACTTGTCTGCTCCATGAGTATAATTCCACTGATTCCTTCTTCTTGAGCCTGTCGAATCCAGGGATGTATTGCTCGAACGGTATTGATGATGATGTTGATGCAGCAAAGGGTTGGCCTTTAGGCGGGACGGACTGTCGTGACCCTGACTGCAATAAGCAGTTCGGGATGTGTACTGGTCCTTGTTACACCACTGAAAACATAAGCTGGAACTCCTGTGCAGACAAGATTGACAACAATTTTGATATGCCTAACTCACTGATTGATTGCCAGGACCCAAGCTGTCTGGGCATGATTGGTGCATTGACTGGAGCGGTATGCCAGAAAGTGCCGCATCAAACAATCTGCGATGATGGTTTTGCCAATACAGGTTATGGCAAGATTGATTGTGCAGACCATTCTTCATGTGATAACAGCCTCGGCGGCAGGGTCAATAATGTCTCAGTCTATTGCAGACTCACTGAATCTTCCAGTGCAGATTGCCATGACGGGTTTGACAATGACGCGAATGGACAATTTGATTGTATGAGCTCCTCATGCAATGCGTACTGCGGTGTTTCAGATATTTCCGGTACGAATCCAGTCAGTCTTCCTGCGCTAATCTTCTCTCGAGCTTTGATCAGGGTCAATCCTGCAACACAGGCCTATATTGAACAGGCCACCACGAGAGTGCGTAACTCAGAGAAGTATTCATTAATTCTGATCGGTGTCGGTCCATCACAGACTGTCCAATGGACGTTGGGTACCTTAGGAAACGTATTCAATAACTCCTTCTTTGCACCTAGTTCTGCCATCCTTTCTGGAGATGACGCCTCAACCTTCGATCTCAAACCTACTGCAAACGGCTGGATAGTGAGTACCTCAGTGCCTCATGACTCGGGGTATAATGTCACGTTCAGCATCACTGCGACCAATGTCTCTCCAAGCCTGACGTATGAACTGACTTATCTTGAATCTGCTGATGCAGCAGTTTCCTTCAAGAACTATATGGACTATAAAGTCGATGAAAACATATCTCCTTTGGCACAGATTGTAGTATTCGCGCCTCAGAGCGGAAACATCACCCTTGGTTCCAAGATTTTCATCAGAGGCAACATTACCGATAATGCTGCGCTTGGTGCCTGTCACTTTGATGTGTTTGGTGCTGATTCAATGAGCCTGCCTGACACCTTGGACTGCAGAAGCAGTTTTATCCCCTCCGTTGATGGCGTCTATTTTGTCAACCTGATCCCTATTGATGCGGTCTCCAACAGGGGCCTTCCTCTCACAGCCAACATCACAGTCCATCTCCTTCCTGTCCCTGTGTCAATCACCTTAAACCAATCGGTGCCATATTACAATAAGAGCGCCGGAGACTTTGTAAAAGTGAACGCCAGTTATCTTCTGGCTCCAGGCAATACACTGAGCGATTGCATTGTCGTCGTACGAAATGCGACTGATAATGAGTTTATCCTGGGCGAATTTGCTCCAACAGGATCCACATGCTATAACTCCACCATCACCCTGCCTTCATTGAATGACGGTGCCTATCGTCTTTTCACACGAGTCGTAGACTCCAAGGGAAGCATCATCGATGGAAACGCCACTGCAATGTTCGCTTGCACCAGCCATGCTGGAGTCTGTGCATTCTCGGAATATCAATCTCAAGGCAAGCCCGATATCTGTTTTGGTGGTCAAAGCAGTGATCTACAGGTCGATCTTTTGATCTCAAAAGATGGCGCCTACTTATCTGCCCAAGGCATGGCCTTCATCACTTTTGTCAAGACTACTGCCCCTCCTTTGAGAAATATCACGATGTACATCTGGGCTTCCGATGGGACTTTGGTCTTCAATTCCACAAGTTATCTTTTCGGCACGAATGCCACAACCAATTGGCAAATCCCAACGCTTCCTGAAGGCACTTATCTTTGGAATGCCCATGCCTACACGACTTATAATAACAGCTGGGCAGTCGCAAACTATACCTTTACTATCAACAGGACTGCTCCTAGCATTGAGTTCATCGATCCTACTCCTGTGAGCGGCACTTCCTTGAGCGGCAATCTTCTCAAAGTCAATGTGAGCGCACAAAGCTCGACGCCCTTTGCCGAGATTCTGATTTCCCTCTATAATGATAGCGGTTTTGTCCAGAATGTGACCAGCACGGAAAGTCCACTCTCTTACCTCTTCTTCAATCTTCCCTATGGAATATATACTTTCAATGCAACTGTGACAGACATGGCAGGAAATGTCAATTCCACTGAGACCCGCAATGTAACCATCACCTGGGGAATGCCTATCTCCATCCCTATTGATTTCATCTCTCCTGGCAATGCTAATTATACCACCAACGATATCCTTGTCAACATCAGTTATCTTGCTTCGACTACTGAATCGGTCTGGTGGTATAACAGTACTGACAATGTCACTTATGAGGGTCCAGTTATGATGAACTACACTGATGGAACCTATACCCTTTTTGCATGGGCAAGAGATTATCAGGGGAATGTCAATGAGACCAATGTTACGTTTACCATCAACACTACCTATACCCCTTACTACTTTGGCATTGCCTTCCTCTCTCCAGAAAACAAGACCTATGAAACCTTGCCTGTTGAAGTGAACATTGTCAATAACTCTGCTGCACAATCAATCTGGTGGTTCAACGGCACAGAAAATATGAGCTATACTGTGCCGCTCAATGTCACATTAAACAATGGCAGTTATACCTTCTATGCGTATGCCCGGGACTCATCTGGGAACGTGAACAGCACCAATATCACCTTTAGTGTCTTTACGAGCGGCATTAAATGGAATGTCACACCTTCAAATAACTGGACGTTCAACTTCACCTGTGAGATCAACTCCTCATTCACCAACGCCTGGGCAGTTGTCGATGGAGTAGTTGACTACGATCTTTACAGTAAGATTCTTCCATCCCAAACTGGATATGGCGACACGGGCTACGGTTCCGGATATGGGTATGGATATGGATTCTCTACCTGTGGTGATGGAGTCATTGATGCTGGAGAGGAATGTGATGACGGCAACCGTCTAGATGGTGATGGCTGTTCTTCAACATGTATGAACCAGGTCACGGTATTCATCAGTGGTACGGACTTTGGTACATTCATCGGATATGGGCCTACGAGCCATGCAACAGTGACTGGTTATGGGACGACAACCGTGTACTCGTATAGGACCGGATATGGTACAGGTTACGGCACAGGCTACGGAACCGGTTACGGCACAGGATATGGCGACACGGGCTACGGAACTCAATTAGGTTATGGCACAGGATATTTCACGACGGGATATGGGATCCTGACTGGTTATGGCATCATCCCTGGCTATGGATACTCAACAGGTTACGGCACAGGCTACGGAACAGGATATGGAACCGGTTACGGCACTGGATATGGCGACACGGGCTACGGAACTGGCTATGGAAAGCAGACTCATAGCAAAGGTTACTTCACCACCGGCTATGGCACGGTCTGTGCCGGTGTTGGCCAACAACTTTGCACTCCCGAAATGCTTGCAGCACTTCCTAAGGGCTATGGCTGTTGCGCTGTCAATTGCTCAACCGTGCTGTCAAATTCCTATGTCTCTTTAATGGCAGGTTCAACCCCTTATAGCCTCTTCAATTATGGTAAATTCCCAACCGACATGATGTATACTGGGGATGCAGACAATGCTCATCTGACTCGTGTGGACTGTACTACTGTCCAGGCTACCCCTTCTTCCCCATTAGTCATTGCACTCTTCTGGAAAACCTATTACAATCTCCATGATGGAATGCATACATTTACGGGTTATTGCAATTACAGTTCTGGCAACATCTCCAAAAATGAGACCATCATTGTAGATACCACTGCGCCTTGGCTTTCTTTTGATTCACCCATCAACGCCAGATATTATCTTCCAGCTTCTACTCTTGTCAATTTAAGCTACAATGTCTCTGATGTTTCAAGGGTCTGGTGGTTCAATGGCACAGCAAACCTCACTTATACAGATTCTATTTACCTGAACCTTTCCGATGGTGATTATCTCTTCAAGGCCTGGGCGAATGATTCCGTAAACAATATACGGGAAACGAATGTCTCCTTCTCTATCAACACCCATGGTGAGGTCAATCGTGTCGGCATAGAGTTTGTTTCACCGATCAATATCACTTATCATGATTACACTGTTGAAGTGAGCATCATCAACAACACTGCCGCGCAATCTGTCTGGTGGTTCAACGGCACTGCAAACATGAGTTATGTCTCTGCCCT
>CAIQQL010000008.1 GCA_903873955.1 uncultured archaeon | reverse complement strand
GCTTTGCAATCGCCTCTTCTTTCATCTTGACCCCAAAAAAGTCGAGAACCATTTCAAGCGAAGCAGGACCGCAGGTGTAGTCTTTTTTTTGCCTAAAATAAGGAACGGACATCATTTGTCCAGTAAAAACCCTATGTTATTTAACTCTTTTGCCAAGAAGTCCATATCCTTAATCGTAATCAGGTTATGGATGAATTGGCAACAAAAAAATATCTAAAGATAGATTCTATAAAATGATAACCTACATATTCAGGAGGTATCCTGAAAACGGCCAGAACCTGGTGTATAGCGAGATTCAAAAGGATCATGGACCCGCTACAGTTAATTCTGTCGTGTTTTTAGAGCTACGTCCTCAAAATATCAGCTGATCCTTTGAAGAATATTTAAAAATAAGCTTCGCCCCTTAATAAAATGAATGTTGATCTGAGAGTATTTGTTTATGCCCTCATCTTTTTTGCAGCAGGCATTCTCCTGTTCATTCAAGGGTTTAGAAACTTGAGAGAGAAGCGTTTGATAGAAAATACGCCCACTTCCAAAATAGAGGGTCTTGCTATGGGTTTAGTAGAGGTCTTTGGAAAGGCCAAACCCTTTCAGGAGAAGATTCACAAAAGTCCGTTCACCAACACTGACTGTGTCTATTATCGTTATACCATTGAGGAGTATCGTAGCTCTGGGAAATCAGGCCATTATGTGACTATAGATGAACAAAGAACATCCGATCCTTTTTTTGTGCAGGATGAAACAGGAAAGGTCCTTGTCAATCCCGAGGGTGCTGAGATAAACAAACCGGATAAGACTGTCTTCAAGACCAATAGTTCTGGTGAACCTTCAGAACTAATACAAGACTTCATCAAAGGCAGAGGGATTAGTTACAAAGGAACATTCGGATTCAACAAAGATATGATATTTACTGAATATCTCATTGAACCTGAAGATAGCATCTTTGTCATGGGCACTGCTGGAGACAATCCGTTCGCACCAAAAGATGGAATCGACCATGAGGATAATATCCTGATCCAAAGAGGGAAATATGAAAAGTTTTTCTTGATTTCAGATTCCAATGAAAAAGCGGTCCTAAAACAGCTTGGTTGGAGATCATCAGGTTTCATTATCGGCGGTGCTGCACTGAGTTTAGCCAGTCTCGCCGGAATACTTTTATACCTTGGAGCGTTCGGATAGAAATGACACTAGGCACAACAATATGGTTTAGTTTTTTTGCTTTGTTCTTAATCGGAGGAATCCTCGTTTACTTGGTCATGCTGTTTAACAGCATCATTCAGTTAAAGAACCAAATAAAGAAATCCTGGAGCAATATCGATGTGCTCTTAAAACAAAGGTCAGATATGCTCCCAAATTTGATTGCAGTAGTAAAGGGGTATGCTAAATATGAAAAGGAAGTCATCAACTCAGTCATCAATGCCAGAAAAGCCCTGCTCTCTGCAACAACCCTGAGCGACAAGGCGGTCGCAAGCGATAGCATCAGCAAATCGCTGACAACCATCTTCGGATGGGTCGAAAACTACCCTCAGTTAAAGGCAAATGAGAATTTTCTTAGGCTACAACAAGAGATTAGCCAGATTGAGGATGAGATTGCTGACCGAAGAGAGCTATTCAATGACAGTGTGACATTGTACAATAATCAGATTACTACCTTCCCGGGAATTATTTTTGCAAAGATTCTGAAATATACACCAGAGGCCTTGTTTCAGATAAGCCAAGAGGAAAAGGAAACAGTAAACGTGAGTTTATCTGAGCAATAAAGAAATTTGATAAAATTCTACAGATTGAAAGAAACATAGATTTTCTCCTTAAGCAGGAAAACGGTATTGGAACCCAATACCGGATTTGATACCGGTTATACCTGCCTCTACCGCTGAGGCTGCGGACTGATACATTCGTTTAAAGAAACCCGGTTTTGGTGATGCTTTCGCCATTTCTGCCCGTGCAGACTGCTGAAGTTCGTATTCCTTCTTGCTTTTGATCTGAGAAAGTTCACTAAATGCCCCGCGTAAGGTAAGAAGCGGACTTAAAGCATCCCTGCGATCCTCCATCGTTTGGGCATTCCACTCTTGCGTAGCATACTCCTTTCGATCTCCAATGCCTATTTGAAGAAGATTCAATCCTTCTCTAAGCGCATATTCAGCTTCACCATGGTTTATTTTTCCAGTTTGATAGAGTGATTTAACCTCTTTTATGAGGCTATCTATTGCAGGTTTTGCATTGTCAGAGGCATACACTAATGCATCCCAACCCGTCCTATCTGAACCGTTTAGTGACCCGTTCAACGAAAAGATAAGATTACCCAGGAGATTCTCCAGGAGACTTCGTGACTCCTTATCATTTACTTGCAAAGGTCTCGAGGCATATCTTCCACTAATCCTTTCCCAATAGTTCGTAAGCTTAGTGTCAGCTACGGCCATCGAACCGAGCATTTCTTGTTTTGGCAAATGCTCGGCATATTGCACCCTCACTTTCTCAAGTAAACCTTGACCTTTTTGAACCATAATTTCTCTAGCTCGAGGTCCCAAGTTAGGAGCCTGTTCAATGGCATCCCTATACGTCTGAAAAGATTGAGATGCCTGAAAGGTTACATCTGCCCAATCCCTTTGAGAGGTAGATCTGGCTGTTGCCAGAGTTCGTGAGCAATCCTCAGCGGCCTCTAATTTTTCAAGAGGAGAGGCAATGGAGGCATATTCTCGCATATACCTCAGATTTGTATAATCTTCTTTTACTAGCATAAATTCACGAGCGATTGAGGATATTTAAATCTTTCTATTTGTTACTACACAAAAGTAACTACTCTATTGAATTCACTCCCACTGGAAGTTAAGAAGAGATTGCATCAAAGAAGAGGAGGAGTGCAGATCCAAGATTAGATCAACTTTAGGGTTAGCAAGATTGCTCAAGGTTTTTTGGCCATTCGCCAGAGCAGCTCGAAATATTTACGATATCCATCGGCAATCTCCTTTTGAGCTATAACAATAGCAAAGGGTTTTTCCTTACTCCAGAGGATTATCGCCACCTTGTCCCCATAGATGTTCACCGCAAGAGGCGAGCCGTACTTCTCTGGCAAGATACGTATGTCTGCCAAAGGAAGACGAGGGATATCTGAAGATTTATTAAATATGATCCTGGTCCGAATCTTCTTTTCCACCCTGCGTTTATCAAACCAGTGAAAATAAAACTGCAAAATATCATAGGCAATGGGTGAGGCCCCCAGAATAAGGATCTCCTTCCCTGACTCCAACTGATCCTCGAACACGGTCTTTAAACCATTTTTTCCTTTGTAAAAATTAGTTTCTTCTTTCTCTTTTGTCTTTGCGTATAGAGCAAGCATTTCAGGCATCGCTCCCTCAATTCTCTGCTCCTTCTCCTGCAATAATTCCAGGACTCTTTGCGGATGTGACGCCTGAAAAAGTTTCACATTATTCTGTAGGATATAACCGACAAGCCCCTTTTGTATGAGCATTTCAATAGTGTCATAGACCACCCGCCTATGCAAGCCGCTTTTTCGTGAGATTGAACCCGCATGGCTTGGTCCAAGTCCTAAAAGAGTGGAAAATACCTTGCTCTCGTTTTCGGTAAGCCCTGCTTGATGTAGTGCTTCTCTCATCAGATAGTCTCTGCGTCTAAGGTTTTAAATTTTGTGGTGAGTTTAATCACCTCAAAATTTCATTTACTCCTCAATCCTCGGGCAAGTATGAACACAAACATAGCTGAAAGGAGGTACAAAAAACATGGAAGAACAGATCATAAAGCTGGTTGCACAAGACAGGATAGAAATTCCCCTATCAAGCATGTATCAAAAGCTCAAGAAAGCTAAAAAGGGACATGCACAGGGACTAGCCTCCAAACTAGACGAAGATAGCAAAGAATTCGAAGGCACACGCGTTTTTGCCTATACCACTGAAGAGGATAAGGAAAGGGCAAGAGGCATGAAAGAAGCCGTTGCTGAATTCTGCACCGAGTTTCCCAAATATGGGACGATCCTTAAGGGAAAGATTGCTGAAAAGCGAGTCCGCAGTGAAGAGCACCTTTACTTTGGAGTAAATCCGGGAAGCAGACTTACTGCTGATGACTATATGGAGGTCATGCAATCAATTGGCTTAAGCGAAGGTACTGCTCGCAGCCTTTATCCCGAGCTTATGGATATAAGCAGGAAGCTCTCACGCTCCCGTGATGAAGAAAGAAGCGTCATCGTAGGCAGATATAGTACAGACGACAGCGAATAAAGCCAAATCAAACAGCTAGTTTATTTTTTATTTTTTATATCAGTCGATTAACAATTTTTGGTAAGCGGGGAGAGGAATTGATACCCTCTGCCCAGGGTATTAGCACATCCAAAAGAGAAGTAATCGCCAGTAATTTCAATCTAAGTTTATTCAATCCGTTTTCTCAGTTCTAATCCGGTAATGCTTGCTACTTTCATCGCAGTTCTTTCACCTGCACGAGTATATTTCCAATAGAAAAGAATGGGGCTGTATTTTCTATTTTTTGTAATCTTGTTAATAGCTTTAGTAAAAGCGCAAGTTATCAACCCATTTCTTCTATATCTTTGTTTGATAAACGCAGAACAGAGGTACAAAGCTTCGGGGCAGTCACCGAATCTCGCTTTTTTTATTTCCTCAAAAAGAACAGATTCAGTGATCTTGCCATTTATGAACCGATCCATTAAAGACTTATTACAAGGCAACATAAAAGCGAATCCGATAATCTTGCCCCTATCTTTGATAACATTGTTGC
>CAIQQL010000007.1 GCA_903873955.1 uncultured archaeon | reverse complement strand
TACGACCTGTCCTCAGTGTTCCTCTCAAGAGTCGGCAGAGAACTTCAAAGGTAAAGTCTTGATTATCCAACCTGAGCAGTCTGAAATCGCTCAGCATCTAACAATTAAACAAAAAGGCACTTTTGCCATCAAAATAGGTTAAATCATGAACATTCTCTCAGATACACGAAATATGCTTTTACGACGCCGCGAGATACTTGCAGTCACTGAATCCTCTTCGACTCCGAGTTCTCAAAGTGTCGTCGCTGCTTTAACGGAAAAACTTAAAGTTCCTGCTGAGCAAGTTGTAGTAAAATCTGTTAAGGGCAATTTCGGCCAGAATAAATTCTCAATCGAAGTATTTGTCTATGATGCTGCTGCAGACAAAGAGCTGATTGAGCCAAAGAAGAAAGTTCCTAAGAAAGAAGGGGAGAACAAGTAAATGGCCGGAAAAGATGACAAGGGCGGGAAGAAACCTCATAAAAACAAGCTTACCAGTAAGAAGTATGCCTCTTATAAGATTGAAGGATCAACAATCAAACGTGCAAAAGCATGCCCTCGTTGCGGCTTAGGCACGATTCTTGCCGTCCATAAAGACAGATTATACTGCGGCAAATGCCATTACACTGAATTTACTGCTAAAAAATAATTATTGTTTTATTTCTTTTTCCAGATTCTTGCCAATACCAAGGTTATTACAGGTATCGCAATGCTCAGGCACACAAAGAGAGGGTTGGTAACAATCTCCTGATCTGTCATCGACGTGCTTATGAGGATAACTCCTGTCATCAACTGGGTGAAGAGATAGTCGAATATATACAGACCTGGAAACCAGAGCAACTTTCTTTCCTTTCTTCCTACGATGATTATCCCTGGAATCGCAACATTAAAGAAAAACCAAATGATGCTGATTGGCCCCCAGAACAAACTGATACTGTTTAACAGAGAAGGCATCAGCGCTATTGCCAGGATGAATATTACTGTGAAGCTTGAGTAAATCGTCGCTAGTGAGAAATACCAGGGATAGAATCCAGTTTTTTTAACTGCCTTAATAACCCTTCCCTTCCTCTTAGCCATATCTATCCTAAACAGGCATTCTATTTAAGTTTTTACTCTTCATTCTTCAGGATTTGGTCCTGACCTGTTTTAGTAAACTTTAAAAACTCAAAGTGTCACTAGGTAATAACAACATTTTACATTTATGGCGAAGCTCTTTAGTAAACTCACGCAAGCAGGCACAAGAACTTATGTAGCCTTGACAGTCGGACTTATGAGCGTCCCTCTAGCTGGGGAGCTGCTTTTGAACTCCCTGCAACGTCCAGGAAAGGACCGAGGAGGTCTTGAAGACATCATCCGTACCGGAATTGAGATGGTCGTTCTTGGCGCAACTGGAGCATATCTTGCCCATGTCCATCATCAAAAAAAAGATGCGGAAGTCGCACTGCGGGATGAACTCTCTCGGCATGCCCATCTTATCGAGAATGCAAACGACGCTCTTTTTCTTTTTGAGGGTTATACTGTAAAAGAGCTCAATACACCTGCAACTAGGATTTTTGGCCATTCTAAAGAATCCATGCTTGGTACTTCCCCCTATGTTCTTTCCCCTCCGCAACAGCCTGATGGTCAGGACTCAAATGAAAAGGGGAGAGCCAAAATAGATGCTGCATTAGCCGGGACCCCCCAATTTTTTGAATGGACCCATCTTAAATTGGATGGTTCCCCATTACATACTAAAGTCTCCTTGCATAGCATTGACCTGAGTGGAAGAAGATACGTTCAGGCAATTGTCAGGGATGTCACTGAACGCAAAAAGTTTGAGGATTCATTAAAAGAAAGCGAGGCGCGTTATCGGGCAATCTTTGATCTTGCCCCTAGCGGTTTTGTTCTCATTGCCCCCGACACTGGAAGAATCGTCCAGTCAAATGCACAGGCTTCCATATTACTAGGATATTCCCCAGAAGAGTTTGCTGGGAAAAACATCGGGGAACTGGAAGCGACAGAATCGCGTGGTGAAGCTTTGGGACATCTACAACGTCTTGCGGTCTCTCATGAGGGTTTTGAGACCCGTCTTCGAAGAAAAGATGGGTCTGCCGCAGAAGTCAACGTATCAGCCAGAGGATTAGTCATTGATGGGAACAAGTATGTTCTAGCGGTCTGGTCGGATATGACCCAAAGAAAAAGCATTGAAGACCGACTTAAGGAAAGCGAGAAGCGAATGAGAGATTTTGTGGAGTTCTTACCTCAGCCTGTCTGTGAGTTTGATCTAACGGGAAGAGTCACTTTTGCAAATCGTGCAGCTTTCTCTCTTTTGCAATATTCCTCTGAAGACTTGACGCAAGGGGACGGATATCGTCTACCTGATTTTCTTGCTCCTGCCGACCGCGAAACTGTGAGGTCTCGTTTTCGAGCATTGATTCAAGACCCCTCTGCTACTGTCGTTGGAAATGAATATACGGTCTATACCAAGGGAGGGGCTCCAATTCCCGCGATGATTTACGCTTCAAAAATATTTGTTGGAGGTAAGCTAACTGGGGGTTGCGGTCTTTTTATTGATCTGACTGAACGTAAAAGAACTGAGGAGGTTGAAAAATCTACTCGAGAGCGGTATGCCCAGATGGATAGATTTGAAGCCTTGGGAACAATGGCTGGAGGAATGGCGCACGATATCAATAACTGTCTGGCCGGGATGGTAGGGCATGCTTCATTGGTCCGTATTGCCCTAGACGAATCAAATCTTCCTGAAGCTCGAGAAGGCGTCGATACGATTGTACGAGCAGGCATGCGAGCAGCAAACCTTACGGGGCAACTTCTTTCTTTTTCAAGAAAGGCAGATTATGTTCTCGAACCTGTGGATATTCGAGCAGTCATCGAAAATGTCTTACCTCTCGCATCTGCGGGGAACTCGCAAGTTATCATTTCCACTCAGTATGCTTCTGACCTTCCTCCTGTCTTAGGCAATGCTAAAGAGCTAGAGAGAGTAGCCTTAAACATCTGCAGTAATGCCGTATATGCCATGACCCGTGACCGCGCAGTCTCCGAGCTTGGTGTGCAGGATAGACGACTGACTATTAGCGCTGAGGTCTGTCCTGGCAAAGTAGAGGGACTTGAAGGAGACTCTTATTTAAAAGTCTCCATCTCTGACACGGGTGTAGGTATCCCTCCTGAAATTCAACGTAAAATCTTTGATCCCTTTTTTACAACCAAACCTACTGGTGAGGGAACCGGTCTTGGGCTTGCCTCAGCTTATCAAACGGTTGTTAAAGTCCATAACGGGCGTTTAGACTGTCGGTCGGCTGTTGGCCAAGGCACCACCTTTGATATTTATCTCCCTACAACCGACGTCAAACCGCGTGCAATTAAAGATCCTGCCGCAGAAAGGCAGATTGTCAGTGGAACCGGAGGTATTTTAGTTGCTGAAGATGAGGCTTCAGTTCGCAGTCTGGTCACTAGGTCCCTTACTCGTGCAGGATATACTGTTTTTGCTGCAGTTGATGGCAAGGAAGCAGTCAGGGTATACGAACAGCATCACACCGACATTTCTCTTCTTCTTCTTGATGCGACTATGCCCGGGCTTACGGGAAAAGAAGTGAAGCAGGAAATTCATAGACGCGCGGAGGCTGGCGGTTTTACTGAACCTCCTGCTATTTTATCGAGCGGGTATAATGATGCTGCAACAGCCGAGCAATATCGTGTATTAGGATTTGTCGGATTTGTACCTAAACCCTACACCTTAGAATCTCTTACTGGTGAAATTAAAAAACATCTGTCTCCAAAAGGCTAGGTGAAATAGTCTTTGCTCTATTCTTTTAAGCTTTGCTCTTCTTGAAGAAATGCATGAAGATTCCTCTTTAATGAATGATTTTTAATCAATAATTTTTAATCGAACTAGAATATCATAAACCCATGAAGAGGAGGTTCAATCCGCTATAAATAGATAGACTGAACGTCCTCCTCTGGGAAAAAAGAGGTGATACTAATACTATGATTTGGTGCTATTTAAATCTTTCTATTGTTGTAACTATG
>CAIQQL010000006.1 GCA_903873955.1 uncultured archaeon | reverse complement strand
GTAAAATCAGCAGCACGCCATAAAAAAGAACGGTAGACAAGGGAAAATACCTCAGGCTGAAAAGAGAGGTGTTATCTTTTTTTGGCATGCAATGGCAAGGCACGGGCTCTATATAAAAGTAGTGTGCTCAAGACTCTGCAGGTAGTCATATGCCGAATAAGCAGCAGTACATCCTTCAGCCACACCGGTGATTGCCTGCTTGAACGGCTTATCTGCAACATCCCCTGCAGCAAAGACACCTGGAAGATTTGTTGTTGAGGTCTTATGGTCAATGATAATCTCTTTTTTCTCATTCAATGCAACACCTAATCTTTCTGCAAGCTCTGAGAGCACGACATGGCCGATGGCAACAAAAAGTCCATCAAGTCTGAGCGTTGAAGAACCCTGATAATCCCGATCAAGCCTGACCCCCTGCACCTTTTTTTCGCCAAGCACCTCGAGCACATTTGCTTTGTTGATAATCTCAATCTTTGTACTTGCCTTGATACGCGCAAGATTGATAGGTTCAGCGCGTATTGCCTCCTTGCGATAGATAATATAAACTTTCTGGGCATGTTCCGCGAGCACCAATGCATCCTTCGCAGCAGAGTCAGAACCGCCGACCACTGCAACGACCTTGTTCTTGAAGAGAGGCGCATCGCAGAGTGCACAATAGGCAACACCCCTATTCTCCAATCGTACGGCACCAGGCACTTCAAGCTTTTTCCATTTAGTCCCGGTGGCAAAAAGAATCGATTTTCCTTGAAAGGAACTCTCAGAAGTTTTCACATTGAAAAGCCTGTCTTGCTTCTCTACCGCCTCAACCTTTTCCTCCTTGATGGTAACGAGCTCATAGGAACGTGCATGATTTGCTATCGCCTCCCCCAAACCCTGCCCGCTGATCTTTATGAATCCAGGATAATTCTCAACCATGTCTGTGGTCGTTATCACTCCCCCCACAGGCAACTCTGAACTGGACATTGTTCCCAAGCAAAGTGTCTTCAGTCCCAAACGCGCACCATACATTGCCGCAGCAAGACCTGCCACTCCCGCCCCTACAATAATAAAATCATATGTTTCTTGAACCATGGTAAAAGAAGAGAGCAATTGTTTATAAAATCTCTGGAGTGCTGCAACTTTTTCTTTGTACACGCAGCCGTGCCCTTCTTTAGACTATTCTCCCCACCACGCAGAAGTGTCGGAACCTTACGGGTCAAAATATAAGCTGTCCATCATCATACCCTACCTAAGCGATAAGCCAAGGAAACACACCATGTTCGGAAAATTAAGAATATTCGGGAAAGCAAGGACGCAACCAGCAGAGGTCGCAACCGTTGTGCAACCACAAACTGCTGCACCCCAAGCTCCCGCTCTTGATCCCAAGATTGCCCAGCGCGAACAACTGAAAGAGATACTTGCTCATGCGCAAACCACACTTGAGAGCGATCAAGATCCGCAAGGGTTCATCAAAATCCGTTACAAAACCCCTCAGGCTCTTGAAGCCCAACAGGCACTGCAAAGGTCACTTCTCAGGATTGGCACAGCCATACAAAGCCTCGAGCTTCCTTCTGAAAGTGTACTTTACCTTGCACAAGACCAACTCAAAGACGCACTTGGATCTGTTGCAGAAACCCATTTGCAGGAACTCTGCTCAGATCTTCTTGGACAAGCAAGGGTTGATAGCCTTGCCTCAGAACAACGTACGTATATTGTGGCCAGCACCATGCACAGATATTCCCGAAGCAAGGGGGGATTCTATGCCCATGAAGAAATCTTAAGAGAAGTCTTCCATGAGCAAGAGAGGCATTCTCTTGCGTCTGCCCTCGAAAAACATGTCGGGCAGTTGCAGCAAGGGAAGGAGCTTCGCGACATAGAAACCAGCATCCAATCTTTCTGTGAAAGTCATCATTACACTGAGAACTTCAGGGAATTATTCCCTCAACAAATGGGCAGACTCAACTCACTGGCAGAGCAAATCACCGCCCTCAGCAAGAAAAGGAATCAGGAGCTCCAGGATCTCACTTTGCATACCCGTAAAGGAGAGTATTGTCTCTCAAAATATGGTTATGGAGTCGTTAAAGACGGATGTAATGAACAACAGGTCGCTATCGCTCCAGAAACCCTCTATGCACTTAAAGCACCGATTGTTGCACGCTATGACCCTCAGATACTTGCATTATGCAAAGAAAGATCTGCGTTAGAAGCGCCCATCATCCAACTTGCACAAATTGCCCATAAGGTCTATGAACAGTACCGGGATGAGACTAAACGTGCCATGATCCGAGCGCTTCCAAGAACAGAATATCGCCTCCTCCATCAGGCCATACGTCTGCATGACTCAAGGAAGGTAAGAAAATGATCTTTGTAGCCTGTCCGACACGTAGCCATCATTCCCCCAGAAGGCACCATAGCTCTTATCGGCATACTTCAAGTTCTTCCTCTTCTTCAAGCAGGGAAGACCCGCGTATTGCAGAAGAAAAAAGAGCCCAGGAAGAAAGAACACGTGCGGCAAACCGTCTTGCCTTGTATTTACATGTACAGACGAACCAAGGAAGAAGTTCCCCTCTCGAAACAGCCCTTGGACAGACTGACCAATGGCACCAGTATTATGCCCGAGTACAGGAAGAATGGTATGGGGCACCTCAAATGTCCCGTTATGACCCTGAGCACAAAGCTTAGTTCGTTACATAAACTATTTAAGAAATCTTAGAGTCAGAGCTTCATGGATGAGACACTAAAGCAATATCTCGAAAGGCACCAGATTGAGTTTATCTCCCATAGCCATCCAGCAGTATTTACTGTCGCAGAGTCCACAAGCATCAAAGAGCACATCCCCGGCCTGCATACAAAAAACCTTTTTTTAATCGACGAGCAGGGACGCACGTATCTGGTGTGCATGAACGCTCATAAACGTCTTAACATCCATTTCCTTGAAAAGCACCTCAAGGTCAAAAAGCTCAGATTTGGCACACCTGAAAAACTCAAGGAAGAACTCAACTTAACCCCTGGAAGTGTGTCTATCTTTGGCATGATCTATGCAAAGACCACCAAGCTCATCTTAGACCTGGAAGTGTGGGATGCAGAAATCACAGGGTTCCATCCTAACATCAACACTGCCACCTTGGAGATTAGCCACCCGAATCTTGCCCGGTTTTTTGAATCCCTCCCCTGCGAAAAAGAGATTGTTGCCTTGATGTAGGGCGTTGCAGGGAAAATTAGCTTGCGTAAGGCTGATGAAAGATTTAAAAGGAAAAAAACTCCCCTTGTTTTATGGAAGCCATACATATCCGTTTCGTCTTAGAGATCCTAGGCAGGCCACCAGAGCATATCAAAGAAGCCTTGGAGAAGCTTATTGAGAACATGAGCAAAGAAAAGGATATCAAGATCCTTTCAAAGGTTGTCCATGAACCGGTGATAGCAAAAGACGCCAAGGACCTGTTCACCACCTTTGCAGAAGTCGAAGCGGAACTTGCAACAGTTGGCGCCTATTTCAGCATCATCTTCTCCTATTTCCCTTCCAATATCGAGATCATTTCCCCTACAGAACTAAAACTGCAGGCGCAGACACTCAATGAAGTCGGAGGAGTCGCCATCAACAAAATCCATGAGTATGAAGCGATCACCAAAACCCTCATTGGCCAAAACCAGATCCTTGCCCGCAGAATGCAGGAGATTGACGCAAAGTTCCTGAAAGAATCCTTTGAAAAAAAGCTCGTCCAGTTCGATACCTCTCAGCCCGCACCCGCAACAAACCCTCCCGCTCCTGGACAAGCCCCTGCTGTATTGAAAGAGAGCATGGAACAAAAGCCAAAAAATAAGAAGAAAAAATAGGTTCTCAAACAATTTCTTAACGTTTTTAACAATCTTTACCTGGGTAAACTGACGCCCAAGTCCTAAGGAGTATGTGGCTTAGTAGGATGTGCCGGACCATGTTCTTCAAATCCTGGAGGAAGCCTTGACGCATGATCCTTCTCTATTTCCGCCACTTCTTTCTGGATAGGATTCTTTTCAGGTTTCACTTTCTTATATTTGACATAAATATAGAACCCGATAAGGCCAACCAAGACAAGCACGAAAATACCAAAGATGATATTGGAGACAATACCCTGGCTTGGAGCCTTGCACACACCAACACAACAGGCATCGCCATTCGTGTCAATAAATGAGGTTGCAGAACATACTGTATTTCCTGAACAAATCCTGCCACTATCAATCTCATCACATCTATGCCCCTCGTATTGTGGTGTCACATTCGTTGCAGTCTGAGAATTATTCTGCCCGGTCGCATTCGTCCGCGTGAGATTGGGTTGGGTAAGATTTGGCAGGACATAGGGAAGCGTCACCAGCAACACCGCGGTCGCATTTTCATTCATTGCAGTGACGGTAAAACCATTTTCAGTGTTGGCTCCTGCTTTCAAGGAGACATTATAAACCATGGCCTGACCTGCCTTGATGGTCTGGTTAGCTGCAGGAAGAATGGTCATCTGAGAGCGGTCATAATCCAGATAGACATTTTTCAGGTCGACAGTCAGCAGGTTTCTAAGCTCCACAGAAGAGTTCCTAGTCCAGCTCATCTCAAAAACATCCGGAAAAAACCTTAATCCCTGAGCTGTTTGCGTACTGCCCTTTCCAGGAATGACTGCAGGCAAGGAATACCCCCCCACATCAATCCTCGTGGTCTCTTCCTGAGGGAATTGCTCCGCCGCAAAACTTAACGTGTTGGCCCCAGGCTGCAAAACTACACTATGGGAATAGGGAAAGCTCACGTCAATAGTCCTTGCTTCCTCCTTATTAAGAAAGATGGAAATTGTAAAATCCTTGTTCGTCACTATCGCCCCAGGAGTCACCGCGTAGCTGGAAAGATTGCCCCGTACGATGAATGACTGATTGAAATTGATTAACTGTACCTGCCCCAAAGAACTCGTGGCCACTCGGTTGATCTGCAGCGTGTAATTTCCCTCAGTATACGGTGTCAGAAACCAGACATAATAGTCCTCTTTCACTTTCACGACGCCTGACTGTGTGGGAATCTCAATATTGCCATTTTTGATATGTACATTCGCAGAGTCTATCGGTTCTAGCACGGCACCTTTGAGCTGAGCAACAACGGTGACCCCTGCGCCATTAACATAGTTCATATCCGCAGTGAGCGCAAGAACATGCAGGGTTGAACAAACCAACAAGACCACTACGCCTACTAACAGGAGTATCCCCTTTTTCATACCCAGAAAAATATCCTTCTTATTATATAAATATAATGCCGAGAAGCATTTTGATGCTCAGAAGGTAAGGTAGGCATATCCTGCAACTCCGAGATTAAACACCTGGGTCTTTCCCACCTTCATCCTTCCCTCACCTTCGTGAATATGGCCACAGACAACAAATGTTGGTTGTGTCTTTTTAATATACTGCAACAGCACCTTGCTTCCCGCATGCTTTCCACGCCAGTGTGCGGGCGCAAACTTTGCAGTCACCTTATCAAGGACTTTATAGGGGGGTTGATGTGCAACAAGCAGGTCTATCTTTCCATAATGCTGAAGTAACCTCTCCACTTTTTTACTCTCCTTTTTTGCGAAAAACAAATGTTCGGCATAGTCCTTTGGCCTGAACTCCTGCACCCAGCTCGCGTCAAGAAAATATTCAACCCCTCCGATACGGATGCCGCCCATTTTCACAATCCGGTTATTGATGATGGTCACCCCTTTGATCTTGCGCAGGGCATCATAGATAAAGGGAAGAGGCAGTCCTATTGCCTCGGCGATATCCTTGGTTTCCTGGTTTGAACATTCTATGTTGCCAAATACAGTATACACTGGAGCATGACGTGCAAGATATCTCACGAGACGAACAGTAGAAGTATATGGCTCCATAAAAGCCCTCTTTTTTTCTTTGGGCGAGTAGGTCTTTTCAGGAAGGTTGCGCCTTTCACGGTCAATACGTTCAAACGCCCTTTTTCGTGCAAGGGACGCACTGCCTAAATCCCCTGTGAGGACAATAGCATCACAGTCTTTGATGGGAATTTTCCTGATGGCTGCAAGATCCCCATGAGGGTCACCGATGGCAAGTATTCGCATAAAAGAATAAACCTCCCAGGATTAATAAAGATTGGGCAGCAACAACGTTACTTGCTCATCTCTTTAAGTTTTTTGAGCGTGTCTTCGAGTTCTTTATCACGTGGCGATGGTGGCCCTCGCGCAACTGGAGGTCTTGGTCCCGGGACCTGTCCTGGACCCGCCATAGGTCTCATGACGCGTGGACCTTGTGAAGGAGTGTATGCGGGAGGCGAAGGACGCTGTAGCAGGCCTTGTGAAGGACCTTCTGGACCTGTAGGCCTGGAAGGGGATCCTTTACCTTTGTGGAAATACTTGTAATAGTAGACCGTAAGCTTTTCACGATAGATAATCGCCGCAACAACTATTGCTATCAGCACCAATAAGAGGATAATCAACCAGGTATAACTGGTAGCAGGCTTCGTATTCTCAGTTACCTGCACCTGACAGCATTTATTTGCAGAATCTGAACAAGTCAATGTTGTCGTCTCTTGCTCATTAGCAGTAGTGTCACAGGTAAGCTTGCAAGAGCCATTCTGGGGTGTACAGGTATCCTCACCTGGAACCGCTTTGGCAACGCATTGATCCAGGCAGCAGGCGCCATCACTCGCTTGCTGCATATTTGACGAAGAACACTGCTGGGCCGATGTACATATTGAACCCTGCAACTGCGAACAGGTCCTCTGAGGGATCTTTTGAGAGCAGCAGACGCTTCCGCCTGAACAGGTATAACTATCGAGCACCGTGGCATTTGCAGAAAGACAGTCATTTCGTAACTCGCATGAATAAGAGGTTACTGAAGTGCACGCTGATTTGATATCCGTACCACCGCCTCCTGAAGTGCTTTTGGTCGGAGTTCGCTGCCAACCAGAGTACAATAAGAAAGCAGTATCAATGATCGCATCCCTCTCACTCCAGCAACCCGTATCCTTCTGCATCGTCAGCAAGGCAGTCTTTGCCCTCAAGGATTCGGCGCTTGTGGAGCTGAGTGCGAGCAAGGCAAGAGAGGTATCAAAATATTTCTTGTATGGGCTTCCGGTAACATCCCAGATGCCGTTTGATTTCTGGCGCTGGACAATATCAGAGAGGAAGTTGCTTGTGGTGCTGGTCTTTCCCAGAGGCAGCAATAATGCACTAGGGAAGAATTTAGTGTTGTCTTCAGCAAGGGCATTAAGATAGGGTACATAGGCTGAGACATCATTCTTTGAGTCTAACTTGTTCAAGGCGAACGCTGCCCAGAGCGTACCCTCATAATCACAGGAAGTCTGGGTCTTAAGGCATCTGGCGGTCACAACCTCATTGGTCGTGGCATTAGCCGCAGCAGTATGGGACTCGGAAGAGACATAGATAGTATCGCCACCCGTCTTGTCATAGAGCAATGCTGAAACGAAGTCCTTGTTACAGCTCACCTGATAGTTCTTCGCAAGACAATTCTGCCCGATCTTCAGCCAGAACTTATTGTTTGAAATCGACAGGCAATCGGCAACCGAGCCCCGTGAAAGGGTCATGTCATCATTGACAAAAAACTGAGAATTAGAGGAGTCATAGGAAACAATGCAGGTGGCGCTCGAATGATCCTTGATGTCGATTTCCAGATACCAGTTCAGTTCTGTAGGGGTGGCATTCTTGTTCATCATCCATTGCTCAATAGCCGTGGTGTCCTTGCCTTCCCGGTCAAGAGCCAGGGCGACAAGGGCAGTGTCCTTAAGCTTGCAGCCATCAGAAGGCCAGCAGCTTTCCGTCGCAGATTTGGTAGAGGTAATCTTGTCATCGGCGAGCTTTACTGAACCCAACGCAAGAGTCGCAAAGGTTGCCTGCTCGAGCAGGAGAGAACTTTTATTCCCGATCTCACTTTTCAGACAGGTATAAGCCTTGTCAATCTGGACGCTGCTTGTATCTGCAGCGAGAGCAAACGTCAAAGAAATGAACAATGAGAATAGTCCCATAACGACTACAGAAGCTAAACGCACATCTCTTTTTTGCATATAGTTTAGATGGAACCTTTATTTATAAATATTCTTAGTTGCCTATTTTCTCCGCTTTTTCTTGTCCGAGCAGAAGTGTTGTTATTGAGCAACGGCGGCAGAATCTTTTCTTTTAGAAAGAAAATAAAGAATCAAACCGACGATAATTGCAAGCAGGATCAAGATCCCACCGATGACGCCAATCCAGTACCAAACAGAAGTAGATTTTACGTTCTGTCCCGAACCCGAAGAAGTATCAATAGGAGTGACACCTGGGCCTTGAGGAGTGGTATTGATGATGCTGCCTTGTGGTGCAACTGGAGGTTGAGGTGCGATGATATGCGTCTGTGTGTTTCCACCATTAGTGCCAGAAGAGAGCCCGTTGATTGTGTTGCCTGAGCCGGTGGATCCGGTAGAGGTGGTAGTCTGTGATGCGCCCTTACAGACTCCTGCAGCGCATCCATTTGGACAAGTGACTAATTCGGCCTTAGTATAAATGGTCAGACAGTAGAACTCTTTCAACACAGCATCGCTATAACAAGTATCAGAAAAGACCGAGCCATTCCCAGTAGTGATATTTCCTGCAACCAGATAGTTTCTGCCATCAGGGGCAAGAGAGGTGATGTCACTATCAGTGCAGTTATAATTATTTTGAACAGACTTACCCGTGCAGTTAAAATTGTTTTGAGCAGAACTACCCGTGCAGTTATCTTGAACAGACTTATTATGACAGGCAGGACAAGGACCGCCACAGTCAATTCCCGTCTCCCCTTGATTGGATAGGCCATCTGTACAGGTAGGCGAAACAGGAGGAACACTGCAGCCATAGCCATATCCGGATCCGTAGCCATAGCCATATCCATACCCTGTTGGACAGCATTTCTGTTCAGTGGTCTGTAAATGTGAGCAGCCAGTCTCAACGCAGGTCTTTGTCTGGGTGTATTGAGCACTGCATTTGCTTAATGAGCAGGTTTGTGACTTCCAGTTTTCAGTGCATAATATCCGGGCAGTACTTCCCTTTGGAGCTGCTCTTGCAAGGTGTGCTGGGACCAAAGCCTGAGCAGAAGAAAGCAGATTCTCATTGGAAGCAAGACCGTTGTTGTTTACGTCAGCAAAATAGGTTGAGCCATCCTTTGCTACATAGAAGTACATACTATTGCCTGTCTTTGTGGTATTGAAAGCAGGAATATAGATGGTTAGGCTGGCCTGGCTGTTTGCGCCGTCGAGATAAGAAATGATCTCGGTATGAGCAGGCATTGCCGTTCCGAAAGTGAAGCTGATGAGCAAAGGAGCAGCGGCATATGATGCACCATTATAATTAAAGATGTAAGAATTATCTGCACTGAGCAGGTAGGTTATATCCTGAAGATTTCCCACATAAAAATAAGTTGATCCCCAGTTAGCCTGGGCAGTCCTGTTTGCATAAAAGATTTGTTTTACCATCAAAGGCACGGTTGAGGCACAGCCATATCCGTATCCAGTGGAATATCCATAGGCATAGTTAGTATTGCAGATACTGCCACCGCTCGCACTACCACCATAACCGTAACCTGCTGGGCTGCTTGCGACCGAGGGTTTTGAAAAATAGTCAAACGGCCAGAAAGCCGACGCTAGAGATACAGAAAGCAAACCCAGAACCAAAAGGGATATTACAAACACACTGCTTTTTACCATACTTTTCAATAGTTTTAGAGAATTTAAAGTTATCTTTTTTTTATTTGGGGGGATTTTTGGGGTCCTCTGACCCTTTTTCCTTGATCAAACCCCGTCGGCGTGCTTCACGCATAGCGTCGACAATTGGATTTTTCGACGTGGGGGCTTTCTCGATCAGATTGAGGTCTTTATAAAACGAAGGGTTGTCATAATTGGGGGGTAAAATCCTTTTCTTCTGCCGCAAATGCCAATCCAGCTGCCCTTTGATATATCCTTCCTTGAGGGGAGGCTCATTACGTTTATTCCAGTCACGCACACTCGTCACAATATATTCCGGTGCAAACCCCAACGAGCGCAGGAATGTGATCAGGATGAAAACCCCGCGCTTCCTTCCGTCCTTGAGACCTTTGAGCAATTTCTTTATTGCCGGAGGGAACAATTCTTCGGTTAACCCGCTAATTTCCACCGGCTCATATGCCTGTTTGTATTTCCCATAACTTTTCTCATCTTTTTTCTCATCTTCCGCGTTCTTGTTCTTCTTCCATTCCAACGCCGCTGCAAGCAAGGCTTTAGCCTCATCAGGGGTATTTTGAGGATAGTATTCTACAATCTGCACCTTGAGCGGGTCTGCCTGTTTAGGGCTGAACGTCTCAAGCTGCTCTTTGGTCAATACAATACTTGCAAGGGAAGTCTTTTCATGCAGGGAATAAGGCATACGGAAAAGATGCCTTGGGGCAACAAGGACCATATCGAGATTTGCGACCTTTTCAGCATTGATTCCTCTCCCCAACTCAAAACTGTCCGGATGCTTGTCTGAAGCAAGGGCCATCTTCTCATTTTCCGGATCCTTGCACGAAGCGCACATAAAATACTCCTTCGTCTCCAAAACCTCAAGAACCCCGGCACAGTCATTGCTCAAACAGCGCAAGCGCCTCTTGGTCAGTTTGACGTCACGACGGTCCATGGTCAGATTACATACGGGGCAGATGAACTTCACAATCATCCCTTTCTGGGCATCACTTCCGCATTGCCTGCATCGCACTGCGTTCAGATCCTCCTGGGTGAGCGTGGTCCTGCTCATAATCTCCTTTTCGCTGAGCATCTTGCCCACTTCCAGGTTATAGTCCCGGCGGATATAGCTCATCAGATATTCTGAGATGGCCCTCGGCCATTCGGGAAACATGCGCCGAGTCTCCTCTCCCTGATAAATCTCGGGGAAGGCCTTGCCTGCAATGATGATATGGAAGCCCTTGCTTCCTGAGAACTTCAGACCGAAGTTCTTGATACCGTGATGCTCAAGCGCAGTTATGATCAACCGTGCAGCAACCCTTGAGCAATCCAGGAAGGGAGAATCAATATCTATCAAAAGGTCCCATCCTTTGCGCAACCTACCCATCTCTTCGGCAGTGATATCCGAGCTCAAGGAGAGAGGGTCAGACCATAACTCTTCAGAACCATGAAACGAGGTCGCACCTTTATTCACCAGGCCCATCAGATCAGAAGGATACTGCAGCATATCCGGGCGTTTCCCAAACCCTTCAAAATACCGCGGCACGACTTCACGACCTTGCGCAAAGGCAAGCATCGCTTTTTGTACCTTCGGGTTTGCATAATATAACCGGGTTATAGCCCGTACCCTTTTTTCTTTTTCTTCCATCCCTTATAGAAGGAGGTTTGTTTTATATTGATTTGCTTTGTGCGAAGATCAGATACTAGTGACGGTAAGGGAATTGTTCAGGGCAAGAGGATGATCGCCTCCTCCCGGCCCAATCCCATGGTACCGATCAAGCACCAAGACCACTGAATTGTCCTGCAGATAGAAGGATACCTGGGCAATCATCTGGGTAGGAGCGCAGGTTACTGCTTTGCACCCCGCTTTCACCTTTCCAAAGTAGGCCTTCGCATAACTAAACTGTTCCGTATAGGCCACCGTAAAGGATACGTTTCGCGTACGAATACGGCTGAAGTTCTCTCCCTGTTTCACAAACGCGTCCGCTGCAGAAAGGAATTCCTGTGAGGCATTCGTCAAGGTCTGTGTGCCATTCGATTCATAATAGATCAAGGCATATCCTTCCTGTCTCTGTGCGTTTTCAGCAAAAGGAAGGGAAAGATTGACCTGGAACTCTTTTTCAAAATTGGACAGGTTTCCCAGGGCAGGAGAGTACTTCTGGAACGCCTGCGTGCAGTCGCTACAGGCAAGAGAACTGGCAATAAGCGCACTAGGATCAGGAAGTTTCTTTACAGAAGTTGCAGGGGAAAGCGTATGATTCTGGACTGCTTGGCCAGAGATTGTTGCGGTGAGGTTTGCAGGATGGTCTGATCTTGGAGCAGAGAAATGATATGCAATGCCAAAGGATAGCAACAACCCTATACCAAACGCCAAAAGGCCCAGCTTGTTCATACCAGGTGAGAGTCCCTTATTCTTTTTAATCTTTTATCCTGTTTTTGCAAGGGGAGTACGAGCCCCTTGTCGTATGGCGAGCGGGCATCACAATAAAACTTAAAAGCCCAGAGCGCCCTCTAAACGAATGTTACTGAAATTGGATAACCCCAAGATTTTGGCAGATATAATCTCCATCATCTCTGAACTGGTTACTGAGGTGAGACTCAAAGTCACCAAAGAGGGCGGCATGAGCATCACCGCAATTGACCCTGCAAATGTAGCCATGGTCCAATTCAAGATGCCGCGCGACCTTTTCTCCCAATATGAGATTGACAAAGATGAAGTCCTGGGTGTCAATCTTGAAAACCTGAAGGCAGTCCTTCGAAGATGCAAGCTGGGAAGTTCCTTAACCTTGAGCAAAGAGGAAAACCGTCTCAAGCTTGCCATCAATGACAAGATCAAAAGAGATTTCACCTTGTCCCTGATCAACATCGAAGGGGAAGAAAAAGACCTTCCTTCCTGGGAATTCAAGAGCGTCGTCAAGATGGATTCTGAGGCATTCACTGAATTCATCGAGGATTGTGGCATCGTCTCTGATGCATGCACGTTCTCAGCTGAGCCTACCAAATTTATTGTAGAGGCCAAAGGAGCACTCAACTCGACCCGTGCAGAATTCTCTTCAGATGAGATTGAGATCTATTCAGATTACAGCACAGCGCGCTTCTCCCTGGAGTATCTCGCAAAGTTTGCCAAAGGCGCAAAGATCTCCTCAAGGGTCTCACTCAACTTCTCGGATAACCATCCTATCAGGATTGACTTCCCTACCGGCAACATCCTGCTGTCGTTCATCCTTGCCCCACGCATTGAACAAGAAGATTAAAACTTCAGGGAGCATTCTTCATGGATACTTTGGATTGCGAAATTTTACCTTTTAATATCATCACCGAGGAAGTTGAACGGACAGGCAGAGCCAATTTCGGCTATAAACTGCTCCGGGGCGAATTACACCACAGGACAGGACCCCTGCGTGATGGAGGTTTTCCGTTCAGTTTTTATGGAACGAGAGAAGGGGCAACCATCACACCTGATCCGAAGGTCCGCAACACTACGTACCCCCTGACCACAGAGTATGGCGCGCAAACCGGACTTATCCTGCCCTTCCCCGCAACAGGGATATCCGTCTGTGGCAATGTACGCGCGCTTTTCTTTTCGACAGGAGAAGTATTTGTTGAATCTCTATTGCTGCGAGATGAACCTTACCTCCAGGCCCTGCACTACCAAATCGCTCCCCGGATCCAGGAGATGTTCAATGACCGCGCCTTTCTTGAGCTGTATCGGAGCAGGATGCAAAGTCTTCGAAGTCCAAAGACAGCAGCGTTTGGCAGAAAGATTTGAGCAATCAAATTTGTTAAAGCAATTTTACGAAAATTCGTGATAAATAGAAAGTTTTAAATATAACCTAGATGATGATTACTATAACCTTAAAAAAGGTTATTATTACTATGGCCCTATTAGAAAGATTGAAGCATCATGAACCAAATTTCAGGAAGATATTCGG
>CAIQQL010000005.1 GCA_903873955.1 uncultured archaeon | reverse complement strand
TCCCTTATCATTGTAAACATTTCTGATTACAGGATAGGCTTTTGCTGAAATTGAATCAGTATCTTCATGAATCTTTCTTCTTTATCGCTCATGACACTCTACGTGTCGCATGTCTTTTTAAGCTTTTTCCTTTAAGAACCTTTAAATTATGCTTTCCTAATATCTGAAACAAATTTCTTGACGCTAATATTCTTATGGAACTCGCCCATAAGATCCCTTGCTAGATTGGGCTGTGTTATCCTGATGATCTTGTCAATCTCCTCTTTTGTCGTATTCTCTCCTTGTCTTATTATCTGTCTTGTTTTTGAAAAATCAAACATTCCCACTCCCTTGAGATTGGGTACCAGCATAATATCAGGTTTATTCCTTTCTTTTTCTACCTTGTCTATATGAGATCCCATAATCTGAATCACCTTCGTAAATATATAGATGAGGTCCTTTTGTCTTCTACTCTGTTCTTTTAAAGCCGTGCCTAGGATTCTTTCTGGACATTCGGTCACTACCTCTACATCTACGGCAATGACAATCTCTGCTCCCGCCTCCCTTAAGACGTTCACGGGTAGCGGGTCAACAATCCCCCCATCAACTAAAATACATCCATTATTTTCTACAGGCTGGAACACCCCTGGTATAGACATACTTGCACGAACAGCTTTGAGGACATCTCCCTTGTTAAATATTATTTCTCTATTATTTTCAATATCGAGAGCGGTAATAAACAGAGGAATCTTAAGCTCATTAAAACTAATGCCTGCAAGCTTTGAATTAAGAAATTTGCTTGCTTTGTCTCCTTTTACAAAACCTGATCTGGATATCGTGAAATCAAAGAAGTCTCTCCAGGTCGCCTCTAGAGCTTCCTTCTCAAGTTTTTTTGCGTTTGGTTGAGCAGAATACAATGAACCAACGATCGCTCCAGCACTTGAGCCCGAAATAAAGTCAATAGGGATATTATGTTTTTCTAAGACTTTTAGCACTCCGATATGAGCAAATCCTCGTGCGCCTCCGCTTCCCAAAGCAAGTCCTATTTTTTTCCTTTCTAACATCTGCTCTCAATTTTATCAAGAAACCCTCTTTTTTATGTCTTGTGGCTGTACTCTTCTAATAGTTTTATTGTCTGGTTTAGCCTTTTTCAATCCTCTTTGATCTTTTTTGGAGCAAGTTAATTTTTATATTCTCTATTAAAACAAACGTTTAAAAAGTTTTTAGCTATCTTATCTTCATGAGAGGTCATAGATCTATTGATATTTTCTTAGCGTTAGGTGCTTTTATCTTATTTCTGGCGTTTCTCTTTTTTTCTCTCTCGTCTTCAAATCTAGTCTCTGGAGCCTCTTCATCAGCTTCTTTTGTCTCAAAAGTGAACATCGAAAAGTATTTTTCTATAGCTCTTTCAGACAATCTTTCAACAGGAATTGATTTTGGAACGGCCTCGGGTGGGACTACCTTGACTGTCGCGGCACTCTTGAACAATGATACCTTGACTAACGGGACAGACTACTTTATCTCGGTAAGCCCGGATTCTAATGTTCCTGTTGACCTCTGCATTAAGGCAAACAATCATCTCTTGAGCACTTCAGGCGCTTTTTTTGGAGTAGGAAATGAAACATGGAGCAGTTCCAATTCTTCCAATGACAGTGCTCCTTCAGGTCCATTTGGTGCAATTCCCTTAAGCCTTTCTTATACCCCTGCTCTGCTTTATGTTAGTGCTAATCAAAGTGCTTATTTCAGATTTTGGCTTGATGTTCCACTAAACGTTGTCGAAGGAGCATATAATAACTCCTTGTCTTTTGAAGGCGTTTCTACTGGATTGGGTTGCTAAGATAAGCACATGAAACAAATTCTTTCTCTAAGTAAATTTTTTTTGTTTTCCTTGCTGATCTTGGCTTTTTTTATTAGTCTCTCTGCTGCACGTACCGGCCCAGGATTGGTCTGGAACACTGAAAGTGAAACTTTAAGCGAAGGGGAAACTCGATGTCTTACCTATTCCTTGTATAATCCCTGGGAAGATTCAGGCACCTTTCAGTTAAGTGTTTCGGGATCATTGGTCAATCTTTCCAGCACAAATATCAGTGCATCTCATTATCTTATAGGTTCAACGATGCGTAAAGACGCTTTACCGATCTTAGTCTGTTTTCATGCCCCTCGAAGAGTGTATCCTCAAGATTGTATCCTTGGTTATTTTTTCTGTAAGACTGTCTGTCCCAAAAATCTAACTTCCTACTCAGGAGAGATACAAGCTTCACTTATCTCAAACCAGTCTTTACCCTCATTTGGTTCTTCAACGACCCTCAGTATCTCTGCCCCTTTAGACCTCAAAATAGCCTGTACATCCACTTCTTCAAGCATTTTTGAGGTAGTCGTGCTTATTTTCTTGGTTTTGTGCCTGGTTTTAGCTATTGTGTTTAGAAGTAAATTCTTTTCGTTTAAACGTCTAAACGTATAGCTTATTTCAAAATTTTTTGGGTCTTAAAATCTTGGTTTTACTGAGTTTTCGGTTGTTAGGCGCTTGTCTTTCCTTCCAAACTTTGGGTCTTTTACTTGCTCATCTCTTCTTTTTTATGGCTCTTGTCTGATCAACAAATCTTACTCATTTAGACTAAGGTTATCTTAAATGGAGAAATGGGGATGTATAACTGCTTTGAAGGGGTCATCTAAAATTTTTGCTATGGAATTTAAGACCAACCTAAGACCGGTCTCTGCCAAAATGCCTTTATCTTTTCCATACTCTACGGCCCGGGTGGCGGTAGGAGATTAGCCTGTTCTGGTTGTTTTTTTGCTTTAGAAATGGCTTATTTCTGAAGAATTGACCTGATTGGGTACCTTGTTTTGCATATTGCCTGCTCTTTCGTTTCTTTCTTTATTCAATAATCCTTAAAGGTAGTGTAAAATCTCATTTTTTATCATTTTTTAAACTTTCATTTTATCGTCTTTAAAAGTAGTGTAAAAAGGTAGTGTAAAAGACCACTTTTTTACCCATAGATATTTAAACCTCTTAAGACACTTCTTTTAGATAAAAAGTAGGCTATGAAAGAGGTTTGATCACCTAATGGTACAGCGGAAAATGAGAATTGGGAAAAGAGGTAGTAGTTTGGTTAGAATTTTATCAATTCTCTTCTCTCAAAGAAGCCTTTTTAGCATTATTTTTCTCTTCTTTTTTATCGCACTTCTTTGCTCAATAGCGGTTACAGCAAGCGGTGCGGAGAACCAGATTTCTTCCGTTGTTTTTTATGGGTCTACCTTCACTTTTCCCTTAGGTTTTCTTGATGCACAAATACTTCCTTCTTCCCAGGTTGAAAGTACTCTCTCTTCTTCAGCAGACAATGCATCAATCCTCTTGCCTACACAAGGCTCGAACAATGAAACTTCCAATGACAGTTCCTTCATATCTAATACTTCTAGCTTAAGCAATGAGCTTAATACCTCTGACAATCAAACTTTCATAAGCCCAGATAATCTTTCATCTTCCATTCCAACATCAAATCTTTCAGTATCCAATGCTTCATCTCCTGATCTTGCCCCTGTTGTGATTGAAACGGTCACCCATAGTCCTATTGCCTTAGGCGTTTCGGTTAAATGGGTCAAGCATATAAAATTATTAACCAATGCATCAGTTGATATCATCATTCCTGCTTCACCCCAGCAAATCTCAGGGTTTAAAGAAACCAGTAACTCTAAGGAACCTTTGGAACTTACAGCACAAGGGGGTAAGGTGGTCGCGAGCGTTGCTTCAACTCCTCTGCCTTCTTCCATGCTGTTGTCTTTGTTTATTTTCATACAGAAAAAATTAACTGGATTTCTGACTGGTAACCTAGTGTCTGCAGCTCCAGGGCTTATAACCTCTGCTTCAACAACCATCACTCTTCAAGGAGAGGGAGACTATGATTTTGAGTACGAAACCTTGGCTCCTGCTTCATTTGAGCAGACATTTCCCTCAGGTAAAGAAGTATTGATCTCTGGTCCTGATGGACTAAACTATACCAATATCTCGGCTTTTACAACTATCCCTGAAATCTTGACTGTAGACCAGGAACAAAACCTCTCTGTTTATTGGGTGGAGAACCAAAGTTATATCTCCTTTACTGCCAATGATACGGACAACAATAGCATGATTGATCGCCTGGAATGGATTGTTCCGCATCTTTCTAACCAGACGTTTGATATTTCCTATAACTATTCCGTGGAGGATGCGACCTCCCCTCCCCAGGTCTCTTTTGTTTCTCCTACTCCTTCCAATGGCTCGATTTGGACCACAAATACTACTCTCATCAATGTCAGTATCAAGGAAAATGCTACGCGCTGTCTGTTAGGCGTCAACCTTCTTCCCGTACACTGGTGGAACAGCTCTCTTGCCAATAAACAACAGATCAATATTTCAGTCTCTTCAGGCTCAACTGATGCGGGATATCCTGTCAAGATCATACTGAATAGCTCAATTGTAGGCCCAGCTTTTAATTGGACCTTGAACTGTTCAGATGTAAGGTTCACCAATGTGAGCGAACAGAAGACTTTGCCTTATTATGTTGAACTTTGTAATGCCTCTTCAAAGAAAGCAGTAATCTGGGTCAAGGTTGACAATAATATCACGACCCAGAAGCTCTCTTTATATATGTATTACGGGAACAGGTCTTTCCAGTCTGAAAGCAATGGGCGGGCAACTTTTGATTTATTTGACGATTTTGAGAGTGGGACAGTCAATAGCAGTTATTGGACGTTAGGCGGGGATGTTGCACCCTATTGGACTGTCAACAAGTCAAAAGCCTTTGCTGGAAATTATTCTGCAATAAGTTATCCCATGTCTGCAGGAATCTACAATTATCTCTCACAAACAGTCTCTCTGAGCAATACAGCCGTTCTTGAATTCTCCTGGAAAGTCTCTTCAACAGATTCTGATGGTTTCCTTTCATACTGTTACGATGAAGTAGCAGAATGCCCATTAAATGATGGAAAGTACAATTTTCTTAACAGTATCACCGGTAATATCGCTTGGAGTAACATGTCTCAGGCCATTCCTGCAGGAACCCATCTCATCCGTTTTGATTATAGCTGGGGTAGCGGGCCAAGCGGAGACAACGCAGGGTATCTGGATAATGTCCGCGTAAGAAGGGTAGCTGCAATAGAACCTACCGTTTCCATTGCCCCTCAGGAAAACCAGACTTCTTATGCTAATAATACTATGACCCTTGCTAACAATGGCGTCTCTTCCTCAGCATTCTATTCTCTTTTTCTTTTAGATGGCAGAACTTATGACTATTACGCTTCCTGTAATGATTCCTTTAATCACTGGAACCAGACCACTCTGCAAAGATTAACCGTTAACCTTGGAGCAATCCTCATCTCCAATCTCACTACTGGAGCAATAGACAGCGCAACTGAACAGATAAACTGGACCACAAATGTCGCAACCAATGCCTCCCTTCTTTATGGTACCACTCTTTCATTAGGGTCTTCTCAAAATAATGCCACTTCCTCTTCTTCGCATATGCTCACTTTGAGCAGTCTCTCTATAGGTACCTACTATTTCAATATCACCAGCTGTGATTCCACCAACCATTGCAGTACGGTAAACAGTTCGTTTGTGGTCTCAGTAATCCCCATCAATATCTATTTCTCTTCACCAACTCCTGCGAACACCACTACTACCTCCAATTCCTCTTTTATCATGAATGTCAGCTTTACCGGTGTACCTCTTCTGGCCAACTTCCTTTGGAACTGGAACGGGACCAATTACTCAATCTTTGACTCTTCATTGGTCCTTATGATGAACTTTGAGAACAAGAGCACAATCGGGGAGAATGCGACAAAGGTCACTGACCTGAGCCGTTCTCAAAACAATGGGACTGTTTTCGGTGCGGTTTGGACTACCAATGGGAGATACGGTGGAAGTTACCAATTTGATGGAATCAGCTCATATATCACCCTCTCTTCTCCTATCAATCTTCCAACGGGCACAAAACCGAGAACTCTCGCTCTCTGGTTCAAGTTAAGTGATGCGACCCAAACCAATCGAGGAATCGCAGGTTTCGGGGCAAATGCTGTCGGTCAACGTTATGAACTCTGGCTTGCAGGTCCAACCCAAATCGGTCTTGATTGCATGAGCACGGGGAGCCTTGCTTCATGGACCTCTGATACCAATTGGCATTTCCTGGTCGTCACTGTCCCAGCAGGAGCATCGTATTGCAATGATTCCCTTCTTTATCTTGATGGGCAACTACTTCCTCTTTCTGGTGACCGGGCTTATGCTATGAATACTGCAGCTTCTCCTTTGGACATCGGGGATACTCCTTCCTTGCACACTGGAAACTTCAACGGTTCTATTGATGAATTCCGTATCTGGAATCGGACTCTTTCATCTGCTGAAATACAACAGCAGTATCTCTCCAATCTTTATCGTATCGATAATACAAACTGGGGTTTCATCATGAATGCAAGCAACCTTTCCTATGGTAATTATTCTTATTTTGCTTTAGCCAACGATTCTACAGGTCGTGTCAACAGTACGGAGACGCGAAATCTGAATGTCATCCCCTCCCTTCTTCCTCCTCATTTTCCCTGGCCTACTTTTGCTGCTCCGACCCCTGCTAATGCAACGTCCACCTCCAATAGTTCGCTCCTCATCAACGTGTCCATCTTGAATGCGAACGATCTTGCAACTTTCGTCTGGAACTGGAACAATTCGAATTATACCTTGTTTGACCAGAATCTTTTGTTGATGTACAATTTTGATAAGGTTTCTTCTTTTGGAGAAAATGCAACGGTGGTAGCAGATGTGAGCGGTTATAACCAAAATGGTACCGTGAACGGCGCAACCTGGACTTCTGGAGGCAGATATGGCGGCGCTTATGCATTTAACGGTGCCGGGTACATTGATGTTGCCTATGCGCCTGTTTTGCAGAAATTGAACAACTTCACCTGGGAATACTGGTTTAACCGACAAGGCACAGGGGGAGCCACCCAGTATCTTACGGTATGGTCTTCGGGCTATTTCACCAGTATTCTTTCCAATAGCCAGTTTACTTTTGGTAGAACGAACACAGCGCATGACGTCCTTTCCTTCACACCTAATATCGGTCAATGGTATCATGTTGCTGTGACCGTGAACTCGAGCTGGGGAGTCAATATCTATGTCAATGGCGTACTCAATACCTCGGGAGTCACCTCTCCGCTTTCTTCTACAGGTACTTTCCATATTTCGGACAATGTAGGTCCATTGAATGCTCTTGTTGATGAGGTCCGTATCTGGAACCGAACATTATCCTCCTCTGAAATCCAGGAACATTATGCTTCCAACCTCTACAAGTTCAGTGCCTCGGGATGGGGAGCGTTGATGAACCAAAGCAATCTTTCTGTGGGAAATATCACTTATCGGGCATTTGTCAGCGACACCAGCAGCAATGGAAATGCCACAGAAACACGTCTCGTTGCGATCTTGCCTTCAAAGCCTCTCGCACTTTCCTATATTTCCCCTACTCCTTTCTCACTATATTATAACTCTTCTACAGTCACTTATGCTGTCGCGGCAAATGTCAACATCTCCACTTGTACACTTTATTTCACTTCCGGAACCAGTTCCATGAATGTCTTCAATGCAGATGGTTCAACAACCGCCTCTTTAGGCATCCCTGGCCTATCCTCTGGAAGCAATTATTCGGGTTATGTCTCATGTAATTCCTCTTTTGGCGATAGGTTTACTTTAGGAAACATCTCTTTTGCTGTAGATTTAGCACAGCCCTTTGTCTCTTTTGTCTCCCCTACCGACACCTCGGGAATCCTTGTCGCAAGAAATTATATCCTTTTGAATATCAGCGCACAAGCTCCAATCACCTTTAATCTTACTGCCTCGTTGTACAACAATCTGGGGGCGCTTGTTAATGCTGTCCAGTATACCTCGGCCGCATCATTAAACTTTTCAGGACTTTCCGATGGCAAGTACTTCTTTAATGCCTATATCAGGGACATTGCTGGAAACTCCAATATCACCGAGATGAGAAACATCAGCTTAGACACTACTGCCCCCTCCTTTTCAAACCTTGTGGGTACGAGGGTAGACCTGAATACTGTCAACATCAGCTGGAATACTGATGAGCTTTCCAATGCCACCGTTTTATATGGGACCTCTCTAGCATTAGGATCCACAAAATCAAATGCCACCCTTGATACCCATCACCTCTTTTTGCTTACAGGTCTGCTCTCTAATACGGTCTATTATTATAATATCTCCAGTTGTGACACCTTGAACAACTGCAGGTCCTCAGGGACTTACTCCCTTATAACCGATACAGTCTCTCCCCAGGTCAATTTTACTTTCCCTACACCCAGTTCTGGATTCTCGACGAATCTTTCTTCGACGGTAATCAACCTTTCAGATAGCGATAACATGGTCGTCTCTTCCTGCAGTCTACAATTGACCGATCCTTATGGCGATGGTTCGGATGGCGCAACAACAATCACGACGTCAACCGTCATCAATACATATGCTTCTTTGACTCCTGTCTCCCAAGGCTCATCCACTATTGTCGCCAGCGGTTCTGGTTTTAGTGTCGGGGATGAGATCTTGGTCATCCAGGTCGCTAACGCTTCTGTGTCTGATGGTGGACAATACGAATTTGCCAACATCACTTCAGTTTATGGTTATACCTTCACTTTGCAAAAACCTTTAGCCCATTCCTACTATACTGGGGCTGAAATCATCCGTGTTCCACAATATACTGCTCTTACCGTCAGCTCTGGAGGATCGATTGTCGCTCCTGCCTGGAATGGCGCATCTGGAGGAGTCGTTGTCTTCAGAGTAAGAGATACGACGACCATTAATGGTTTTATTAACGTAAGCCAATTGGGCTTTGCCGGTGGCAATGGGGCACCTACTGACAGTGCGGGTTATACTGGAAAGGGCTATGCGCCTGGTCGAGGGGGACTTCATGGATCACCTTTTGGTGGAGGAGGTGCAGGGGGAGCATTTGGCACTTCCTCTTTAGGTGTAACCTCCAGTGATGGCTCTATTCCTGGAGCAAATGCTTTTGGTTATGCGGACCTTGGTCAAGCTTATCTTGGCTCAGGCGGAGGCGGAGGCGGATCTGCTTTTGAACAACCTTCTGGAGTCAATGGTGGAGCTGGCGGAGGGATTATCTTTGCGTTTTCTCGTGCTCTTATTGTTAGTGGTGCGATTGTTGCCAACGGTCAAAGTGGGGGCAAGGGATATTATGAGCAGTCTTATTCACATACCGACTCTGCTGCGGCCGGAGGCGGAGGCGGTTCGGGAGGTTCAGTCTATATTTTTTCTTCTCTTTTGAACGTTAGTTCGGGCGTTCTTGCTGCACGAGGCGGTGCTGCTGGACAAGGAGGAATACAATCCATCAATGGGAGCGCAGGCGGGGATGGAAGGATTCGTCTTGATTACATCAATCTTTCAGGAGCGTCCCAACCTGCCGCCTATGTCGGTTCTCTGGCACAGCCCTTTATCTTCAAATTCTACTCAACGCAAAATGGCAGTACCTTTGAACAAGACTATCCTCTTCCTTTACTCTCGACCAGTCCTGCGGGTATCAATCTGAACTATTCTGCAATCTGTTCTGATCTTGCGGGAAATGTCAATACAACCGAGTCAAGGTCCATACTTATCGACAAGAATCCTCCTGCTATTGGGAACGCTTCGAGCAATCTGTTGAATGCGACCAGTCTTTTTCTTTCTTGGTATACCAATGAGTTGTCTAACACGAAAGTGTATTATGGTGCCTTTGGAGGTTCTCCTTCCACATATCTCAACACCACTCTTGCAATGAACCATAATATCACTCTTGTCGACCTGTTACCTAATAGGTTCTTTAGTTATTATTTTTCCAGTTGTGACGCTTTACAAAACTGCCAAGTCTCGGGTAACTATACCTTAAGCACTGATTTGATTGCTCCTGTCGTGACCTTGCTTCCACCTACCCCTGAAAGCAGTACTCTTCTCAATACAGGGAATTTTTTAGTTAACTTCTCTGCTTCGGACAATGTGAACCTCTCCTCTTGTGCAGTCATACTTGATGGTGTGAGATATCCTCTCGCAGTCACAACAGCAAACGTTTACTCTTTATCCTTTGCAGGCGTTGTTTCCGGTGGGCATTTTTATTATGTCACTTGCAATGATACTTCTGGACTTGTAAGCTCCACTGAAACGAGGAACCTGGGCATAGACACCATTGCTCCTTCTGGCTCCTCCTTCTCTCCTTCCAGTGGTTCTTATGTTTCAAGCCCTACACCCAATCTTACCGGCGTCAATCTTACTATCTCTCTTACCGATAATTATCTTGGATTATCCAATGCGACCTTCTATGTCTACAACAACATCACCCATCAATTGGTCAATCAAACTTTTGTGTCCTTCCCTGGCAATCCTTTACAGTATACGTTAGGAATACTTGTCTACTTGGTAGATGGAGTCTACACCTGGTTCTATCAGGCATTTGATGTTGTCGGTAACTTTTATCTTAGTCCGAACCAGACGCTTATCACTGATAGCATCACTCCACAGATTGCATTTGGTATCGGAACAGAAGTGAATGGATCCAATCTTTCCCGAAATAATCTTTATATCAATCTGACCGCAAGCGACCTTCATCTTACCTCCCTTGCCCTTAAGGTCTATTATTTAGAGTTGCGCACAGGTATGCCTCTTGTCCTCTATAATGCCTCCTCCTCTCCTACTGGAAGCATCGTCCTCAATCTAACCTCTGTCCCTGATGGGACTTATTTCATCAATGCCTCAGTCTATGACCTGGCCAACAATGTCAACGTCACTGAAACCCGCACCATTACAGTCCACACCTGGGCATATCCTTTATGTGATGGTAACACCAGTGGTGGTGACTGGACTGTCAGTTCCACTACGGTGGTGACCAAAAGCCAGCAATGCACCAGAATTCGGGTAACGGGAAACAGTCGACTTATCTTGAACTCTTCAGTCTATGGAAATGCACTTATCCTCCAAGCTCAAAATCTTACGATTGACTCTGGATCAAACATCACTGCAGATGGCACAGGATTTTTGGGATCTACCGTCTTTGGTCAAACTGGCTTCGGTCCTGGCGGTGGTGGCAGTCCGATTTATGGGAGTGATGTTTATGGATGGAAAGATGGCGGTTGCGGGGCAGGATTTGGCGGTAATGGCTCATTAGGATATGGTGGGAGTGGTAATCATGTTCCCGCTTGTTCTATTGGGAGACCCTATGGCTCATATTATACTCCAAGTGATCTCGGGTCAGGGGGAGGCATCGGTGCGGATGGTGCTGGGGGTTCAGGTGGTGGTGCAATACATCTCATCATAAATGACACTCTTTTTGTCAACGGCGTCTTAAGTTCCAATGGTAATAATGCGAAAGGGGGCGGAAGCACAACTGGTGGTGGAGGATCTGGTGGCAGTCTTTGGCTAGAGACCAATAACCTCAAGGGAACAGGCAGCATCTCTGCTAACGGTGGAAATGGTGGAGGCGGAGGTTCAGGCGGAAGGATCGCACTTTATACGGATTATGACTCTTTTACGGGCCAATTCAACATCGCCGGGGGGACAGGACGTTCAACTGGAGGTCTGGGGACATTTATCAGATGTGGTGGTCTGGGGATTTCCTGTCAATACGTCTCTAACTCCCAGGTCTCTTTAACGGATGGGAATATCACCATTATCAGCACAGGTTATCGTAATTCTTCTTTCTATATGACTCATGCACCTATCTCTTGGAACATCACTTCATTGTCCTGGATTGACACTACCTCTGACTATGCCGTACGCACGTACAACGTCTCTGGTCTGAACGCTTCAGACCGTTATACTTTTTTTGATAACGGAGCACTTTATCCCAATCTCTTTACAGACAGCCAAGGCAATCTTCCTTTGATAACCCGAAATATCAGTGGAGCTCATACCTACTTGCTTACCAAAGGATTTTTCATAGGATATATCGCTCCGGTTACTCCTTTACCAAATGTCGCACTCAATACATCGAGCATCACTGTCAATATCTCTGCAAATGACAATCTTGCGAGTTGTACACTAGTCTGGAATGGGACCTCTTATCCGATGCAACTCCATAATAATGGCGCTTATTCAAGTGCCGCTTACACAGTCTCCTCTATATCTGAAGGCGATTATTCCTATTATGTCAACTGCACCAGCGTCTTAGCGCTCACTGTTGTGCTGCCTTCTAGAAATGTTTCCCTCTACTATACTGCGCCTTCTATCTCTTTTGCCCCATCAACTGATGCTTCTGGTCTTTTATTGGTACGTGACTTCATTTTGGTAAACGTCACTGCAAATGGATCCCATTTCGGTTCTTTGAGGATTTTTCTTTGGGATTCCACAGGGGCTTATACTGATGTCCGGACCACGACCTCAAATGCACTTTTTGTCGATTTTTCAGGTATGCCTAATGGGCAGTTCTTTTTCAGCGCTTTGGCCTGTGATGTCGCAGGCAACTGCAACGGGACTGAGACGAGAAATGTCTCACTTGATTATACCTCGCCAACAATCACCTATGTCTCTCCTTCCAGCGGTACTTATTATCCAGGAATCGCCTCTAACCATACTGCCAATCTGACGGTCAACCTCAATGATAATCTCTTAGGTCTAGCAAATGCAACTCTTTATGTCTATAATCAGTCAGGATTTTTGGTAAACCAGACGTTCGTCACTTTCTCCAACAATCCTTTACAGTATCTTTTAGGGATTGTCGTCACTTTGACTGACGGTATCTATACCTGGTTCTATACTGCATTTGATGTTGTAGGAAATATGCTTGTCGGGTCAAATTCTACGTTGATTATGGATTCTAAGATACCTCAAATATACTTCGATCTTGGGACTCCTTTGAATGGTTCCAACCTTTCCCAGAACACCTTTTTCATCAATGTCACCGCGATTGATACGAACCTTGCACAGCTTTCTTTGGATGTAGACTATCTTTCTCTCAGACCGGGGGCTGTCCTTCAGAACCTTAATCAATACACCACTGCTCAGGCAAATATCACAGTCAATCTCAGTAGTCTTGCTGATGGGATTTATTATTTTACTGCCTCGGCCAGTGATCTGACGGGATATTCCAACAACACCGAAAAAAGAACCATATTTGTACAATCTCATAGTTACTCTTATTGTGACGGGGCCCCAGACTCGGGGGCCTGGGTCATCACTTCTGGAGGTTCAGTCACTTCCAATCAAGTCTGTAAAAACATCACTTTACAAAGCGGAAGTGTCTTGACTATCGGATCCCATGCCCTAAACCAATCCATCTCTCTTGTTGCAGAAACTATTATTGTGAATGCTGGGGCGCTTATCACCACTGAGGGGTATGGCTTCAATGGGGGAGCAGCAAATTGCGATCCTGGTTTGGGTCCTGGCAGAGGTACGGGTTCTTGGAGCGAGTATACTTCAGGTTTTGGTGGCGCAGGTCATGGTGGTTTTGGCGGTTTAGCTGGAACCGATTCCAGTCATGAAGGCATCCCTTATGACTCTCTCTTCTTTCCTTATAATATCGGTTCAGGAGGTGCGTCCCATTGCACCCTTGATTGTTCGGGATGCGGGGCTCAGCATTCAGGCGGAGGGTCGGGTGGCGGGGCTATATCCATCAACACCACGACCTTAGTTGTCGATGGTACCCTCAGTGCGAATGGACTCGATGGCAAGAATGACAAAGCGAATGGTCCTGGTGCTGGAGGTTCTGGCGGCAGTCTTTTAATACTCAGCCAGGTTGTCGGTGGAAGTGGTACAATCGCTGCCAAAGGAGGGTCAGGCAGTGCTGGAGGTTCTGGCGGCAGAATTGCCATTTATACAAAAAACTATACCTTCAGCGGCACTCTTACTGCAGATGGCGGGACTTCTAATAGCGGAGATGGAACTGCAGTTGTTTGTAATGGAAATGGGGCTATTTGCACCGCGGTAAATAATGCAACGCTTATCTCTTCTTTAGGTGGTATCCAGGTTTATTCCAATTATGGTCTTGATGACTCAGTCACTATCATAAAAACCCTGGAAAATCTTACTTCTTCCTATCTTTCGTGGAAAGATTATGCGAGCGTCTCCACGCAAGCAAGATATCTTGTATCGGGACTCACTCCTCTGAAGACCTATAGCCTTCTGGATAATGGATTTTTTGTGACCCGACTCACCACTGACGCAGGAGGCAACCTTTCTGCCTTCAATATCTCTTTAGGATCTGAGCATCGCGTCGTCCTTGAGAGTGGATTCTTATTGGCCTATTCATTGCCTACTCCAAAAAACGCATCATATCTTCCTAATTCAACATTCATTATCAATGTATCTTCTCCTGAGAACATCTCGAGCTGTACTCTTCTTTGGAATTCTACACAGGCCTATCCTATGACGACCGTGACCTCCAGCACTGCCTCTTCTTCATCGGTAACCCTTTCGTCAATCGCTGATGGTCCCTATAGTTATAATGTGACTTGCAACAACACCAACAATGTCTTCGCTTCAACTTCCACACAATTTGTGCAGATTGATACTATTCGTCCTCTCTTGCAGTTCAACTTCCCAACCGATGGTTCGGGAGCATATCTTTCGCGATCAAACTTGCTGATAAATCTCAGCGCCTCTGACCTTAATCTCAACAATGTCACACTTTCTTTGTATAATCCTGGTGGATTGGTCAATCGCACAATCATAAAAGTCTCTGGCACGAAACTTGTTATCTATACCGATCTTCCTGATGGGTTGTATCTTTTCAATGCAACTGCTTATGATCTCGCGGGAAATGCCAACAGCACCTTCACTTATAACAGCACTTTAGATACCTCCTATCCCAGTCTTACTACCCGGTCACTCGTCATAACAGGACTGACTTCGGCTTCACTTTCCTGGAATGCGGATGAACAGTCCAATATTACCTTTGCCTACAGCACACCTACTCTTGCAACAACCATTTTCAATTCTTCATTTGGGACCTCTTGGATCTATAACCTGACCGGTCTTTCAAATGATGCAGTCTATACCTATAACTTCACGTTCTGCGATCGGGCAAACAATTGCCAGTTCTTTGGGCCTTTTACGTTTGGGACGGATATCACTCCTCCAACAATCTCCCTTGTCTCTCCAACCCCTGCAAATGCCATCTTCACCAATCGCAGTACACTAACCTTAAACATTTCGGTCAATGATGCGAGCAATATCTCAAATTGCAGTCTCCTTTTTGTCCAAAGCCTGACCTCTCCTACTGCCTGGGTCGCAAACATGAAAGATGACACCCTTTCTCTTTATTCAACTACTTCCGGGACCTATTTAGGCAACTTCTCCTTGACCGTTGGCGGTGCCCCTCATGGCGTGGCGCTTGACACTTCGGGCAATGTCTGGGTTGCGCTTTCCGGATCAAACGCTGTCGCTAAAGTGAATGCTTCAACAGGGCAGATCATTGCAGCATATACTGTAGGTTCCTCACCTTACGCTGTCGCGTTGGATAAATACAGCAATGTCTGGGTTTCAAACAGGAATGCAAATTCAGTCACCAAACTAAATTCTTCAACAGGATTGAATCTTGGAACATTCTCTGTGGGAGTCACTCCTACTGGAGTCACAGCAGACTCTTTAGGAAACATCTGGGTAACCAACTACAATGGCAATTCTATAACAAAGCTCAATGCGCAAACGGGCGCAGTCATCGGGACCTATGCTGTCGGAGCCGGGCCCGAAAGCTCTGCTGTCGATGCTTCTGGCGCAATTTGGGTCACTAACTATGCAGCAGGCACGGTCTCCCAACTCAATATCTCGACGGGAGGTGTTATCAACACTTATTCTTCGACATTGTCCGGTCCACGTGGAATCGCTGCAGATGCAGCAGGGAATATCTGGATTGCAAATGAGGTGACTGGGACGGTCACAGAACTCAGTGCATCCGATGGCGAACTTCTCGGGGTATTCAATGCCTTCGGGAATGGGACATATGCCGTTGCTGTTGATGGCCAAGGGAATATCTGGGTCACCAATCCGCTTTCAAACAGCACTACACGCCTAAATGGCGCGGATGGCTCACCCTTAGGATATTATCCTGGAGTCGTCCCTTATAGTCTTGGAGACATGACGGGATTCGCCTATAGCTATTTTGTATTAGGGCAAGGAAAGGGCTGGATTCCTCAGACCTATCCTATGACCATAAATAATCCTGTTCCCCCTTTATCCACCAGTATCCCTGTTTCACTGACCTCTTCTGGAGACTATCGTTATTCTTTCACTTGCCGTGATGTGTATAATAACGTCAATACTTCTGAACAAAGAAACTTCACTGCGGATTTTGTTGCACCGAACATCACCAATATCCAGTTCAATGTCCAATCGAACACCCGTCTCTCCTTGACTTATCAGACTGCAGAACTGGCAGACACGCGTATTGCTTATCTTGCCGCAACAGTCCCCATCACCCAAGTACTCAACGGGACCTTTACAAGACAACATAATCAATTCATCGATCCTCTTTTAAGCAATATACTTTATAATTACACCCTCACTAGCTGCGACCGTGCAGGTAACTGCTTCACACCTAGTCTCCTGCGTTTTGTCATCGACACTATTCCTCCTCAGATGCAATTCATTGCACCTACACCAGACTCTGCATCGTTCATCGCTTCAAATCATATCACTTTCAATGCTTCAGTGACTGATAATTTCAATATCTCAGCCTGTATCCTTTCTTTGGATGGAGCTAATTACACCCTGAACCTTTCATCTACTGGAGCTGCGGCGACAACTTCTTTTACGTTCCCCGCTCTAGCTGAAGGATATCATGCGTATCTTCTGTACTGCAATGACTCCTCAGGCAACCTGAATGCAACACTTTTGAATAATTTCACGATTGATATCACTCCTCCAAGCTATGCTCCTGCAACCTCTTTCTCAAGTTCCTATGCACATTATCCTCAACTCTTTTTCATCAATCTCTCGGATAATCTTGGATTAAGAAATGCGACATTGTATATCTTCAATAATATCACCGGTCAATTGGTAAACCAGACGGTGGTAATCATTCCAAACTCTCCTCTTAACTATTTCATTGGCATCCTCATGTATCTTACGGATGGCATCTATAACTGGTTCTGGACTGTCTTTGACCAAGCGAACAATTCCTACCTGACACCTAACTCTACTCTTTCTGTTGATAATGTCCCTCCGCAGGTCAGTTTCATCTCCCCCATTAATATGACCTATGGAAATAATGTCCTACTTGACCTTAACGTCTCTTCAGATGCTCGGACTGTCTGGTGGTTCAACGGCACAAGGAATATCACTTACACCACCTCAAGAATCCTCCATCTAGGTGATGGTCATTATGCCTTCATAGCTTATGCCAATGACTCTGCTGGAAATGTCAATACGAGCATGGTGAGCTTTGATGTCTCTTTCAACAGCAATGTCTATAATGTCACGTTCAATGACCCTACCCCTCTCTCCGGCGATGTCCTGAATTCGAGCATGTTTTTGGCAAACGTCTCAGTCAATGACAGTGCCTCTTCCTGCTTGATAAGCGTCTCTGCCCGTACCCCTAATTGGTGGGATCCTACTTTCCAATTCAGGGTCATGTTCAATCTCACCACAGTGATTGGCAATATCTCTGCAGGGTATCCTTATGCAGTCAATTTAAACATCACCAATCTTGGCCAGTATTTTGACTGGGACAACAACTGCAATGATCTTCGTGTCGTGAGTGTAAACGGTTCAAGACCTTTGTCTTATTGGATTGAGTCATGCGATCCTGTGAGGCAAAAAGCCAAAGTATGGGTCAGACTTGACCGGACTTTCTCAAACAAGTCCAATTTCCCTGTCTACTTTTATTTTGGCAATCCTGCAGTGACGAGTGAGAGTGATGGAAAAGCAACCTTTGAGGCATTTGATGATTTTGAATCGGGCTCAGTCGATCCTGCTTACTGGAATTTAGGCGGAAGTTTGGGAACCTATCCTTATTGGACAGTCAATTCCCCACCTTATAGCGGCATCTATGCAGTGGCCAATGCTCCGTTAGCAGATTCGAATCTTGTATGGATGGAAAAAAATGTCTCTTTGGATACCAATGGGATCCTTGAATTTTACTGGACAGTCTCCTCTGAGATGAACCATGACTTTCTCTATTATTGCATCGACAATCCTTCCTGCAGTGCTGCCTCAGGATATGTGGCCCGTATTGCCGGGGAACAAAGCTGGGCAAGTCAATCCCATACGTTAAGTGCCGGAAACCATACCATCCGTTTTGCCTACGAGAAAGATGCAAACACTGCTGCAGGTCTTGATCAGGGTTTTATTGACAATATCAAGGTCAGGAAAACAGGAAACCTAAACACCTTGTATTATCCTTATGGTAAAGTGCAGAATGTAAGCCAGGATTTCAATTATACCCTGGACCTGTCGTACACTCCTGCAGGATATGTCGCGACCTCCCCTGTCGATTCTTTATACAATGGAACCAACTATACCCTTCAGGCTATCTGTCTTGATTCAACAGGTCTTCCTAGTTATTCGGCTGCGCGGGGAGTGTATGTCAAGATCTTTGTCGATGTGGTCAATCGTTCACAGGTATTGAACTCAGAAACGAGCACCAATCTTTCCTGGTCCACCACTGAACTTGCCGATACAACTCTTTATTATGGGCTCTCCCCTTCATATGGTCTAACCTATACCAATCATAGCCTTTCATTTGATCATCTAGTGACCTTAAAGAACCTGGTCCTTAAGAGAGTCTATTATTATGCGATCCGTACCTGTGATGCATTCAATAACTGCAACCTGCATGGGCCTTTCACACTCAGCACGGACAAAACAAATCCTTATCTCTATTTCATCTATCCAACTCCAGAGGACGGAGACACTGTGTACGACAGTAAGATGAACATAACGGTCTCGGTCCTGGAAAATGTCTCTTCTTGCACTCTGGTGTTAAACAACACTCTGAACTATTCCATGGACTTCCGGAATTTTGATGGGAATACCTTAGCCTTCGCAATAGTTTCCAATCTTAGGACACTTATGGACTACTCATTCTATGCTGAATGCTATGATACTGCGTTAAACCGCGGGTTAACTGACGTCCGGAATGTGACGACCCAGGATTTGGTTGCCCCAGAAATTTCAGATGTCCATCCTGTTACCTTGCCAAATGGGGATGAACGACTCAATTTCCTTACTGATGAAGATGCAAATGTCGTCATTAACTATGGTGATACTCCTGGTCTTGGTTCAAGCATCAGTGACAGCGCAAGAACTATGTCCCATAATCTGACCCTGCATGGAATCACGATGAATATCCCTTATTATTATACTGTCACTCTCTGTGACTATGCCGGAAATTGCGGTGTAAATGGGCCTTATACTTTCTTCTCTGACAACATCCCTCCACAGATGACCATCACCGATCCTCTCACTAGCGGAATCCATTTTATCAACCATAACCTTACCGTCTCTGCGGACATCGTGGATAATTTCGGGGCAGGTTATTGCATCTTCAATCTGAATGGCACTATGATACCTATGGCCATGGATTATCATGATGCGACCTCTGCCACAGGTTCCATTGAATTGGACCTTTCTAGTCCTGACCAAATGGGAAGAGGATATATCTACTGGGTCTCTTGCAATGACACTGCAGGGAATTTCAATATCTCTCTTCCTCGCGAGATCACGGTGGATACAGTCATCCCTCCAATCTATCCAGTCAATATCACTTCCCTAGATTCTAGTTCATTGAACTTTGAATACTCGAGCAATGAATCAGTTTCCGCAACTGTTGCTTATGGGGAAGACCAGTCAATACCTTTATCAGTCTCTGACTCGAATTACGTACTGGATGGATCGTTCACTATCTCCGGTTTGAGTGAAAACACACTCTATTATTACAATCTTACCCTTTGCGATCAAGCAAACAACTGCAACATAAGCAGTGATACGTTCATGATTGATACTCTCTCTCCAGAGATTGACTTTGGAGACCCTACTCCGGAAAATGACACCAATATCAGTGATTATGGATTCATAGCCAATGCAACCATCATAGACAACTATCG
>CAIQQL010000004.1 GCA_903873955.1 uncultured archaeon | reverse complement strand
CCTAATGCGGAGAGTCTCTGATAATTTCTCTCAACCGTATCTGGATTCCATCCCAGCAAATATGCCCTTGAAGCAATCTTTGCATCGGTAAGACCTAATGCGGAGAGTCTCTGATAATTTCTCTCAAGGATTTCTGAATCTTTCCCCAGCAGTTCAGCGTGAGCCGCAATTTTATGATCTGATAGACCCATCCTTTTCAGAGCATTATAGCTGAGCCTGATCTTTTCTGGAGTTGTATCGCTTCTCTCTACCCAACCCCTAGCAAAGCCAGACATTTCATGACCTGCCAAGATCTCTTCGAGAAGGAATGTTACGGCCATATACTTATATTATTAACAATTTTTTAAATCTTTCTATTTAGTTACCACTTTTTAGTAACTTTTTTAGATATCCCAAATCATTTTATTAACCCTACTCATTTTTACGTCTCGATGGTTAAGAATACGCTAAAAGGAAGTTAGTTTTATTAAGCCCTTTTTTCTCATTACCCTATGAAAGAGATCATCATTGCGCTGTTAAAAGCGAACCTTTCCCTTCCTGAAGCGGAGATCAGTTCTACTCTTGAAGTCCCAAAGGATCCTAAACTTGGAGATTTTGCCTTCCCTTGCTTTAACCTGGCCAAAAGCATGAAAAAAAGCCCGGTGGCAATCGCCAAGGACCTGGCTGGAACCTTGAAGTCGCCCGACCTTGAAAAAGTCGAAGCAATAGGCCCTTATCTCAATTTTTTCCTTAAACAAGACCTGCTTGGAAATAGCGTGCTTAAAGAGATCCAAAAGAAAAAGGAAAAATATGGGTCTGCCAAGTACATCTCTGAAAAGATCATGATTGAATACTCTCAGGCCAACACCCACAAAGCATTCCATATAGGACATGTCAGAGGCACGGCTCTTGGAGAGAGCATTGCACGCATAGCCTCGTTTCTTGGAGGAAACGTCATAAGGGCAAATTACCAGGGAGACACAGGCATGCACGTCGCAAAATGGATCTGGTGCTATACCCAATATCATGCCAAAGATGAAATCAAAAAAGATGAGGAATGGATTGCCTCCATTTATGTTGATGCGGTAAAAAGACTGACAGCGCAGCCGGAGCTTCAAGCGGAAGTGGACATCATCAATAAGAAGCTTGAGGAGAAATCAGACAGCAAGCTCCAGGCACTCTGGGAAAAAACCAGACAGACCTCTCTGGACGCATTTGAAATCATCTACTCTGAACTTGGTACCCGTTTTGATGAATACTTCTTTGAGTCTGCTGTGGAAAAGAGAGGGAAAGAAATCGCACTTGAGCTTCTTAACAAGGGACTGGCCACGAAATCTGAAGATGCTGTTATTATGGACCTCAAGGAATATGATCTCGGGGTCTGGGTACTTTTACGAAAAGATGGGACTGTCCTTTACTCAGCCAAAGACCTTGCCTTAGCAGAAAGAAAGTTCAAGGAGTTTAAAGTTAAACGATCGCTCTACATCGTAGGTGCTGCACAGCGCTTGCATTTTTATCAGTTGTTCAAGACGCTTGAACTCATGAAATTTCCAGAAGCCAAGAAATGTGCCTATATCCCTGTCATGGAAGTACGATTCCCTTGGGGGAAAATGTCCTCCCGAACAGGAGATAATGTGCTCTATTCAGGTTTCAAGAGGGAGCTCGTAAGTGATGCAAAAGAAGAGCTCAAAAAGAGATACACGCTTGATGAGCCGGAACTTGAAAAAAGAGCGTTTGCAATCGCCATCGCATCCTTGAAATATTTCATGCTTAGACAGGACGTAGACAAGAACCTCATCTTCACCAAAGAAGAGGCCCTCTCGTTTGAAGGAAACAGCGGACCGTATCTGTTATATTCTTATGCCCGGGCAAGAAGCATCCTCGAAAAAGCAAAATATGATCCCAAGAAAAAATACGCGATCTCAGAGCTTAATGCAGAAGAAAAAGAACTGTTGGTACGACTAGGAAACTTCCCAGAACAGGTAAAGAAGTCCTACGAGACACTAAGCCCGAATGTCCTTGCAAATTATTCCTATCAGCTCGCACAACTGTTCAATGAGTTTTACCATAAACATCAGGTTATCGGCTCGGAACATGAGCAGATGAGGCTGGTTCTTGTGGACTGTTTTTCCATTGTCCTGAGAAACTCTCTTTCGCTTCTAGGCATCCCTGTACTTGAGAAGATGTAATCTGGTATAACTAACCATAATAAATATTAAATAGCAACAAGCGTTTTACCGTGTATGGCAGTAATGGAATTCATGGTAGGAATGAGCATCGCTCTTTTTTTCCTTTTGTTTATTTTAGTCCTTATCTTATCCTTTCAAACCATGGGCTCGGCCAAAAAACCACGTCCAGTAAGGGAAGACTTGCAAAAAATCAAAGCCCAAATTGAGGACCGGGAATACGTTGCCTGAGGGCCAAAACCCCACTTCCGAGATTAAGTTTTTAAAGAGTACTTTCTTAGTTACAGGATGATTGAGAATAAGAGAGGTGTTTCACCAGTCATTGCTACAGTGCTGCTGGTGCTACTGGGCATCATCTTGGCAATTCTTATTTTTCTTTGGGCAAGGAGCGTTCTTGTAGAAAAAGTTCAAAAAGATATAGGGGGCGACCATCCGGTTGATGCAGCCACCGCATGTGAAAGCGTCACCTTCAAAGCGGATGTCATCGCTACTGGCGACGTCGATGTGGAAAATACGGGGAATGTCCCGATCTATGGCGTCGAGGTCATACAGACCAGTGCAGGTTCAAAAACAATCACAGGGAGCAAGACGTTTGACAATGTCAATGCAGTCAAGGCTGGAAAAAGTTATACTTTCCCCGGAGCGAGCAGTGCCCTTACCGCGGGGGATAATGTCGTCGTTGTACCCATTATACTAGGAACTGTCTCAGACACCAAAAAACCCTATATCTGCGATGAAAAATTCGGTGTGGCCGTTCAAGT
>CAIQQL010000003.1 GCA_903873955.1 uncultured archaeon | reverse complement strand
TGACAACACCCTAGGTGACACTTTTTTTCCGTCTTATCTTCTGAACTCTCACTATCGAGAAAGATCCCTTAACAGGGATCTTATTAATGAACTTGTGAGAGATACGAGAATATCAGAGATAGAAATGTCTTCTCAAGGTACAAAGACAACTGACGATAGGATCAGGTCTCTTTCCCATTTATTGCAGACAGGTGAAACGTTCAAAACTGCATTCTATGAAAGAGCGTGAAACTCTCTGACAGCATGTGGTTAATCATGGTTCAGATAAGACTTTGACTTGATGTTATAAGAGGGCGGAAACACTGACTCGCTTTTATAAAAGGATATAGAATTTATGAAGAACTACAGGGACCTTTTAGAGGATATTTTAGAAAACGGAGAAAACGTTAGTGATCGGACAGGAATTGGGACCCGACGGGTTTTTGGTAGAACTTTAAGGTTTGATCTATCCCAAGGATTTCCGATGGTCACTCTTAGGGAGATCAACTTTAAAGGAGTGATCGGAGAACTCTTGTGGATGCTGTCTGGGAGTACGTCTGTGACCGAGCTTAATGAAAGGTACGGCGTTAACTTCTGGGATCCCTGGAAGAACCCTGAAGGTAGCATCGGTCCCATGTATGGGAGGCAGCTTAGAAATTTCAACGGGGATGGACACGATCAGTTTAAAAAGATCATCGAAAAAATTAAGGCCAAACCTACGGATCGACGATTGGCAATGACGACGTTCAATCCTCTGGAAGCAGATGAGGGTGTTTTATGGCCATGTCATGGTCTTGTGATTCAATTTAATGTTTCTGGTAATGGATTAAGAGCACGTTGCCAAGATATTGATAAACATGGATTAAGAGCATGTTGCCAAGATATTGATAAAGGGTCCTGTAATGGTGTGGGTAAAGGTTCTGAAAAGAGCAGATTAAATCTGTGTGTTTATCAGAGATCTGCTGACGTTCCGATTGGACTTCCGTATAACATTTCTTTCTATGCAGCTTTAATTCACGTAGTTGCCGTTTTAACGAGGCTACAGGTAGGTGAACTTGTTTTAATGATGGGAGATAGCCATATTTACAATAACCAGCTAGAAGACGTTAAAAAGATGCTACAGAGGCATCATAAAATGATCCCTTCTTTGACTGTTGATGATTTTGAGAATCTTGAAGACCTGAAACAGGATCATTTTCATCTTAAAAACTATTTCCCACATTCTAAAATTAACTTTAAGGTTTCGGTTTGATATTTCTTTTAGCTTTAGTTTTAGTTTTGGTCTTAATTTGATATTGATATTGATATTGATATTGATATTGATATTGATATTAATGATGAGAATGGATATTTTGTGTTGATGCTGATAGGGAATATTCTTTAGTAAGTTCAATAATATTCTTTTGAAATGAGATTAAAAGATTGTAAGATTATATCTGTAAGAGAGATTTCACAGCGATGAGATATTAAAGTGATGTCACTTCTTGTTTTTTCTTTATCTAAGACTTACTTTAGAGATTGTGGTTATATTCAATAATAATATTATACGAATGTAGACATCTCTAAAGTCTTTTTATTTTTAAAAGAGTGTGATCTATGATGATGAAGGTCTTAAAGAGACTTTAAGCAGGTTGTGTCGTGAGGATAAGAGATCGTATAGAGATGAAAGACACGGTCACGATATTGAGGAATATCAACAAGAAGTTGAGAGACCTTCAAGATCATATCATGTCATGTGAAAACGACTTTGATAAAATTCTTGAAGAAGGAAATGGGATCATCGACTCCTTTTTTAACTCTGCTCTTATGAGAGACCTCTCATCTGCCGGAGATAAAGTGAGACGCTTTAAAGAGATCCTGGAATATGGCCTGATACTTTAGTCTACCCTTTTAAGTTAGCGGTATTATCATACCCATATAGAGCCCACAACCTATGTTATTTTTCCCTCCCAAAATTCCTTCAAAAACCTTCTGAAACCTGCCAATTTCCACTATTTTTAACAAATAGATTTTATCATACCTGAAACAGAAAAGAAAGCAAAATTTTACTTAAAATCAATTAAAATGTAAAAAAAGTCTTTAATTTCATCTTACTAAAGACCTCAATCAAGATTAGGGGGGTTTTTGGGTGCTATTTTACGGGTATCTTTCGGGTCTTGAGAAAATATCTCATGGATTGGTAGGGGGTATCGAGCATCTTTGCCATACTCGCAACTGAGACTCTTTTTTCTATCATGTTCATAATTTCGGGAATTCTTTTGTCTAACGGGGAGTCCAATAGCGTCCCCTGTTTTCTTCCCAGTATTTTCCCCGACGCTTTTATCTCTGCTAAAGCTTCTTTTGTCCTCATTGATATCAGATCTCTTTCTAATTCTGCGAAAAGACTGATCGTGTGAATCATGACTTTTGTTGTCATATCTTGTTTACCGTCAATTTTAATGGATTCTTTAATCGCGATGAGTCTTAATCCTTTTTTGACGAAGTCGTTTATAATCGTCACGACCTGTCCACATGACCTCCCCAGTCTTGACAATTCACTAACTAGAATTAGATCCCCTTTTTCCGCTTGCTCTAAGAGCCTATCAATACCCCGCTCTTTAGTTCCTCTTCTGCTTGATATCTGAACAATGATCTCCTCATCAATCCTGATGTCATTCTTTTGTGCATAATCTAGAACAGAGTATCGTTGGCTCTTAATGTCTTGAGACTGCATTGATATACGCATGTATGCTATTGTTTTTGTCATAAGTATCTCCTTTTTACAATTAGATGTGTAAATAGTGTCATATTCACACCTATTATATTATATAGACTGTATGTTATTTCAAGAATAATAATTAAAAATACATCATCGTTTTGTTAACATGTAATTTGATATTGATATACGTTTAATTAACAATAGATAAGACCCCAGTGATGATCATACCCACTATCTTGGGTTCCAGAACCAAGTCCTTTCTTTTTCCGAACCCATATTTTTTATTGTCATGTTCTTGAAACTCTCTCTCATGATAACCATCTATGGATCATGGAAATGACATACAATCCATAGACAGCGACTTTGGTGAAAGACATATCGATAGACCTAGTGAGATTCATGACAGAGTTCATGATCGCTATCCTTATGTCTATCCGTGGCATTATGTCCATCGGATGCGCGATAGACCCCTTGATGTCTGTGCATATCAAGAGTCATAACATCATAGTCATTGATGAAGACGGCTCATCATGCTTAAGGATAGAGGGTATCCCTTGCATGGGATGGGGGTATGTATATAGGAAGGCCCTAGGATGTGTATACTATATAGTGTTTGTTTCCAGAGAATCCTTTCTAAGGAAGTCATTCAACTTTAAACCAAAACTTTTCTCGAGATAAAAACCCCGAGATCTTTTCAAAGAAAACTCAAACTCATTCCCAAAATCCAAAACTTCCCCAGAAAACATCCTTGGAATCCTTTTACCCGGGCTGGAAAATTTTCCTTTTTTATTTATCCCACTTGACCCCCCTCACACAATTCAAAAAAGCTTAAAGTGGTCAATTCAAAAATTTTAGAAATGAGTCGAAATCAAAGGGATTAGAATCTCAGTTGCGGTCCTACAAACAAACTTTCTCCGTATAAGTTATCTTTTTATCCCAAGGGATGTTTCGGGTAATAACATTTCAAGAAATCTTAAAGTAGGTATTTCAAGGATTGGTAAAATGGAAAATTTTACTTTAATTGTCTTAGTCACCATCGTGTTATCGTATTTCTATGAAGTGAATCGTAACAGCTGAAGATTCTTAATGAAGTGAATCGTAACAGCTGAAGCTCAGCAAAGGTGAGGCAAGAGTATGAAACATGTTAAGGGGGATACATATTTGGACAGGATAAAGCATTTTCAATCTAAAGAAAGAGCGAGAAAGCTTAATGAGAGTGAGAAGGAAGATATCGTGATTCGGGTGACTGAAACGCTGGCGAAAGAGAAAGCTTATATTAATAGAATCGGAACAGATGAAGGTTCCTATATAGGAACAGAGGGTAAATGCGAAACAGATGGGGATTGGATTCAAGATGAAATCAATGAAATTGACTCCCCAGCTTCTGATTTAACTGAAGTTCCAGACGTCCCAAAGAGAGGGCGGGGGAGACCGAAGGGAACCAGCATGAGTTTAAAGATGGCGAAAGAAAGTGCGGAAAAATATAGGGCCTTTAAAAGCAGGCAGGCAGCTAAAGGTCTTTCCATCGACGGGGAGGAAGCTAAAAGTCTTTCTATGGATGAGGTAGCAGCTGAAGATACTTCTATGGGGGGTGTGGAAGCTGAAAGTTCTTTGATTGATGAGGGTGAAGATGAAGGACCTTATAGAAGAGAGTCAGCTGCGATTTCTAATAAAAAGTCTTCTAAAAAGACTGCTAAAAAGTCTTCTAGAGAAATCAAGACCCCTGCGATTTCAGTAGAGAAGCTTCCTGACGCCGAGAGTCGGGTAATCGCGAAGTTGGGGGAGAATTTCAGGTATCGCGGATACCAGGAAAGCGAGTTTACAGTCTCTGAAACGTTTATCATTAACAATTTGAAGATTCTCGCAGCGGAAGCACGAGCAGACAAGAAGTATAAAGAGTCTAAGGATTGCATCGAATTACTCGCAAGAATCATCGGAATCGTAGGGGAAAAGGTGCGAAAAGAGTCGTCAGTCATCACGAGGAATGTGTCTGAAGTCAGTAGTGATCTCATGCTTGCGACAAAAGCCCTGGGGATAGAACTGCCCCCCGGTGTGATGAGTCTCATCGATGCTCGTAAAAATGGAAAATAGAAATATCAAAACAGCTGGATTTTATAAAAAATGAAAAGCTATAGACAGAATTCTTTAAAGAAAACGGACTCATTTTTTAATAGTACTGTGTCAGATATTGATTCCAATGACACAGGGCTGTCCTTTTGTACTCATAGGAGTGTGTCAATTGAGGACCCTGATTTTATAGAGAGGGAACGTAAAGAAAAGATCAGGCTTGCGCGTGTCGAGCACATGCGTAAGGTCCGTGAAACCATGCTTAGAAAAAGGGCAGAGAGGGTTCTCGGCGATCACAGTAGGGAAAACGATCTTAAAGCAGAGAAGGAAAAGGCTCTCACGAAAAAAAGGACTATCCCCACAAGCTTTTCAAAGAGCCAAAGAAGGGCCTTAGAGGAAAAAGAGAAGGAGAAAAAGAGGGGATTACGTGTAGAGGAGAGGCATAGCATCGAGACAGCCAAGGAGTTTTTCGATGAAGATTTGGCTGCCCAGATGTCGGATATGTACATGAACTTTGCGATTGATAAGGCAAAGAATGACTTAAAGACGTTTATCCAGCTCGTGAAGCCGGATTACGTCATCTCAGGGTTTCACGGAAAGATGATCGAATATCTTCAACAGATGGTAGATAGTGACGTTCCTGGAGGGTCTGAACAGAATCCCTTCTTGATGTTCAACACTCCCCCAAGACATGGGAAGTCATTATTGTGCTCGATACTGTTTCCCGCGTGGTACATCGGAAGGAACCCGATGCACCAGGTGATGGTCGTGACTTACAATCAGGACTATAGCGATAACCACATTTCAGAACCCATTCGAACGATGATCACGACGAACGTGATGTTTCAAAGGATCTTCCCTCATTGTCAGTTGTCCAAGACGACGAAGTCGAAGTCGACGTGGCGTACGGATTTGGGGGGAATCATGAACGCGGCAGGGATTGGGTCGGGGCTTGAGGGTAAAGGATTTAATCTCTTAGTGATCGACGACCCGATGAGTCACGATCAAGCGATGAGTAAACTAGACAGGGATACGATCTTTCAAAAATGGTCAGGATCCCTTCGAACTCGCGCTTTACCAGATGCTAAGATTTTATTCCAGATGACAAGATGGCACCCCGACGACTTAGCGGGAAGGATCTTGGATAGCATCTCAAAGAACAAGGACTCGGACAAGTGGCGAGTGATTAAGTTCCCTGCATTTCTTGATGAACAGTCTTCCTTACTTTTAGGAAGGCCCATCGGAGACGCGCTCTGGCCAGAGATGTATCCCAACCATAGTCTTCTTGCGCTAAAGAGTGGGATGAACTCGGCGATCTGGGAATCGGAGTACATGCAGCGCCCTACCTCAATCGAAGGCGCGCTCATAAAAGCAGAAAGCTGGGTGATGGTGAGTCAAAAACGAAAGATTGTTGTCGATATGACGATCACGAGCGTGGACGCATCCTACGGAAATACGAAAGAGTCTGACTTCTCCGGAATCGTAACCTTAAGTACGTTTACAGATGAAGATGATATTAAAAAAGTGATCGTGAGAGATGTCGTTAAGCGTCGGCTTCCAATACAGGCTTTAAGAGAAGAGGTATGCGATATCTACAGAACTTTTAGATCTGATGTCGTCCTGATCGAGCCACGAGCTGCGGGGTTAAGTCTGGCTCAGCTTTTGCGTGACACGGGACTTCCTGTCACGACTTATGACGCGTCACGAATGGGAAATAAGGAATATAGGGTTCAATTGACGACTCCTTATTATGAGTCCGGAAGGATTTGTGCGATTTCTGAAGACAGTCGTATTGAAGAGCTGATCAAAGACTGTCAAGGATTCCCAAGGATTGCCCACGACGATACGGTCGATGCCTTGACTCAAGCGATTCTCTATCTACGCTCTAATCGAATGTTGAACTCGAGAATGGATGATTTCATCGAAGATGAAGATGATATTAAATACAAACCTCAAAGAACTCGTCTGCATCCGTTTAGTCTTTTTTGATCATACTTTTATTAAAATGAATCTTATAAAATGAATCTTATAAAATGAGTGATAGATATGTTTATTAACAATTCTCCTTTTAATAGCTCTCCTATTGATAGTTCTAATCCCATACTAGGACTAAAGCCATCTTCAGAGATGGGTATTGAAAACCAATTAACGGATATGAACAGTGTCGATCATCAAACGAACCCCGATGGGTCTATTGAAATGAATCTTGATTTTGGGGGATCTAATGGCCTTCAGATACCTTTTGGGGCAAACTTAGTCGACTATCTTGAGAAAGACGAAATCGATGAGTTGTATGTCGATTTGATTGGAAAAATCGAAGACGATATCGACAGCAGAGAAGGATGGGAAAAGGTCTTCGCTGACACGCTAGAGTTACTGGGTCTTAATAGAGACGATGACTTTGAACATAACAGAATCACGAACATTGCGAGCGTGGTTCATCCCATCCTCGCAGAATCAGCGATTAAGATTCAGTCAAAAGCGCTGCAAGAGCTATTTCCTCCCAAAGGTCCCGTCAGGTCTCAAGTTAACGGGGTTAATGACCCTGCAGCAGTAGCAAAAGCAAATCGAGTTGAAACCTATCTCAATTATCTTCTAACGACGAAAATGGAAGAGTACATGCCTGAATCCGACAGGATGTTGTTTTATCTAGCTTTAAGTGGCAGCGCGTTTCGAAAGGTATACTGGGACACAAACAAAGAAAGACCCAGAAGTCTTTTCCTGCCCGCAGAGGATGTGATCGTTCCAGATTCAGTGGTGGATATTGATGATTCACCGAGAGTTACGCAAAAGATTAGAATCAATGCAAATGATCTCAAGAAACTACAAAGGAGTGGGTTCTACAGCGAAGATGTCGATCTTGGGGAAACGTATGACATCAAAGAAAATGAGATTGAGAAGGAAGTTAAAAGAATCGAAGGGCGCTCTAGCGTTCCGACGAATCAAGATCAGTACTTATTGTACGAGGTTCATTGTGATTACGACTTAGAAGGCTTTGAAGATAGGGACGAGAAAGGAGAGGAAACGGGAATTGCACTTCCTTATATCATCACGATCGATTCCGAATCCAACAAGGTTTTGAGTATAAGAAGGAACTATCAGGAAAAAGACCCTCTTAAGAAAAAGATCAACTGGTTCGTCCATCATAAGCTGACGACAGGTCTAGGGTTCTATGGATATGGTCTTGTTCACCTCATTGGAAACAACGCGAAAGTCGCCACCCAGACTTTACGAGATATTGTCATTGCGGGAGCTTTCGCAAATTTTCCAGCAGGATTTAAGGCGAAGGGGATGCGGACTTCTCAAGCAGACGATCCCTTATTGCCAGGGGAATTTAGAGATATTGACGTTCCCCTTGGCACAAAAATTACAGACATCATCAGTCCTCTTCCTTACAAAGGAGCAGATCCCGGTTTGATTCAGACCCATCAATATATTGTGTCGTCAGCTCAAAAGTTTGCTGATGAAACAGGCGCGGTTTTAAATGAAGCGACAAACTACGGACCAGTAGGGACGACGATGGCGCTATTGGAAGCTTCATCGAGGTTTTACGGCGCTATACATCGACGTCTCCACGGGTCTTTAAGAAAAGAGTTCGCTCTTCTTGTTAGAATATTGAAAGAAAATCGTCCTGAAACTTACCCCTATAACACGGGTTCCGATCCCCACATCTTTGACCAAGACTTTGACGGATCTGTGGATGTCGTTCCCGTTTCAGATCCAAATATTACGTCTTCAACCCAAAGGATTGCATTAGCGAGAGAGCAGTTGACGTCAGCGCAACAGAGCCCAGATATTCATGACCTGAAAGAGGCCTATCGACGGTACTACATGGCTCTCGGGGTCGATAATATTAATGCTCTTCTTCCAGACAAGAGTCAAAAACCGGCACCTCCTTTAGATCCTGTTGGTGAAATTCAATCAATCTTGAATAACAAACCGGTTCAAGCATATGAAGCTCAGGACAATCATGCTCATCTTCAAGCGCTTTACAATTTCATGGCAGACCCACAGTACGGCGCGAATCCTTTGATTAACTCGAAGTTCTCCCCTCAGTTTAACGCTTTAATTTCTCAACATCTTGGCTTTGCGTACAAAAAGGACATCCAAATTATGGCAGGGCAGCCTATCCAAGGACTTTCCGGCCCTCAGCAGAATCCAGATATGGATAATGCGGTTGCACTTGTCTTGTCCATTAATGCTTATGCATAATTGTTTGTAACCAGAAACAGCTGTAAAATCTTTTGCCTGGTCAACCTGAGAGCCTATTGCAATATACCCTGTCTCAACAGTATA
>CAIQQL010000002.1 GCA_903873955.1 uncultured archaeon | reverse complement strand
TTATTCCATAATTGCCTAGCAAGGGGTTAGACTCAATCTGTTTATGTGCACCTTCTAAGTTTTTATAGAGGTCACTGCGAAGGTCAGAGACCCTAATCCAGACTGCCTCAAAAGGTCCAGCCATAACCTGAAGTCCCTGAAAGAGCAGATCTGCATATTCCTCTGTTTTGTTGTTCTTTACAAAATAAAGAGGATGTTTACCCCCTTCTGCGATAATTCCCTCAAGACGGACAAGACCCACAGAGGTGACTCCGGTTTTAGCAGCACGTTCTACCATCGCAGGAGAATCAATGACAATTTTTATCTTTGTTTTTGTTGGGACGATGACAGGAATCTCGGCAAGTTTGGATTCATTTTTCCCATCGAAAACCTTCCCGGTATAACCCTCAACAGTAACCAATTGCCCCTCCTTAAGAGTATGTGTCGCTTCCGGGACACCGACAACTACGGGAATCCCCATTTCACGCGAGATAGTTGATGCATAAGACATGGAACCTCCCTCCTCAGTGATAATTGCTGCGGCACGTCCCATGACTACGACCATCTCCGGGTTCATGACCTCTGCGACAAGGACATCTCCTTTGTTAACATGTTCATAATCTTTTGAATCATGGATTATCTTTACTGGACCGCTAGAGACGCCTGGAGAGGCAGCAAGACCAATTAAGACAGGTTCCCCTTCAATCTCTGGCTGGTCATTATGTGAAATATCTGTTGAGATTGGACGCGATTGCACAAGGAAGATATCCTGTCCCTCAATAGCAAACTCTATGTCTTGAGGTTTGCCAAAATGTTCTTCCAAGCTTTTTCCATACTGCGCAAGGATCTTGATTTCATAGTTAGTGAGGACCTGTTGTTTGCTTCGCTGCTCGGTCAAAGGCACGATATTATTGGTGCCCGAAGAGTCGCGAGCAACCGCAACTTTCTTATCTGCAATCCTGGTGAGCAAGATCTGAAAGTTAATAAGGTCCTTGTCAATCTCATAATGGTCAGGAACGATCGATCCCGAAGATATTCCTTCGCCTAAACCCCAGACCGCTTCAATGACAATATGCCCATCATCGGCTAAAGGATTACGAGTGAATAATACGCCTGATTTGTCTGCATTGACCATTTTTTGTACGATGACTGTGTTAGAGATATCATAGAGGGAGAGACCGTTTTTCATACGATAATACACAGCACGCGAGGTAAAAAGAGAAGCAAAACATCGCTTGATATAATCTAATAAAGATCCTTCTCCTTTGACATTAAGAAAAGACTCCTGTTGCCCTGCAAAACTTGCTTCAGAGAGGTTTTCATTGGTAGCAGGACCAGGGGTCGTTCCTGGTGGCAAGAGGAGTTTATCAGCATGCACTTGAGGAAAACCGCGTACTGCTACATAGGGAGGTTCATAAGAATTCCGCATGATCTCCTGAGCTTGCGGGCTCGCATTCTGTAATATTTGCTTACGATCATCAAGAATTTCATAAGCATCCAGAATCTCTTCTTTCAAGTCATCAGGAAGCTCTACTTGAGTGATTAACGCAATAGCCCGATTACAGGCCCCCTCAAGTTCTCCTGTGTCCTCAATATCTACGGGGGTCAAGATATCAAAAATCTTGGGTTTTAGCCCAGTCTGATCAAGGAAATAGTCATAAGCTTGAGTGGTGATGATAAATCCAGGCGGAACAGGAAACTTACGGTTATACATCTCTGCAAGACTTACGCCTTTAGTGCCAGCAATAGCGATGTCCTTTTTAGAAAGTTCAGAAAACCATTTAATAAAACAACGAGATTTTTCTTCGGCAGAAGTCGCAGAAGCCTCACCTTTTTTTTCCATGATTGAAATAAAGTAATTTAGTTAATAAATATTACTTTTTTCTCGAAGAACGAAGTTGTGTTTTTCCTTCTTTGACATTCCGGGTGGGTTGAAACTTCCAAAGGACCAGCAGAACAACAAAGATGAAGAGAAGAGAGAGAAAGATGGCAAGAGAAGGCAAGACTGTCCCAGAGGCACTGTCTTGCACCACTGAACCGGAGACATGAGCGGCAAGTTTAAGTCCAAAAATGATGATCAATAACCCAAGAAAAGAGAAGATTAAAGTAACCGCAGAACGAAGATGAGAATGACCGGGACCCGAAGGCGCCTGTCCTGATCTTTGATGGGAAAGATAAAAAGCCCGAGTTTCAGCCAGGGACTCTAGAGTGATATTGTCTCTTTGTGGCACCACACTTTTCATAGCATAGAAAATCTTCTCGCCATATGAGGAACGTGACAAACCGTTTGATCCATAAAGCTTGTTCAAGGTAGATTGAAGTGCCTCACCTCCCCCAAGACGATAAAGTTCGCCGCTTAACGTTCGGATCTCCTCGATAGTAATCAGCCTTTGCTGGATACCTGAAGCAAGATTTCGCTGTAACGTTTCAAGTTGGCGCGTAGGATCGTGCCCAGAAAAAGAGGATCTTACCGTTTTTTTATAATTTGTATCCACCATGGAGATGATTAAAAAATAAAGTTAATAAAACTTTCTTAGTTATACCAAGACGAAGAATTGGCGTCTTCCTTGCACATGTCATCTATTTTACTATAGGCATAACTTCCTAAAGTCTTATCAAGCAAAGTCCAAACAAGGCTGTAGACTGCGGCATTGTTTGCTTTTTGTTGATTTAATAAAGAGATATCCGTCTTAGTGAGTTTTGAGTCTACCTGTACAGGGGTAGGATCCTTTGACAGTACCCAGTCATGTTTGGTATCGCTATATTCATACAGTTTATCACTGACAATAGTATAATCTTTGTCATTGTCTGCTTTGATTATCGTCCCAATGAGAGGTTTTCCTCCAAATTTGAGCTCTTGTGGTTCCTGAAGGTAGTCGTTCTTAGTGGCAAGGCCGGAATCAGCATAATAATCAGCTACGGAGTTGACCGTATCAAATTTTGTATTCTTATTAACAAAAAGGGTTGTTTCAATAGTGGTTACCGAAGTACCGGTCACCTGTCCATCGGAGTCCACAATATGATACGTTCCTGCTGAGTCAGGTTGTGCAGTCCTGCCATCGCTTAAAGTAACCTGACCACTGGATTTCATTTCACCAACTTCTTGTGAAAGAGTCTGAACTTTAGCGGTTCGGTCACATTGAAGATAGCCGACTTCATTTTCATCCGCCTTGGTTGGGTTTCCGTTTGCATCAATGCCTCCAGCAACAACTCTTTGCGCCGAATCGATGCTTTCGGAAGCATGCTGAGGAATTACAACAAGAGTCTTTTCCTCGCCTTTGGTGCTGGTGTAACTAACCTGATAATTGCCGTTTGCATATATTTCGGTAACCGTCCCAAGAGAACCTGCACCAATTTGATTATTGGAGTCTTCTTTAAGGGTTACTGTATCTGACGCAGCCAATCCATTAGGGGCATTTAGTTTGTTTGATCCAGAGATTGTCTCAATATGGGCACCGCGGTTCCCTAGCGAGTCATCAAATGAGACGATGTCTTTTTTGGAATTATCAATCTGAGGATTGGTGGTTGCAATAGTAGAGGTTGAAACACCAACAACCGCCTTTTTATCTTTGTTCGAGGTCATGGTCTTAAATCTGCCAGACCCATCGTTGTCATAAAGGCGATAAGAGAAGGTCTCTTCGCTAGCTTGGACACTTTTCTTGACCGTATCAAACCCTAGGTCTTTGCAGTTTGGTTCAGAAAACCGTTCATTCATCCATTTCCAGGCATCTTGAACACTGGCGATTGTTCCAGGAATGGTCGTCAATTTAAGGATTGCGTTCATGCAATTTGTCAATAACGCCTGGGCTACTAATTTGACGATCAGACCAACAATAAGCCCTGTGATAATAGAGATCACCACTTTCACCACCATCTTGTAAAGGGACCCTTCCCAGTACATGCAAGTTGCTTCATTGAGCATCACTTCACAAGACTGGGTGCTCAGTCCATTATTGCAAGCCTCTTCAACACAGCAGTTATAAGTTTGGTAGATTGCCTTTAGTTTACGTAGATTAAACAAGATAGCGACAGGGCAAAAACAGGCCATGGCCGTATAGATGTTTTCATAAGGACTAAGATGTGCAAAGTTCATCGCAGTCGAAAGGCCAGGAATACCTTTGGACATGATACTGTTTGAGCCGAAGACTCCTGCGCAACTGCCATCGCCGGTACACCATCCACAGTTGACAAAACAGCAAATCTTATCTGTAAATGTCGTGACATATTTCCAGGAAGTTTGAAGGCCCGCTACACCTGCACAAAGTCCGGTGGTAAAAGGTAAACCGACACATAAACATCCGCCAGTATTGTCAAAAAGCAGGTCAAGTGTTGAGATGACCATGGTAATCGCGCTGATAACTGTGCATATCATGTACATGATTGATGCGACCGTTTCAACAGTCTTCATAACCCCGTTGTCAAGAGAATCTGCAAAAGCATTGGTTTTTTTATTTTTCTCAATGCAGGACTGACCTACATCACTGACGTTGGCGAGGTTTTCCGTATCATTTAAGGTATAACTCGAAGATCCAGAGTCATAGCTTGAAAGGTTGACTAAGAACGCGACTGTAGCAGAGCTCACTCTCCCATGACTATCATTGGCAAAAAAGGAGTAGACATAACTGCCTTCATTCAAGGACAAGGTGTCAGGGTTACTGTAAGGAATCATAGACTGCCCATCAAAATACCATAATGAGCTTACATCTCCAGTGGCGCTAAACACCAACGGGACAGAAGAAGAGAGATAAGTTGTGTTTACCGGGCTGACAATCTGTAATTGCGGACCGGTAGGAGTAGAATCAGCAAGAACCGAAGATATACAGAATGGAAGAGTTAACAATAAAAACGTGAAGAAAAATACTAACTGGTCCTTGAAAATCTTTCTCATGTTATCTAAACTCCGGTTTTATAAAGTTTAAATAATCTTTGGGATAAAGATGCAAGGTCACAGTCTCTGCCTTCCCGTCACAGTTCTTATCACCTGTTACTGTACCATAAAGAGAGCCGTCAGTTTGTATCGCTGGATTCTCGATGGACTTCACATTAAGGTCTTCATCAGAATAATGCTCTACAAACACAGGAAGTGTTATCGATGTCCCTTTGAATCCATTACGAGTGAGGTTAAGAGGAGTGGAGATTTCTCCAAGCATCCATAACCCTGAGTAATCCCCGCTACCTGCTGCGTTGAAACTGATCCATTGTTTATGGTCATCATCACCATATTCAGCAGGATGGATGACTACTTGCCCCTGATAGCTGGTGGAGAGATTGAACTTACCGCTATTCAACCGCAGGTTTTTTTGTAGAGGATAAATGAGCGTAGGGGTTTCAAGGGTAGGTCCTATAAAATTGATGATAACCTTGTCAGTCGGTTTGCGCATACCAGAACGAGTAGCAGCAAGTAAGCTGCTAGCAGACCCATAACGACTGGTGCAGTTAGGATGGATGCTTGTGAACCCGTTACTTAAATAATAATTAAGAAGGAATGTACTTGCTTTGACCAGTTGAAGGTCAAGGGTATAGTTATGGATAGGTTCAAGGTCATAGGTCAGGTTCAGCGAGGATTCAGTAGTGGCATATCCCATTTTTTGAAGACGCAGCAGGGGTTTAGAGCACTTGACCAGAGAGGTGTTTAGTTTACCAAAGGAGTCTGTTCTGCCGAGATAACAGTCAGTAAGATAATCACTGCAAAATTCAGTTATATCGACATTTGGGGCAGGAGAGCCCTCAGCGCGTACGGAAACATTCAAGGTAGAGTTTGTGTTAGAACAGTTCAGGATGTTCAAAGGAGCAGTGATGCCCAATACTTGATTGACACTAGTGATATTTGCAAGATAATGCGGAGCACCCGTGCAGCCATGTGCCTGATTTCCACAAAGATACATCTTCATAGGGAAGTAAAAGTCGAAACCTCCCTGCAGTTTCATGGAGTTATCATCATGGATTTTCACAAGGATGGGTGCTGAAACAGAATATTTGTATTGATACTTGAAGGTACAGATAGTGGACATGAAAGGAATCGTCTGGGAGACTCTTTCTGGGGCAAGAGATTGCCCCCCATTACTGGAAACAACATTGAATTGGATATCTTGATAGGATGGTGAAGAGAAGTCTACATGAATGTTTGGTAGGGGCTCTGTAAAGTCCCGAATAAAGCTGTCATAGGTTCCCTGCTCCGTGGGGTCTGAAGAAAGGATACGTGTAAAGTTGGTCGCATTGATCTTGAGAAAAGGATAATTCTGATGGAGGATACTTCTGAAAAGTTCCTTGACGCTAGGTTTATCCCAAGAGACAGAATTACAGTTAGTATTGGTGTCAGTAAATACCATAGGCGGAAGCGTAGAGGAGTCTTTGGCACCACCAGAATAGCCATAAAGAGAGATAAGGGAAAGGGCGTGCTGTTCTAAATAGGTGTTAGCAAGCTCATTCGTTGCAAGAGTAAAGGCCGTGTTATGGATTGTTGCAAAGTTTACTGGAACAGTAGTAGAGCTGCGATCAAAGGTAAAAACTTGTCCTTTAAGCGAGAGGGTCAATGGCCAATGTAAGGTGACATAGACATTGTCGTACATATGGACTTCAGTATGGGGAATTCCAATAGTGATGTTCATACCTTGATTTTTTAAATCGTTAAAATAATTGGTGCAGAACAGTACACTGTTGTCAATATAGTTGCCCAATTCTCGTTCCATAAAATTTGTGGAAGGTATAGCCGTTTTGTTCTCTGCAATCCAATAAGGGACTTGATTAAACCCTTTCTTCTGTTCATTAACCTCAAAGGTAAGTCCTTTCGCAGCGACCTCCTCACCACGGTCATTCTTGAAAAGGTCTGAAGGCATGTCAGAGGGAAGATAGATATATCCTCCTTGAAGACCGAGAATCTTGACTCCCTGTAAGGCATAGCGATCAAGGCAATTTTGGACCAAATCAGCGGCAGGACGGATCTCTGCAGAGACAATCTGCGCTCCTTCAGTCGTGGTAGTAGTTCCCGTTTCTTGGACACGGTTAAGATAAAGATACACTAAAACACCGAGAATCACAATGAAGATGGCTAGGACAATGAATACTGCCAGCTGCCCTTTTTTTTGTACCTTCATGAAAGATGGTCTGAGATGACAATAAAATATCTGCGGATTAATGCAAAAATAAAGGATACGCAAAAGAGGTTGATGAGGGCGTTGATGGAAAGAGGAAGAGGGACAGAATTGAGCAGTTTAGCGATAGTGAGGTCATAGACAACCAGGCTTAAAAGACTGACGATAAAAAAGAGAAGGAACTTATGGACAAGAATTGAGGACTTGAACATACTCCCTAACGATTTAAAGACGATGCTGGTCTTTGTAAAATGATAGAGGAAAAGACTGTAAAGATACACTGCCAAGACCATGACAATCCCTGCAAGTATGCTTTGTTTTGTCAGGGAGCAGAAAACAAACAAGGCTCCAAAAAGCACAAACCCTGCAAAGCTAGTAAAAAACAGTTTCACGTAATGGGCAAATCCAGTCTTCTTGCCTAAAAGTTTGGAATAGATAAAACCCTTAAAGAAAGTCATCAAAAGGAGGATATATAGCAAGAAGAGTGAAAGGGTAAGGATCAAGGCTATAAAAAAGGACTTCAGCGTAGTATAGACATCATCAACTTGCTGAGGAGTTCCAGTGAAAAGGACGCCAAAATCGGATTGTTGTATGCCTTGCGCTTGCTGAACTAAAAGATATATCCAAAAGAGAAAACCTGCAATTAAAAGAAAATAAAAAAGAGTGTCTAAAAAGTAGGTAGACCAAAAAGGCTTTTTGAAATTAAACGCTTTCCGTAAATAAGAGACCTGTGCATTAAGATATGAATCAACCATTTTTTATCCGATAGCTAATCGAGAGTTTAAAGATATATAAACTTTCTCTTGGCATCTACTCAAAATGTTTTTATAGCTCGGAACCTTAGGAAAAAAAAGAAAGATGGTAAATCAAGGCATTATCAATTGGGTTCGGAGTCAACAAGCCTTAGGAAGGAGCCTTGATGCAATTAGACAAGGGCTGTTGATGCAAGGATATAGGCCCCAAGAGATTGAAGAGGCATTACGGGCCTTGGTTCCACAAGAATCTAAACCAAAAGGACTGACCCTTGATTTTAAGGATTATAGGCTATGGTTAATTATCGCAGGGATTGTTGTCGTATTGGGAATTCTGGTCTGGTATTTTTTCTTTAGGGGTGGAACAGTCCCTCCAGTTCAGACTACTGAAGAGACGCTTTCCTTAGAAATAAATGATATGCCTGACCAGATAAATGAAGGGGATTCGCTCACATTTTCAGTGATGCTCATAAGCGACAACAAAGATAAGGAGTATCCTCTGAAACTGCAAACAGGCGTAACCAGTGAAAGTGGAAGATCATTTAGCAGTCTGACGAGTGAAGAGAGCACCACCCTTAAAGCAGAAGAGCCGATACAGAAAAGTATTGGCACAACAAAGCTGCCTGGAGGGACTTACGGCGTGTTCGCAAGTGCGACATATCAAGGAGAGACATTTACTGTCAATAAAACATTTGAAGTTGCAACTCTAAACAAAAGCAGCATCACCCCGTTAAAAAATGACACGGCATTACTATCTTGTCAAACCGGTTGTGATGACCATAATAAATGTACAAAAGATAGCTGCACCAACAACCAGTGCGTTTTCGAACCTCAAACTCCCTGCTGTGGAAATTTCATTTGTGAAACTGGAGAAAACAATGTGACCTGCCCTGAAGATTGTAAAATAGTGGTGATCATAGCAAATAAGACATCCGACTCCGATCTGATTATGATGGCAGTCAAGAAAGCGAATGTTTCCGCTCAACAATCATTGCAGATGTGTGCACTTATCCAAAACCAGTATAATCGGGATGTCTGTTATGGAAACGCGGTCATTGCAGCACCTTCGGCCGCCAAGCTCGCCTTCTGCAATAGCATAGTCGACCAGACAAGAAAAGATTACTGTTACAGTGCCATCGCGACAAAAACAATAAATGTATGCGACAAGATTTCAGACACTTTGCTAAAAGAGTCATGTAACATGCAGATTTCAATAAAGAAAAATTAAATAAAAAAATTAAGAAAGTTTCTCAAAAACAACCCTTGTGCGACCGGGGATTTTTGGTTTGACCTTGATCAGGGCCTTTTTAGCGACCTGTGCTGATTTTTCATTGATGGTACTAACAAAGAAAAGAACATTGCCTGCATTGACAATTGCGGCTCTTCCTATGACAGTACCAAAAGACTGGGTCATACCCATGGACAGACGGTCAGCTCCCGCAACTGCAGCAACCGATTTGTTCTCTCGTAGAAGATTGTGAGGATGTACCTTTACTGCCATTGCATATTGACCAAGTGCGAAAGTGTCCATCTCTTTTACAATGACCATACGTGCAGCTTCAAGAGCATTGTCACGAATTTGTACTCGTTCCTCGGCAATCAAGGTAAGCTTGAATTTATGGGATCCGGATTTGTAACCCTTGATGTCTCCACCGTCGAACTTAACAATCTTGCTTCCAGGAACTGTCTTGATAAAAGCCTTGCTCTTGATCTTTGAGTTTCTTGTATAAGGGCGGACATATTTTTTGGAATATGCGAGAGCTTTACGAAGGGCCATTTATTTTTTCACTCCTTTCGCTGAAGAGCTTGCAATGTCCTTGACCTCAATTTCCGTCGTTACAGCCTGACCTGGAAGACCTCTCTCAAAAATAGCACGAACTAGCCCTTTATTGCCATGGGCATCACTGATCTTTCCTGCAATGATCTTACCACTTGAGCTCTTCCATTCGACTGATTTACCAATCAGTTTCTTGGCCTCATCTCGGGAGGTCAAGCCTACATCCAATAGAAAATGCCTTTCATGAATAGTATGGCGTCCTCTCCTAAACTGAACAACGATTCCTTTCATAAAGATACATTCGCAAAGAGGGTTTTTAAAGCTTATTGAACCCTAGAAGAAATATGGAAAAGCGGGTTAAATAGTAATTTCGAAATTACCCAATTCTTTCTGCAGGACACTGAAGATACCGCTCGTGATTTTCGTCGCTAGTTTGCCTTTGTTTTCACCCAGTGATTTCTCAAACTCTTCTTTACTCGAAGGGACAAGTGCCTGTTCAGTGATTTTCCTAATGTCCTTACCCTCGATAATGAAATTTATGCCCCCCATGAGCACCAATTCAGCTTTTCGGTTTCCTCCATAGACAATCTGCATAGTGCCTTTTTCAGCAGAGATTAAATCGGCTCGCTGCCCATACTCAGTAAGGCTGTTCATGAGTTCTATCGCATTACTTTTGAGGCTGTCGACTTCTTTCTGGGTAAGCTTCCCTGAGTTTATCTTTGATTTCAGAACGGTGAGTTCCTTGATAACTGCAGAATAACGAGGCTGGATTTTGCCTTTCTTGATCAACTGTTGCTCAAAATCCTTGACAAGCTCCTGCTGGGTCTTGTTACCGAAGAAAATTTTAAGGATCTTGAAGACATTTTCATAGATCTCCTCTGCGGACTTTTGCTGCATATTCTTCTCAATCTTTTTACGAAGCTCTTTAAGCATCTTATTATAGTCCTGAGACTCCTTCCTGAATTCATCAAGGTCCTTTCCAGAGATTTCTTTAAGTTTCCCATACTCATACTGTTTGAAGAGATAGACTGCTTTCTCAAGGGTCTTGAGGTCTTTTTCACCCATGACTTTCAGTTTGTCGACAAATAAGAGTTTAGCCTCCTGGCCTATGACTTTCGGAACAGGTGGTGCCTCCCCGGCAAGCATCATCATAGCCTGTGTAGGAGTCACAATACCGTAATAAATATCAATCATTGCATCAATAAGCCTGCGCTTGACACTGTCTTCAGTTTGTTCTCCTTGTTTCATATACAGGTCAATAGCTTCTGAACTGGGCTTGATGCGACCCATCTTCAAAAGAAGTTTCCAAGGGATGAAGGTTCCACGATCATATAAAGGAATACCATCGCGAATAAACGTGAACATGACCGGATGTGCGTCTTTAACCGACTGCCAGAAATCAGTAAGAAGATAAATCTGCGGGCTAAGGATGTTTTTCACACCGGCAAGAGCGGTCGCTTCACGGATATAATCGTAGATGATCCCTCGCAGTCTTTCAAGGAGTTCAACACGGGACATTCGTTTCACGTCAGTGTCATCAATAACGATAAAGACGTCAATATCGCTGTCTTTTCCAGCGGTTCCCCTTACAAGACTTCCAGCAATGACATAACTGGCGACATACTTCTCAAACTTACGAAGAACAAGGGACTTATGGAAACTTGCGACACGCAATGCTCCTAAAAATCCAGTGTCATGCAAAGGATAGCTTCCCGCAATGGCATCAACAAATTCAAACTTACTGTCTAGGCCATAATTCCAAAGGTCAACAGGGGTCTTGATAATCAGCCAGATGTTTTCGTTGGTCTCCTTGAGAAGCTTGATCACTTCGGGTTTGATCTTGGGGATGTTTTTATAATCCTCTTCAGGGATGACCATCATAAGATAAAGGGGTTTTGTGGCACAGACTTCCTTAGGGATATCCTCATCTTCCTCAAAAAGAGGAGAAGCTGCCGCAGGTAGAAGAGCCAAAGCGATAGTTGTCTTATACTTTTTTAAGACTGATTTCTTGCAGTTATCGAGTTTAAGACGGATTTGTTCAAAGTCAATCGCTGTTGAAGCAGGGACTGCGGAAGGCAGAGGATTTACGGAAGGAGGAGGAGAAGTTTTATTTTGATCATCCATGAAGAGAATAATTCAAAGCCATATTTAAAGCTATCTTTTAACAGGATAAATGTGATGTATATTTTAATCTAGAAATGAACAAGATTATAAAATAAGGTACCTTGATAATAACTATGAAGAAGGAAAACCTCAAGAGACTGGGTATTGTTACTCTTTTTGCAATAGCCATGGCTTTTCTTGAATCGGTTATCGTAGTTTATATCAGGAAGATGTATTATCCCCAGGGGTTTACCTTCCCGTTACGAGGGTTCATTGATCCCCAAATTTTGCATATTGAAATCGTTCGCGAAATATTCACATTGATCATGTTAGGTTGCATTGCCGCACTTGCAGCTAAAAGATTCACTGAACGATTCGCTTATTTTTGGTTTTGTTTCGCAGTATGGGACATATTTTATTATGTATGGCTTAAGGTCCTCTTAGGCTGGCCTCAGTCATTCCTAACGTGGGATATACTCTTCCTGATTCCTTGGTCCTGGGCAAGCCCCATACTTGCCCCAATCATTTGCTCATGCACCATGCTTGTGCTGGCATTTTCTATCTTTAGCCTTGAAGAAAAAAACAAGACCCTGACTATCAATGCAAAGACCTGGTCATTGCTCATTGTCGGGGCTTTATTGCAGTTGTATACTTTTCTTTACGACTATGGAAGAATCATCCTGACCGCAACAGAAAAGGAGACCTTGGGCAACATAGTTTCTGCCTATGTTCCTGGCACATATAACTGGCCGCTGTTCACATTAGGGGAGATTTTGATTCTGTTGGCAATCAGCCTGTTGTTTTTCAAAAAGGAGAAAAGGCATTAGTGGTCCTGACCAGAATCGAACTGGTGATTTCCTCGGTGTAAACGAGGCGTCGTAACCACTAGACTACAGGACCCTAAAAAGGAAAGAGCTATACGCTTTTTAAAGCTTGTTTTTAGAAGGAAGACGAACAAGAAACAAGAGGGGTGTTCGACTTAGGAAAACGAGGGAAGGCGTATCAAAGTTTAGAGTTTGGAGGTAAACGAACCTCGATCCCTTTTCTTTTTGCTTCCATGAAAAGAGAAGGCGCACACTTCTTTTTTGTAAATGCACATATAATGCAGCAGGAAGTGATAGGCGTGGTTATTCTTTGCCCGCACTTATCACAGTCAAAATACATAGGGCTCGAGTCCAAGGGCACCTTTCGCTTGCTCATCTTTCCACATAAAGGACATTTGATAGTGGCCACCTGAGGAAGATTGATATAAGTTTTTTTCCTGCCCATGCTAATTTGAAGAAGAATTTGTTTAATAACATTCCTAAAGAAGCGCAGATTGTATACCAATATTTTTAAATAACCCTTCTTTCTCTGAAAGATAAGCACCTCTAGTTTATCGGTAGAATATTGCCTTGCCAAGGCAGTGAGCCGGGTTCGATTCCCGGGGGGTGCACTCAGTATTTTTAAAGAGTTAGAACACATTTTTTCAAGAGTTCTAGGTTGTCGCTGAAACTTGAGAGAGGATTGTTTTATGAAAGTAGAGAATTCTTAATCCATATCCCCATATGGTGAACGCGAAGCGGGAGAGGCATGGCCCTTGCTAACCAAAACATCGTCAATTCTCAAGATCATCTGTGCGACCTCTGCTGCAGAGGTTATTGCCTGAGACTTTACCTTCAAAGGTTCAATGATGCCTGCAGCAAAAGTATCTTCAACTTTGTCCTTGAAAAGATTGAGCCCTGCCTGGGCATTGCCTGCATCATGCTGTTGTTTAAGCTCGGCTAAGATATCAATAGGATCAAGACCGGCATTTTCAGCCAGGGTCTCAGGGATCGACTCTAACGCAGAAGCGAATTCTTCAACTGCCAAGCTCTCACGCCCTGCAAAGGTACGTGCAAAGAGACGCAATCGTTTAGAAAGCTCCATCTCGACTGCCCCTCCTCCTGCCACAACTTTGCCGCTTCGGAAAGCAGCAATAACGTCACCAAGCCCGTCTTTGATGGCACGCTCGACCTCATCAAGAACATGCTCCGTACTCCCTCGGATGACAATCGTTACTGATTTAGGATTTTTGCAACCTCGAATATAGGTTACAGAATCCATACCATTCTTGACTTCTTCAACAACCTCTGCATGACCTAAAACCTCGGCTCCAATGTCACGTAAGTTAGAAACGACTTTTCCTGATACCGCTCGGGCAATCTTTTCCATGTCTGAACGTGGAACACGTCTCAAAGCGAAGATACCTGCCCTTGCAAGATAGTATTGGGCAAGATCATCAATTCCCTTTTGACAGAGGATAACATTAGCACCGGAGTTGATGATTTTCTCAGTCATCTCCTGCAGGAACTGTTCCTCAGAAGAAAGGAAGCGTTCAAGTTGTTCTGGTGTTGAAACGGATATCTTCGCTTCAGTCTCGGGATTACGGATTTCTAGAGGAAAGTCAACCAACAGTACGCGAGCGCCATCGATATAAGTCGGCATTTCAGAGTTCACGCGTTCTTTATCCAGGACTATTCCCTTGATTAGCTCGCTCTCAGCAACACTCTGCCCTTGGATCTTCTGGATCTTGACATCTGTAGGGTCAATCTTGCCTTCTTCAGTGGCAATCTGTTCAACAGAACGTACAATCAAGTCCGCGAGCAGGTCCTTGTATCCTTCAGCACCTTTTCCAGTCATGGCAGTCATGGCAATCTGTCGCATGATCTTGGAGTTTTTCACAGAGACTGCGATTTCATCAAGGATGGAGAGGGATTTTTCAGCAGCCATCCTATAACCCTTTACAATGACGGTAGGATGGATCTTCTTATCCAAAAGATGCTCGGCGTGCTCGAGAAGTTTACCCGCAAGCAAAGCAGCCGTGGTAGTGCCATCACCAACTTCACTTTCCTGGGTCTTGGCAACCTCGACCATCATCTTGGCAGCAGGATGGTCAATCTCCATCTCTTCAAGGATGGTGACACCATCATTCGTCACTATGATATGTCCTGAGGAATCAACTAACATCTTGTCCATCCCTTTAGGTCCCAAGGTAGTCTTTACGATGTCTGCAACGACTTTTGCAGCAAGAATGTTATTACGCTGTGCGTCCTTCCCTAAAGTACGAGAGACGTTCTCAGGGAGGACATAAACCGGTTGCTTCTCATCTTGCATGAAAAGAACTGTAGGACCCTGTTTTTAAGATTAGTGGTGATAGAATGCAAAAAAGAAAAAATAGGTCAAGAAAGATTACCAGTCTTCTTCTTTCTCGTCCTCTTCTTTATCCTTTTCTTCTTCGTCTAAATCAGGGTCAAGCTCTGGTTCTTCCTCGACAGTTTCTTCTTCGAGGTCAGAGTCTTCCTCTTCTTCCAACGGTTGTTTATTTTTGCCTTTCATGGTTTGGATGGGCAATTTAGTTAACCGCAAAAAACTCCTATCTTTTTTAAATGTTTTGTAAAAAATTATACGAACTTCTTAGAAAAACAGAAGGTTTTTAAGCCAAAAAAATTGCTTGATTAGACAATTAACAACATGTTTGAATCATATATAACCAATCAGTATCTTAGAGCATTTACTGTGCTGGTCGTACTTGCAATCCTTCTACGCTTAATTGTCACAATTGTCTTATTTTTTGTGAAGAAAGCGGCAGAAAAGACTGAAACGGATGCCGACGACCTGCTGATTGAGAAGTCTTCAAAGCCATTGACAATGCTTATGCTGTTTATTAGCCTACGAATCGCATTGGAAGAAATAATTAGGCCAGATGTTGCAGCAGTTGTGACAAACAAGATAGTAGAATCTGGAATAGCGATTATGATAGCCTATCTTCTCTACCTCGTACTTGAAATAATAATATTTAGGGCGATGAAAAAGTTTGTAGCAAAGACAAAAACCGACATCGATGATGGATTGATGACAATCATCCACAATACCTTAAAGGTAGCATTGATTGTCATAGCAGTTCTTTATGTCCTCGATCTCTGGGGTGTACAGATTGGGCCTTTCCTGGCAGGACTCGGGATTGCGGGACTTGCAGTCGCTCTTGCACTGCAACCCACATTGAGCAATGTCTTTGGAGGGATCGCATTGATTCTTGATAAAACAGTAAAAGTTGGGGACTTGGTCTATCTAGATTCAGACACTCGTGGAAAGATTGAAAAAATTGGTTTTAGAAGCACAAAAATCAGGACTGCAGACAATGAGCTCATCATAATTCCAAACAGTAAAATGGCAGACAGCAAGATACAGAATGTGGCACTACCCGAACCAAAATCGAGAGTGACTATAAACTTCAGTGTTTCCTACGGGTCGAATATCGAAAAGGTAAAGAAGGTAGTTGAAAAAGAGATCAGAAGCATTAGGCTAGGTTCCAAGA
>CAIQQL010000001.1 GCA_903873955.1 uncultured archaeon | reverse complement strand
TAATATCTCTACGACAACATCGTATGAACAATGGCTCTGAGAATCCAAGATTAACAATACCAAAGATGTTTGGTAATATAAAACTAACAGAAAGGATCTCGTATGCCACTAAGCGGGAAAGAAATGGTAAAGCTTTTCGAAAAAGCTGGATTCGAGATCGTGAAGGGACAGGGCAAGGGGTCTCACATCAAGCTCAGGAAATATGGTAAGATGACCATTGTCCCCAACCATAGAGAGCTAAAGAAAGGGACGGAGAGAGCCCTGTTGAAGCAATTGGAGGCCTCAAAATGAAATACCACTTCAAAATCCACAAAGAAGCAGATGGCTTCTGGGCTGAATGCTTGGAAATACCAGGCTGCATAACCCAAGCTGATTCCAGGGGAGAGCTGACTGTGAATATGGGAGACGCACTTAATACGGCCATACAGGAACCAGAAAGCTCACACTACCTCGCTCCCCTGCCTGATGAGTCATATAAGCCCTCTCATTCGATCGCTGAGATCAAAGTCGATCCCCAGGTGGCCTTGGGCTTCTGGCTTAGATATAACAGGATAAAGAAGGGAATGACACAGGAAGAAGCAGCGAAAAAGTTGGGCATGAAAAATATCTTCAGCTATCAGCGCCTTGAGCGGGGGTGCAACACAACGGTGGCCATGTTGTCAAAACTAGTGGCCGCGTTTCCCTTGTTTAGTGTCGAATCTGTGTTCAATTAGTGGGAGAAAAAGGTTAAAAGAGACAATTCCTAAGTAACTACGGCAGGGGTAGCTATACGAGATCGTTGCTTCCTTTCGGTGTTCTTATGGGCAACGCTGGGGCTTTAGTCTTAAGATTCGCCCCATTTTCATGCATATTTGTGGGCGTCAGCTCCATGGGGTTTCCTTGGCACTAATCCACGAATTCGAGCAAGGTCATAGCGTCGGTGCCCTTTAGGGGTTCTTTCAGACACAATCTTGCCTGATCTTTCCCATCGCCGCAGAGTTTCTTTTGATACCCCAAACTCTTCCGCTGCTTTTCCAATAGAAATTTTCATGATTCTAAATCTACGCGTTTTGCGCTTATTTGACAACATTTATCCAGATTTTAGCGAGCAGTATTGAACCCTCCCAACCGTGCTAGACAGCGCCAAAAATCCCTTACCGTCAGGGAAATTGCACGAAAATTCACTTGACCTCCAACACCTTAGGGACTGTAAAAAAACAAACTAAGCAATATTCCTAAAAACAGAATCCAAGATAAGTCTTTAGGATAAATCAAAACGCAAAATATCTTTCACGATATATCCTGAGTGTTTTTTTTCCTTGGACTTATTGTATAATTCCATTCAGGATGAAAATCATCACCACATATATTTATGGAGGCGATTTCCGTATCTGAAATTTCATCACCCTTCCCTTTTTGGTAGTCATTTTCGTCCAATACCGCCATGACTTTCAGCCCCCTGCTCGTTTTGGTATTGGAAATGAGGTTTACAACGACTTCCCTTGATATCAATGGTTTGCCTCTCCAATTCTTAGAAATGTAGCTAAATAGTCGATGTTCAATTTTGTTCCACTTACTCGTCCCTGGAGGAAAATGTCTTACATGTATTTTTAAGCCAGTTTCATCGGCAAGATTATTCAGCTCCACCTTCCATAATCTCACTCTATATCCGTTACTTCCTCTGCAATCGGCGGTAATAAGAAGCTCAGTAGCAGCTGGATACTGCGTCTTGCC